>JBDNJK010000002.1:0-32509 GCA_041687805.1 Acidimicrobiales bacterium
CGAAGAGCTGCTTTCGTCTCACGATCCGATGCCGCGAATCCAGCGATCCGAAGACGACATCTACATGCTCTATACCGGCGGCACCACCGGTGTGCCCAAGGGAGTGATGTACGACATCGCGGGGATCACGTCGTTTTTCATAGGCGGTGGATTCCCCTTGCTTGGGCTCACCACACCAACTGACGCGGCGATGGTTGCTCCGATGATCAGTGAGATGGCCAACGCTGGATCTCAAATGGTGTCGCTCACGTGCGCCCCACTGATGCACGGGACCGGCCTGTGGATCGGAGCGTTCATTCCGCATCTGGCGGGGGCTCATGTGGTGACGCTCACCAATCGCAGTCTCGACCCCCACGAGTTGTTGGCCACGGTCGAAAAGCATTCGGTCAATAGCATCACCATCGTCGGCGACAGCTTCGCCAAGCCAATCATCAGGGCGCTTGATGAGGGGCATCCCGACGGCCGCGCCTACGACACCTCTTCGCTGAAGCTCATGTCGTCGTCCGGGGTCATGTGGACCACCGAGGTAAAGCAGGATTTGGTCAACCGGATCGAGCAGATCACCTTGATCGACTCCATGGGGTCGACCGAAGGTTCGATGGGCACTCAAATCACGGCCAAAGGGGTGGGCACCGATACCGGCCGCTTCGTGCAGGCACCCAACACCAAGGTATTCACCGACGATGATCGCGAGGTCGAGCCCGGATCCGACGAGATCGGCATGGTTGCGGCCGGTGGGAGCGTGCCGCTCGGTTATTTCAAGGACCCCGAGAAGTCGGCTCGCACGTTCCGTGTGATCGATGGTGTGCGCTATTCGTTTCCTGGCGACTACGCCAAGGTCGATACCGATGGCACTTTCATTCTCCTCGGTCGCGGGAGCCAAGTCATCAACACCGGAGGCGAGAAGGTGTTCCCGGAGGAGGTCGAAGAGGCCGTCAAGCGGGTCGATGGTGTGATCGACTGCTTGGTGGTGGGCGTCGATGACGAGCGTTTCGGCCAGGCCGTCACCGCGGTGGCCTCAACCGCAGATGGTGCCGAAGTAGACGAAGCGGCGGTGATATCGAGCGTCAAGGCCGATCTCGCGGGGTACAAGGCCCCCAAGCGAGTGGTGTTTGTCGACGATGTGCCACGCGCCCCCAACGGCAAGGCCGATTATCCGGCGGCCCGGTCGATGGCCACCGATACCCTCGCTGGGTGAAATCGGCTCGTTTCTCGGTCTGGGTTGTCGTCGGGTGGACTCTCTTCATGTGGGTCACACGCACTCGTCTCATTTTTACCGAGCACGATCTCTCGGTTGGCGACGTAATCCTGCGGATACTGCCGGTATTCGTCTTTGTGGGACTGGCCGTGGTGTTGGTAATCAGCCTTCGGATTGGCCGCCCCGATTTGTCACGGTCTGTTGCGGTGATAGCGGCGTGGACCACGCTCTACTGGCTGGTTCGCGTCATCCTCATTTCCTTTCACGACCATCCGGTCGGGTTCAAGATCGTTCACGCGGTATTGGCTGCGATCTCGATCGGCACAGCAACATGGGCATGGCGACGAACATCCCGGTGAGCATCGCGTCCCGCTAGTGTGCGAACCGCCATGGGACAACCAGTCACGCTCATCAAGACCACATCGCCTCGATCCGGAATCGTCAGGTTCGAACTCAATCGCAGCCTCACCGGCATGGGCCATGAGCGCTACACCGCGGGCGTCGAGATCACCGACGACCGCCCGGCTGACCGGCTTGCCAAGAGGCTGTTCGAAGCCGGCGGAGTCGCTGCAGTCCACATTTACGGCTCGATGGTCACCGTCGAGTTGGCGAGCACCGAACCCGGCGATCTTGAAGCCGTCGTGCGGGGGCTCTACACCTACTATGTGCCCGGTGTCGAGATTCCGAGCGACGAAGAGCTCATGAACCTGGTCGAAGGCTGATCAACCCCAGCCAGGCGGCGGCTCGGCCCAGGTGTCAACCCCAGCCAGGCGGCGGCTCGGCCCAGCGTTGAATCCACATGTGCATGGCGACACCGGCCGCCACCCCGGCGTTGATCGACCGCGTGGAGCCGTATTGGGCGATTGAGCACACTGACTGAGAAGCCTGCTTTGCCGGCTCGCTGAGGCCCGGCCCTTCCTGACCGAACAGCATCACGCAACGCTGAGGCAGGTGGAACGTCTCCAGCGGCACTGAACCCTCGACATTGTCGATGCCGATGATCGGGAGATCCTTGGTGGCTGCCCACTCGACGAGTTCTTCGATGGTGGGATGTTTGACAACGTGTTGGTAGACGTTGGTCATCATCGCCCCTCGCCGGTTCCAGCGGCGCTTGCCCACGATGTGGATCTCGCGGGCCAGAAACGCGTTGGCGGTGCGAACCACGGTTCCGATGTTGTGGTCGTGTTCCCAGTTTTCGATGGCTACGTGAAATGGGTGGCGACGGGTGTCGAGGTCGGCCACGATGGCCTCCACCGTCCAATATCGGTAGTGGTCAGCGACGTTGCGGCGATCGCCTTCGCCAAGCAGCGCTGGGTCGAGACGAGGGTCGTCGGGCCAAGGTTCGGGATGCGGACCCACTCCGATGGGCTGTTCGGTCATCGGCGAGGCGTCTGGTAAATCGGTCATCGGCGAGGCGGCCGTAGCTGGTTGCGGTCGGGGATGACGTGGCGATGTGGGGTCCAACCTGCACCGTCCCAGTAGCGCAGCACACCTTCCTCGTCGCTCGGCTCCGCGTACCAGCCCGCCGGCGGGTGGGCCGGATCAGAATCCGAGTGGGCCATCTCGCCTGCACCACCGAATATGGCCTGCATGTCGACCGACGCCGACGCTGCCGTGTATCCGGCGCCGGAAACCGGCCTTCGTGACCGCGAGTCGGGCACCGACGGGTCGGGGTCCCAGTTGCTTTCCTGCATGGTTCGCAACGACTCGGCGATCGCGGGGTCGGGGCCGGTGTATGGGGGAAGACTTTCCATCGCTCGCAGGAGGTTGATGCGTTCGGCCAGAGGGGGGTGCGTATTGAACATGTCGTTGAACTTGCGGCCCCTTGCATTCGTCTCATGGTCATCGGGGGATTCGATCCACAGGTGAGAAGTGGCGTGTGACGTTCGCTTCACAACTGTGATGTCGGCATCGAGCTTCTCGAGCGCCTGGCGCAGGCCGCTCGGATAGCGGGTGAACTTGACTGCGGTGGCGTCGGCCAGCGATTCACGACTTCTCGATACGGCAGCCTTGAGCAGCGCGGCGGCCAGAGGTGCGAGGATGACCACCACCAGAAATCCGATGAGCACCACCGGATTCTGTCCACCGGATCTTTCGTTGGAGCGTCGATTGCGACTCGCCCCGCCTCCTACAAGCGCCCCCCAGTAGAGCATCCGCCAGAAGAAATCGGAGACCAAAGCGATCGACCCGGCGGTGGACGCGGCGACGGTCATGACAAGCGTGTCGCGATTGCGGATGTGGGCGATCTCGTGGGCGAGCACGCCCTCCAACTCTGCCCGGTTCATCTTGTCGATCAGCCCGGTGGTGACAGCGACCGATGCGTGCTCGGGATCGCGGCCGGTGGCGAAGGCGTTGGGGGAGGGGTCGTGAACGACATACACCGATGGTGGCGGGATCCCGGCGGCCAGAGAAACCTCTTGCACCAGATTGTGAAGTCTCGGGTATTCGCCCTGCGGAGCGGGGATTGCCCGGGTCGAACGCAGGGCCAGTGAGGCGCCTTTGTAGTAGGACCCGGCCGTCAGCCAGATGGCGACGATTCCGGCAATGACCATGCCGACAACTCCGAGGCCCATGAACAGCGAGACGAATACGCCCACCAGCGCAAGCAGCACGAAGAAGGCGAACATCAGCAGCCAGGTGCGTCGACGGTTGGATGCTATGAGGTCGTAGAAGTCTGGACGGTCGGCGGCCACTCGCTCACCGTAGTGGCGCACTGTCGTCGTGCCGTGTCCAGCGCGTAGCGTCGTGGGATGGATCTGGCCACAGCATCCCTCACGGTCGCCTCGGTGCTGCTGATCGTGTCGGGCCCCCACAAGGTCGTTGATCCGGCCCCCTTGATCGAGTTTCTCGTAGGGGTGGGCGTTCCGTTGCGCAGCGACCAGCGGCTCGGACGAGTTCGTTCGTGGCTCGGCAGGTCGATTGGTGTTTTCGAGATCGTATTGGGGCTGACTGCCGTGTTGTTGGGAGGCACCACCACCGCGGGTCTGGTCGCCGTCACCTACCTGGTATTCGCGGCGCTTGTGATGCTCGCTATCGGTCGCGGAGTCGGATCCTGCGCCTGTTTCGGACGTTCCGACTCGCCGCCGACAGTTCTGCACGTGGTCATCGATTTGGTTCTCGCAGCGGCGAGTTTCGCGGCGATCGCGGCTGACACACCTCTTGCCGTAATCGACGCCGACAGCTTCGGCTTCGGCGGCGTGATGTTTGTGATCGGTGTGGGTGTTGTGGTCGGCGTGATCCATGCCGTGCTCGACGGCAGGTTCCCTCGGAGTCAGCGGCGTTGACAGGTTGGGCACCAAGTGGTGCCACGAGCATCGAGTTCTCGTTTACGCAGGATGGTGCCGCACCGCTCGCAAGGGTCGCCGCTGCGGCCGTAACAATGGAGACTGTGTTGGTTCTGGCCTGAGTGCCCATCGGAATCGACGTAGTCGCGAAGCGTGGTGCCGCCATGCTCTATTCCAGATTTCAGAGCCTCACGGATTGCCGACGCCAGTCGTTCTGCGCCTGGTTTCGACAGGGTGCGGGCTGCGGGATTGATGCGGGCGAGCCAGAGTGCCTCGTCGGCGTAGATGTTTCCGACTCCGGCCACCGGTCTTTGTGAGAGCAACTGAGTCTTGACATGGCGGGTCGATCGCTTGATCTCACGGTAGAGGTGAGCGCCGGTGAATTCTTCGTCGAATGGCTCCGGGCCGATCGCTGCCAACGTGGCTATCGATGACCAGTCGCCTCTATCTACCCAGTAGACGCGCCCGAATCGTCGAGCATCATGGAAGGTGAAGATCGAACCATTGTCGAGGTGCCACCATGCGCGCAGGTGTGAGTGGCCCATATCCACCTGGTTGGACACGGCAAGTCGGCCGGTCATGCCGAGGTGGATGATCAGGTCGTGGGCGCCGTCGCCCCCTTCGGTATTGAGAATGAGGTACTTCCCGCGGCGTGCCACGTCGGTGATCTCGTCTCCAATGGCATCAATGGCGGGCGTGAACTTGGCCGACCAATGCGACCCGGCGTCGACGATCGTCGAACCGACCAGGCGAGGCCTCAATTGCCTTCTGATCGTCTCGACCTCTGGCAACTCCGGCATTCGGGCACTCTATTGCCGGGGTGTTGGCGGTGCCGAACGTGGGCAGGATCCACACCTCCGGTGCGCGGGTATCCTCTGGAACTCGTGAGCGAATCTCTGTCCAAAGTCGTAGCTCAGGCCCTCGATCAGGTGCCGGCACTGTGGAATCTCGATGGTCCCAGGGCGGAAGCTTGGGCGAGCGATCTGACGGCCCTGGCGGTCGACTCGAATGGGGGATCGCTTCAAGGCGGTCCCGATGAAACCGTGTCGGCGTTGCTGATGAGACTCGACCAGGCGGGCGGCTCGGCCGCGGCAGTTGTCGCGGCCTCGGTTCGATCTCTTCTCGCTATCGACGTCTCAGGTCCGGCCGGGGCGGAGTCGTCCGCTTCTCATGGCACCGACATTGAGTTGCCTGAATGGTTCGACTCGTTGGGCACGTCGACTTGTGACGGAGCCTGGATATATGCCAACCGACGCGGGGAATCGGCAGTCTTTCGGTTCATGGATTCAGCCGATGTGTCCCACACATTGGCTATCGATCTCGTACCCGGTGAGTCAGAGTCGATCGGGGAGGTGGCGGTCGGACCCGCTGATGTTGTCGGGTTGGCCGCTGATCCGGAGTCCGAGATCGAATCGACGCCGACTGATCCGGTTGCATTGGCCGATCGGGTGGCCGACGCCTTCGTGGCGACCCCGCGACCCCGTGAGACATTCGTCGTCAATGGTCGGCTCCTCATCGCACGGTTGTCGACTCTCGTCGAGCGTGATCTGGCCGTCCCCCGAATGCTCGACGATGTCGTTCCTGATCTTCCGGAGCACGATCCCGACGACGACGCGTTCGCTTTGAGCGTGCTGGTTCGGGCTCTTGACTCGGCGCCGGTCGGCCCGAGATCGTCGGATGAGCTCTCAGACTCCCGTGACGACGCGATATTCAGCGCAGCGGCAGTACTGCGCCAAGCAGCCGACATCGATGATCGTGGAGCACAGTGGCTTGCGGCGTCGCGGGGGCCGGTCGACCTCGACGACACCGACATGAATGTCGTGTTGGCGGCGCTGGCCGCCTGCGTCAGACCTCATCAAATGGCCCCCCTCGACGGCGACGCCCGCGACGCCGTATCGACGTTGGAGTGGGCCGACTGGTTGGGTGTAGTGATCGGACTGGTGCGCGAGGGAGCCGGTGCGTCTGTCGAATCTCCCCATCTGGTCGACCTCATCAACAGGTGCCCCGAGGTCTCCTCCACCATCCCCAAAGCCGACCGTGCCCAAGTCGAGTGGTCGCTGGCCGTCTGCACCGAGCTCTGGGGCGCGATCGGGCTGGTGGCAGAGGATCGGTTGACGCCTTTCGGATCATGGATCTTGCCGCAGGTGCTGGTCCGAGCGTGGAATTCTTGTTGATCAGCCGCCGATGGCGAGGGGATCGATACCGCAGTCGGTAAAGGCGTTCAGCATCTCGCCGACCGGAGGTGTTTCGCTGGCGGTGAAGTCGAGCTTGGAGATCAGACAGCGCGCCTGATCCTCGGTGACCCCCATCTCTTGGGCAAGAGAAGCGATCAGGCCGCCGTCGATGGCGGGGTCGCCTCCGAGGTCGGTGCCCCCGGAATTGTCAGCGGGAGGCGGAGCGACGTCGGTCGACCCTGTGTCGGTCGCACTTGTGTCGGTCGAGCCGGAGTCGGCGGAGCTGGGGTCGGTGATACCGCATTCGCGTTTGTTGTAGGCATCTATCCGGTTGCCGGCTTCTTCGAACTTCGGGTCGCTGAGCTCGCTGCTGAGCGAGTCGAACGCCAAGAGAACATTGTCGTCGTTCTCTTCGAGTGCGGTTGCGAGATCGTCTACGAATGTCGCCAGGATCTCGACATCGGCCTTGATCTCGGCGGGCGCAGCGGACACCGACGCCTTCACCTGATCGGCGAACTCGTGGATTCCGTCGGCTGTGGGGCTGTCGAGCGCATTACTGGAATCTTCGACCTTCTGCGCTAAATCACACCAGTTGGCTGACGAGGCCGCGCCCAAAAGGCCGCTGCCGCCGTCTCCACCGCATGCTGTTGCCAGCATGGTGGTAGCGATCAAGATTGTGGTGAGGCGCCGCAATTGAGTCTCCTTCGCAATCGGTCGTTGGTGTGAACCTACCTGCTCACGGAGTCCCGGGCGGCATTCGACGCCGAATCGACCAGAAACGATGACCTGATACTCCCCAACACCTATGCCGAGGTTCGCTACCGTCAGAGCACGCCGTTGACCGCGGCGATAGAGTGGCGAACATTTGTTCGTCAATCCGTAGCTTCCAAGACGGAGAATCAGTGCCCCGACAGCTCGAATTCCAACCAAATTTCGCCCGTGAAGTAGTCAACGTGCCGGTTGCCGACGAGATGAGTGAGTCATTTCTCGCCTACTCGCTATCGGTGATCACCTCCCGAGCCATCCCCGACGTGCGCGATGGATTGAAGCCAGTGCAGCGCCGCATTCTGTGGTCGATGCTGCAGATGGGGGTCAGGCCCGGTACGCCGTTTCGCAAATCAGCCCGCATCGTCGGCGACACGATGGGGCGTTACCACCCTCATGGAGATTCCGCGATCTACGACGCCCTGACCCGGATGGGTCAGGGGTTCTCGCGGATGGTTCCGTTCATCGATCCGCAAGGCAACTTCGGCAGCCTCGACGACCCTCCCGCAGCATCGAGATACACCGAATGTCGTCTGGCCCCGGCTGCCATGCAGATGGTGAGAGAGCTCGACGAAGACACCGTCGATTTCCGCCCTACCTACGACGGCGAGGGCGAGGAGCCGATCGTCTTGCCAGCGGCGTTGCCCAATATTTTGGTAAACGGCACCAGCGGCATCGCGGTGGGCATGGCCACCAACATGGCGCCACACAACTTGGCTGAGGTCGAGGCGGTGGTGGCGTTGGTGATGAACAAGCGTCGCCCACGCCCAACTGTCGATGAGTTGATGGAGGTCATGCCAGGACCCGACTTCCCATCTGGTGGAATCGTGATCGACGACAGCCTCCGAGAGGCCTACGAAACCGGTCGTGGATCATTCCGAATACGAGCACGCGCCCACATCGAACAGATCACCCGAGGCCGACAAGCCATCGTGGTCACCGAGCTTCCATATCTCGTGGGTGTGGAGCGGGTGATCGCCAAAGTGAAGGACCTCGTCAACTCCGGGAAGCTCACCGGAGTCACCGGAATTGCCGACCTTTCTGATCACACCACCGACGTGGGATCAGTGCACCTCCAGATCGATGTGAAGGCTGCTGTCAACCCACAGGCTGTGCTTCACGATCTCTACCGGCGGACCGCGCTCGAGGAGACCTTCGGCATCAACAATGTGGTCCTGGTCGACGGGGTGCCAACCACACTCGGTGTCTACGACCTCTGCCGCCACTACATCGACCATCGCCTCGAGGTCATCGTCAGGCGCACTCGCCATCGTCTCGAAAAAGCCCTCGAACGTCTCCACATTCTCGAAGGCCTGATCGTTGCTCTCGATGCCATCGATGAAGTCGTTGCGATCATCAGGTCGTCTCACGACTCTGGCGAGGCCCGCACCAGGCTGATGGAGCGTTTCAATCTCTCCCAGGTCCAGGCGGCACACATTCTCGAAATGCCGCTGCGGAGGCTCACTGCGCTGGCCAAACTCGAGATCGAAACCGAGGTGGCCGAGCTGCGGGCCAACGTCGCCGAATACGAGAAGATTCTCGGATCGGAGCAACGCCGGCGCACGACCGTCCTCAAAGAGCTCCACGATCTGGTTGCCGACTTGGCTGTCCCGCGTCGATCCGAGATCCTCCAGCCCGCCGACATCCCCAGTTTCGAGGCTCCCCCGCTCGCGGCCACTCCCTCTGAGGTGGCAGATGAACCCTGCTTGGTCGCCATCTCCACGTCGGGGCACATTGCGTCCACATCTCCCGATCATGCAAAGCATGCGACCGCTGGCCGCCATGACCTCATCTCCTGCGAGGTTGTGTCGACCACTGCCTCGATCGTGTCGGCGATCACATCTGAAGGTCGGGTGTTCCACGTGAGAGGAGCTGATCTTCCGGATTCGTCAGGGCGCACGCGGGGTGCTGATGTCTCCCAGGTGATGGGCTTCAATAGGGGTGAGGTAGCCAGGGGATTGGTTTCATCAACTCAAGGTGAGGCCACCAATGTTGTGGTGGTCACCTCCAATGGACTTGCCAAGCAGTTGAGCGTTGATGAGGTCATCTCCACCAAACCCGGGCGCACGATCATCGGGCTCAAGGGCACGGCATCGGTGGTAGCGGTGTTCGCCGCGTCGCCCGGCTCGGAGATGGTCATAGTCGCATCAGATGGTCAAGCACTGCGAACATTGGTTGATTCGATAAGTCTGCAAGGGCGAGGCGCGGGTGGAGTCGGAGCAATGAAACTGCGGTCCGGAGCCACGGTCGTGGGCGCAGGTTTGGCCTCGTCGGCTGAATCGACTGGCGAATCACTGGTTCTGGCGGCAACTTCGGATTCCGGATTGAAGACCACCTCGACATCGGAAATTCCGCTGAAAGGCCGTAATACGCAAGGCGTCCGGTTGGTGAGGTTGCCGTCCGCAGCGTCCTTGACACTCGCCTACATCGGCTCGGCGACGGGCCTGCTCGCGCAAATGTCGGGCGATGTTGATCCCAAAAAGCTCGACCCTCATCCCGTGCCGCTCTGGGTGGAGGCCACCCGACGTGATCTGGTTGCCCCTCCCACCGAACGGTTGATCCGAGTGATCGCCCCCGGGCGGTGGTGACGTGAATCCCAAGCAACACGCTTCACGCGAATACGACGCCGATGCCATCGAGACTCTCGAAGGCCTCGACGCGGTGCGAAAACGGCCCGGGATGTACATCGGCGGCACCGGGTCCGACGGTCTCATGCACCTTGTCTGGGAGATCATCGACAACGCCGTCGACGAGGCATCCGCCGGGTTTGCCAAAAAGATCGATGTCATCCTCCACCGCGACAAGTCGGTTGAGGTCTACGACGATGGCCGGGGCATTCCGGTCGACACTCACACGAAGCGCAAAGTTTCGGCCCTTGAGGTGGTGTTCACCGAACTACATGCCGGAGGCAAATTTGGCGGCGGTGCCTACACCTCGTCGGGCGGCCTCCACGGTGTTGGTGCGTCGGTGGTCAACGCGCTGGCATCAAAGTTGGTGGCCGAAGTGGATCGTGACGGAGCCACCCATCAGCTCTGGTTCAGTGAACGCCGGGCCGGCCACTTCGACGGCACAAAGTTTCGTGCCGGACACAAACTCGAAAAGATCAAGAGGATCTCCAAGAACAAGACCGGCACACGGGTCCGGTTCTGGCCCGATTTCGACATTTTCGATCCCGAGGCGCGAATCGACGTCGATGAGATCTGTGAGCGCTGCACAAACGCATGTTTTCTGGTCCCGGGGATGCGGATCACCGTCGACGATCGCAGGGTGGGCGGTCGCCCCGACAAGTTCGTGTTCGTCTCGCGGGGCGGGTTGGCAGATCTGGTGGATCATCTGTCGATCGGCGAGAGCGCCAGCCAAGTTATTTCGGTCAACGGCATTGATTCGTTCGTCGAGAAGGTGCCGGTCAACGGCAAGATGACCGATGTCACCCGGGAGTGCACGGTCGACGTGGCGCTGCGATGGGTCAAGGGCTACGACACGACGGTGGTGTCGTTTGTCAACACCATCCCCACAACTCACGGCGGCACCCACTTGGCCGGTTTCGACAAAGCGCTCACCCGGGTCGTCAACAACATCTTGCTGAAGGACACCCGCAAGCTGGCCAAGTTGGCCAAGGCGAATCAACACCGCGCCACCAAGGATGATGTTCAGGAGGGGCTGGTCGCTGCGCTCAAGGTGACGTTCGCCGAGCCTCAGTTTCGAGGCCAGACCAAACAGGAGCTGGGAACACCGGCTGTTGAGGGAATCGTGGCCCGAATCATCTACGACCAGCTCAAGGAGTGGTTCGACGTCGGAGGTGGTCCGCGCACTCACGTCAAGGCCATCGGCGACAAGATCACCAACGCCGTACTCAATCGTGTGGCTTCCAAGCAGGTACTGCAGGCGAAGCGCAAGGCGGCGAGCCTGGGCTCCACCGGTATGCCTCAGAAGTTGGCCGACTGCCGAAGTCATGGAAAAGATTCCGAGCTGATCCTGGTAGAGGGAGACTCTGCAGCCGGGCCGGCAAAGCGCGGGCGCGACAGCGAGACCATGGCGATCCTGCCGTTGAGGGGAAAGGTGGTCAACGCCGCGAAGGCCTCCACCAAACAGGTGCTAGACAACGCCGAAGCCAAAGCTCTTTTCACCTCCATCGGGGCTGGTGCCGGCAAGGACTTCAACATCGACGATGCCCGCTACGGCCGCATCGTGATCCTCTGCGACGCCGATGTCGACGGCAGCCACATTCGTTGCCTTCTGCTCACCTTGATCCACCGCTACATGAGACCAATGCTCGAGAACGGCAACGTATTTGCCGCGCAACCGCCGTTGTTCACCACCAAGGTCGGCGACGAAATCTACCGGGCCTACTCAGACGAAGATCGCGATCGCATCACCGACGAGATTTGCAAAGGTAATCGGAAGCGAGAAAACGTGAGGTGGCAGCGGTTCAAGGGCCTCGGCGAGATGAACGTCGACGAGCTCCGTTACTGCGCTCTCGACCCCGCTACCAGAACTCTTCGTCGGCTCACAATGGACGACGGCAAGCAAGCAAGCGATGCCGCAAAGATGTTTGATGTCCTGATGGGCAACGATGTGTCGAAACGCCGCAATTTCCTGGTCAAGAATTCAGCCGTGTTCGACGACTCGATACTCGACATCTGAGATCGATCGCCCTCGGTTGTCACACCGATGATGTAAAACTAGCTCGATGACATCTGAGGTCACGCCAACCGACGGTCAACCAGACGACTCGGCCGCGGTCGCTCCGCCCTTGAAGCGGCCGAAGCGGCTATCACCCTCAGGCGCGTCCGCATTCCAGCAATGTGCGAAGAAGTGGCGCCACCGTTACATCGAACACCTGCCCGACCCGCCAGGCGAGGCCGCGTTGGTGGGTAGCTTCGCTCACCGAGTTCTGGAGTTGCTGATGCAGCTCGACTCCGACCAGCGGACCAAAGAATCGGCCCGTGAAATTGCGGCAAGAGAATGGCCCACATGGGAGTCCGGCAAAGATTTTAAGTCGCTCGAACTAGACACCGACGCCGCTCGCGGTTTCAAGTGGAAGTCGTGGAATGCGGTGTCCAATCTCTGGCAGCTCCAAACGCCACCGGAGATCGAAGTGAAGGCCACCGAACAGAATGTTCAGGCAACGCTTGCCGGCGTGCCATTTCGTGGCGTCGTCGACCGGCTGGATCTCGAGGACGACCGTTTGGTGGTCACCGACTACAAGTCGGGTAGTGCCCCTCGGTCGGCTAGGTATCGCGACGAGAAGTTGCCCCAGGTTCTGCTCTATGCCGCGGCGATAGCCGATACGAGCGGCGAGGTCCCGTCAAAAGTCAGGTTGCTGTTCTTGGGCGAGCGAACTCAAGAGGTTTCCGCTGAGGTCACCGACTCGCGCCTCGAAGAGGTCACGGGAGCGCTGGCCGACACGTGGGGTGCAATTGATGTTGCCTGCACAAACGACGATTTTCCCACGAAGGTGGGGCCGTTGTGTGGTTGGTGCCCCTACGTCGGGATCTGCGCCGACGGCACAGCCGCGGTAGCTAAGAGAAATAAATCACAGTCCCGCCGAAACTGAGTGGGCACGGCGCCAAAGGTAGCGAGCCAGCAGAAGTGCTCCGGCTGCGCCAACGGCGATGGCCACACCGGTGTTGACCAATAAGGAGTCAGCCGGAGGGTCGGCTACGGGCGGGGTGACGTTGGGCGCAGCTGGTGGGTCATCGACAACCGGGGTTGGTGGGGAGTCGTCGCGTATCAACGCATCGACTGGGGCAGGACCTGCCTCCGAAGGAGCGGGTCGGCGCCGATTCTTCTGAGGGTCATACACCATGAGCGACCTCCGTGGAGATTATGAGATCGAACAGGTGGTCAAACTCAGCGGCTGCTTCTTGAGCCCCAGGTCGTTTGCCCATCGAATGGATGGGCATGGACCCAGCGGATGCTTCAGGAATGGCGGCGCGAAGATGCACGGCCGGCAGAACCATGTCGCCGTGGTCGTTGCGAAGTTGTTCGTCCCAGTACCGGGCATCGCGGGTGCGGCCCAGCCGATTGACCGCCACACCTGCAATTTCCAACGGCACTCGTCGACGCTCCGAGATTCGATTCACAGTGCGCAGGATTTGGCCCACCCCGTCGGAGGCCCAAGCTCCGGGTTCGGTCACCACTAGTGCTCGATCAGCGGCGAAGAGGCCGTTGACGGTGAGAAGGCCCAAGGATGGTGGACAGTCGATGATCACGACGTCGTGGTGGACCCCCTCGAGGGCGATTGCCAAACGGTCGTTGGCGCCGATCGGATCGGTGAGTAGTTGTGGTTCGCGGGCGGCTAGTGCTGGGGTGGATGGCACGACCGATGGTGGTCGACCTCCCTCGTCGGGCCAGCCGGACGTGACTCGAAGACCAGCGATCGCACCGGATCGCTCTTCGGCCAATGCCTGATCAACGCTGAAAGGAGCATCCCAAACTCCGAGCCCGGTGGTGGCGTTGGCCTGCGGGTCGAGGTCGATGACAAGGCAGTCGAGATGGCGCGACCAAGCGGTGGCCGCCAGGCCAAGCGCAACGGTGGTCTTGCCAACCCCGCCCTTCTGATTGACAACAGCGATCACAGGCACGAGCCAAAGCTAGCGAACCCAGAGGCTGGAAGTAGACCCGGCCTCAGGCCGCCATTGATCTTGTGGCGACTCTGACGATGTCATCGAGGGCATCGATGAGCCGCGGGTTGGTGTCGAAGAGGTGGCGTACGGCCGGAGAATCCCATACGTGGCAGAGCATTTCGGGGTGGATGCCCGCCTCGATCCAAGCTTCGGCAATGTGTCGAATAGCGCTGTCGACGGTTGGATCGGCAGCAGCAATAGTGGCGTTCGCCATTCTTTCGATCTCGCTGTCTGTGAGTCGGATCAGCGGTTCGCGGACCAAGTCGAGCCGGTATTGGATGGCTTCGGCTGCAATCCGAGTGTGGTTCAACGCTGGTCGTTCCTGTCAGAGAGTGATGTCAGAACCTGGTGTAGGATAGAAAATCTCGCGCGATGAGTGGCGGATAGTGCGCGTTACGCGCGATTAGTGTCGTATCTCACCTGCGATATGCAGCATCCGGTGGGGCACGTGTTTGGGCGAAGCCCCAGTGATCCGTTGCCCAGACAGGGAGATTCCGCGTCGAGCCGCTCTTCGACAAGTTGACGCCACATCGTGATGAATTCGTCGTCTGGTGCAGTCGCGGGTGTGCCCGCTCTGGTGACCTTGAGGCCGATCTCAGATGCGGTCCGCGCTGCCTCGTCGTCGAGGTCGAACAGCACCTCCACATGATCTGACACAAATCCGATCGGCACGATTGTCGCGGCGCTCACACCCGTGTCGCGGAGCTTTCGCAGATGGTCGTTGATATCGGGCTCTAGCCACGGGACTTGTGGCGGTCCTGATCGGCTCTGCCAAGCGATGCTCCAGTCGTGGGTCGAATCCTGTTGCGTAGCGACGAGACGGGCCGCCTCGGCGATTTGGACCTCGTAATCGCATTGTTGGGCCATCGCGAGCGGTATCGAATGAGCTGTGAACACGAGATGCGCGTTGCGTCCCAGATCGTCGAGGTCGTTGAGCGCCCGGCGCGTGGCTGAGACGAAAGGGTTTATGAAGCCTGGGTGGTCGTAGTAGGCGCGGATCTTGTCGATTACGGGGGCTGACGGACCCACCGCTGATCTGGCGGCCTCGATGTCTTCGAGGTACTGACGGCAACTCGAGTAGGAGCTGTAGGCAGATGTCGTGACGGCCAGAGCCTTCGTCACGCCGTTTCGGGCCATCTCCCGGACGGTGTCGACGAGCATCGGGCGCCAGTTGCGGTTGCCCCAGTAGACGGGAAGATCAATTTGATGGCCCAGCAGATCGGACTGAAGCGCGGTGACAAGGCGCCGGCACTGTTCGTTGATCGGGCTGATTCCACCGAGGTCCATGTATCTGGCTGCCACCTCATCGAGACGGGCACGTGGCACGTTGCGCCCTCGGGTGACGTTCTCGAGAAATGGTATTACGTCATTGGGGCCCTCAGGGCCCCCAAATGACAGAACGAGAACTGCGTCATATCCGGCCATGCCGGTTGCGAGGGTACCGGATGTGTTCGAGGGCCGGGGCGGGCCCGGTCAGCCTCGGAGCATGCGACGTACTGCGGACTTGGCGCGACCAGTTTCGCGTGGCTCCCAGCCCTCTGGCAGTAGATGCGGCGCGTTCTCGGCCACCGCCGCCATGACTTTGGCCGCTGACGGATTGACGAGTGTGGTTTTGCCTATAACTACCGTGGGCACTGTCTCGTCGCCATTGGCGTGACGCCGAACCGTGGCCGCGTCGGCCGGGCTGTCCCAGATGTTGTGTTTCACGAGTTCAATACCGGCGGCGGAAAGCTTGCGGTCGAGCATCATGCAAAACCCACAGCCAGGTCTCCAGTAGAAATCGATCGCGTTGATTTGTCGATTGGCCATTACTACTCCTGAGGGGTCGCGATGATCAACCCCGCGCGAGGCCGGCATCTTCCCAAAAGTTGCCGTTGGGCGTGCGTCCGGCCCTCCGCCGGCCAGCAACCGCCGTGTGGCGGTCTGTCAACTCGATGAAACCGCGAACGTTTCCAGATCAGCGGCCAACTCTGAGCGCACGGTCTTGATGAACTTTCCTCGCGCATTGGAGCGTGTGATCACGAACCCTCCCCGGTGTAAGCCGGAAGCCAACTCGGCGGAGCGAGCCAGCACGCGGGATTCCAGATCATCGGGGCCGACAACCTCGTCGAGGTACCCGGCATCTACAGCCTGGCTCGGTGTGTAGATCGTGGCGAGCATTGTCGATCGAGTGAATTCGCGTGGGCTGAGACGGTCTCGCGCGAGTTCAACCGCGAAGCGCGGAAGAGGCATGCCGATGCCAACCTCGGGGAGGCCGATCTTTACGTCGGTGTCGACCCCAATGCGTTCATCGCACGTCAGGAGAAGAAGCGCGCCCGCGGCGAGCGCGTGGCCAGTGCAACCCGCAACGACGGGTCGGGGGAAACCGTAGAGACGCAAAAGCAATTCGGCGCCTCGGCCAACCAGAAGTTGGGCTGCTTCGGCGCTCTCCTTCATTACGGCCAAATCGAAACCGGCGCTGAATCGGCCGGGTCGGCCGAAGATCGCAACCGCATCCGCGTCGGCTTCGGCTTGGTCGAGCGCGGCGTCGAACGCTTCGATCAGGTTGTACCCGAGGGCGTTGGCCTTGCCGTCATCGATGTGAAGAACGGCGACACCGCCGGTGAATGTTGTTTGAATCGGAGATCCCATGCTGGCACGCTAGCGATCACTGACGGGAGGTATGAAGTTGATTCGAGCCGAGGGCCTCACGAGGCAATTCGCCGACAATGTCGCTGTTGACCATGTCGACCTGCACGTTGAACCGGGTGAGATCTACGGATTTTTGGGACCGAACGGCGCGGGAAAGTCAACCATGGTGAAGATGCTGTGCACGCTGCTGAAACCCACAGCCGGTAGCGCCTCGATCGCCGGGATCGATATTCTGACCTGCCCCGGCGATGTCCGGCTCCGTATCGGGGTAGCGCTACAAGAAGCGTCTCTCGATCCGAAGATGACGGGACGTGAGATCATCACAACTCAAGGTCGGCTGTTTGGTCTGCGATCCGGTGAGATCCAACAGCGAATCGATGAGCTGGCGCATCTGGTCGACATGTCTGCATTCGACCACATGGTCGGCACGTACTCGGGTGGCATGCGGCGCCGGCTCGACTTGGCCGCGTCGTTGGTCCACAACCCCGAGGTGCTCTTTCTCGACGAGCCGACCACCGGACTCGATCCGCCTGGCCGAATGCAAGTCTGGGAAGAGGTTCGTCGCCTCAACGGCGAATTGGGAATGACGGTTTTTCTCACCACGCAATATCTCGAGGAGGCCGATGAGCTCGCTGACCGAGTTGGCATCATCGACCGTGGAAGGATCGCCGCGGAGGGATCGCCGGAGCAGTTGAAACGATCGATTGGCGACGACGTGGTGGTGATTCGAACCAGTGTCCACCACGAAGAGGTGGTCAATGTGCTCTCGAGCGTGTCCGGTATCGACAGCGTCGAGACGTTCGAGAACGAAGTTCGGGCGGTCACCAAACATGGGGGACGAGCGCTGAGCCCGGTGGCGGTGGCACTCGACAGCGCGGGTATCTCAGTCGATGAGTTGGCCCTGAGAACCCCAACACTCGACGACGTGTTTCTCGAGGTGACCGGATCTCATCTGGAAGAGAGCGACATATGAACCAACCCATCGTGGCTCGACCTGCCGGATTCTTCAGTGATATTCGATCCGTGGCGATCAGGGCACTTCAGCAACTGCCGCGAGACCTTGAATTCGTCATACCCGCTCTGGCTGTGCCGGTGTTCTTCTTTGTGATCAACATCGGTGCACTACAGGACGTGGCCAGCTTCACTTCGTTGAAGATCGACTACAAGGCGTTTCAATTGCCGGTGGGCGTGGTTTTCGCGGTTACCGGTATCTCTCGTGCCTCAGCGTTGGTGCTCGACATCCAGGATGGATATTTCGACCGACTCCTCCTTACCCCGGTGTCGAGACGAGCATTGCTCCTCGGACTGATGGTGTCCGATTTCGTTCTGGTGTTGGCGCTGACAGTGCCGGTAGTGCTCCTCGGATTCGCAGTCGGCGTCAGGTTCTCGACCGGTCCACTTGGAGTGCTCGTCTTTATGTTGATGGGTGCGATGTGGGGTGTGGCGTACACCGGGTTTCCCTATGCGATAGCACTTCGCACCGGAAACCCGAGCGCGGTCAACTCGAGCTTCCTTCTCTTCTTCCCGTTCGCGTTCATGACCACGACGTTCCTGCCGCTCGAAGCGATGACCGGATGGCTGGGTGAGGTGGCCCGCTACAACCCGGTCACATACCTCTTGGCTGGGCTGCGTTCGCTCTTTCTTGGCTGGGCGCCCGGCGATCTGCTGAAGGGCATGGCTGCGATCGCTGGTTTGGCCGCCGTCAGCCAGACGTTGGCATTCCGCGCTCTCAACAGTCGCGTGGAGCAGAAGTGAGTGTGGCGGCGTCGGCCGCCAACGTCTCGCGTTAATCGGCGAGTTTCGGGAAGTTGATCTGGGCGCCGTCGGCCATAAAGAAATCGAAATAGGTTTCCAGGGGCTGTTGGTCGCAACCCTGGAGGAGGACGTCCCACTGGCCTGTGGTCAAAGGCAACTGGATCGAGTCGCCAAGCATAACGGTTTCTGTCTCACCCAGGCGGTCGCCGCCCCAAAGGGCGGCAAGCGTCGGGCTGGCGAAGACGTAGCAAATTTCCGAGTCGGACAAATTGTTGATCTGGTAAAACATTGGTAAGTGGCCGTCGCCCACATACATCGCGCCGGAAGCAAGTTGCTCGCCTTCGACGAAAATCGCGAACTCGAGCGAACCGGTGCCGATTCCATCTGTGTTTGTTGCACAGGCCCACCAGGTTCCGAACGAGCCGCCCGACCACGTCGAGTTGAAACTGCTTGACTCGTCGATCACGGTGCCATCGAAATACCAGACCGTGTCGTAGAGCGCGCCGTCTTGCATGCCGTCGTATTCCCAGAATGCGCATACTTGGGGAGAATCAGCCGGAAGAGTGTCGACAATTTCGGTGAGCTCATCGCCAAGCGTGACATCAGGGCCGAACAATGGAGTGCCGGCCCACGCAGTGCTGATCACGTCGACTGGATCTGCGCCAATCGTCGGGTCGGCGGTGTCGCCCGACCTGACGGCGGAAATTACATCGGCGGCGAGCCTGATCGGCCTGAGTCCATTGAGAAATCCCCCTATCGGGATACAGGAATCCGTGCCATCGACCGTGCCGTCGCCGTTGGTGTCTTCCAACACTCGACAGTCGGCGGTGAGCTCACCGCGTATGCCTGCGGTGGTGGGAATGCCGACCAGGTTTCCGCTGCTGTCGATGGCACCGCCGCCGCTGTTGCCACCAGAGATCGTGGCGTCGGTTTTTATCCACGCCCGCTGATCGTCGATTCCTGCCTCTCGTGAGAATCCGGAGACAATTCCGTTGGTGACGGAGATCGTGTTGCCTCCAATGGCCGGGTATCCGAACATCGTGAGGGCATCTCCAACTTCGACTGTGTCGGAGTCACCGACGTTCACGAACGGGAGATCTGTCAGATTGACCGGGTTGCCATCCATATCGCTGACGATTCGCAATGTGGCCACATCGATAATCGGGTCGAAACCGGCCACCTCAGCCAGATAGGTCGGCTCGGCAGGGGAGTCGGTGCGATCGGTGATCGCCACGGTCATTGACTCCCACCTGCAATCCGGCTCGCTCGCGACGACATGGGAGTTGGTGAGAATCATCCCCGACGGGTCGATGATCGTGCCGGATCCGGTCCAGCACTGAAAGCCATCTGACATGAGCGGTGCAAGCTGCACAGACGCTCGAGCGAGCGCTGCCGGGTCGGCACCAACGGGTTGTGGTCCGGCCGGATCGGTGGCGGTGGGTGCGGTTGTCGGTGCAGCAGCGGCTGGTGCTGTAGTGGAGGTGGGTGCCGTTGTGGAGGCGGGAGCCGCAGTCGTGGGTGGTGCGCTCGAATCGGAGCTGCTTCCGCCGCCCATCACCAAAACGAGAATTGTTGCGATCACCGCAAACGCAGCAATACTTGCTCCAATCGCGACCGGTCCACTTATGGCGGTCTTGGCCGATTGACCTTCTACATCCACGGGTCACTCCCATATGACATGCACCAAGACGGATTTGCCTCGGTGTCACACTACGTGCATCGGTGGTGTCGCAAGAAGAAGGCCCGCCCGGTCAGTGGTCGGTCCAACGCCAATAGCCTGCTCGAATGATCTTGGTCGATGCATCAGACGTGATAATGATGCGGCCCGACCGGCCGCTGTTCTCGAACGTGTCGGTCACTGTGTCCACCGGCGATCGGCTCGGCGTGGTCGGCATCAACGGCACTGGCAAGACGACACTCCTCGACGTCTTGGCGGGAAGCCGGCAGCCGGAAAGCGGTCTGATCCGTCGGGGGAGTGGCGTCACGATTGCCACGCTCGATCAGGTCACCGAGTTGGCATCCGGAACGGTGCGTGACGCAGTTGGCGCGGGTTGGCGAGGCGAGGCAATTCTTGATCGGCTGGGGTTGGGGGATCTGTTCGATCGGTCCACCTCCGAATTGTCAGGGGGGCAGGAGAAGCGTGTTGCGCTCGCCATGGCACTGGTCGCCGATGCTGATCTGCTTATTCTCGATGAGCCGACCAATCATCTCGACGTCGATGCCATCGAGTGGCTTGAGGAGGAGCTCCGGCGATTCCGAGGTGGGCTTGTGTTGGTCACCCATGATCGTCATGTGCTCGACAATGTCTCGACAAGGGTGCTCGAACTCGATCGTGGCACCTCCTATGTCCACGAGGGCGGCTACGACGGCTACCTAGAGGGGCGGGCGTTGCGTGAGGAGATGGCGGCTGCGTCGGAGTCGACGCGACGTAATCTGGCGCGGCGTGAGCTCGACTGGCTGCGGCACGGCGCGAAGGCTCGCACTCGCAAGAGCCGGTCGCGTGTTCAACGGGCCAATGAGTTGATCGCTGGGGGGCCGAAGGCGGCGGCGCGCGATGGCGATCTAAATCTGTCGATGCTCCACAAGGACACTCCCCGTCTGGGTGATCAGGTTGTCGACATGGAGGATGTGTCGGTCGGGTTTCCGGGGCAGCCACCTCTGATCGAAGGTCTCGATCTGCTGCTTGATCGCCGCGAACGGCTTGGAATCGTGGGCCCCAACGGGTGTGGTAAGTCGACGCTTCTCGACGTGGTTGTGGGCCGGAAGAACCCAATATCTGGCCGAGTGATCGCCGGTCCAACCACTGTCATCGGGTTACACGATCAAACAGGGCGCCAACTTGATCCCGGGATGCGTGTGCGTCAGGCCGTCGCCGGCGACCGCGCTCAACCCGACTGGTGGGATGCGGCGCTCCTTGAGAGATTCTGGTTCGACTCCGACGCGCAACGATCGCCGATTGGCTTGTTGTCGGGTGGCGAGCGTCGGCGACTTCAGCTGGTGCTCACACTTGCCGCCAAACCCAACGTGTTGCTCCTCGACGAGCCAACCAACGATCTCGATCTCGACACGTTGAGGGCTCTCGAAGAGTTCCTCGACGACTGGCCAGGCGCGTTGCTTGTGGTCAGCCATGATCGGACGTTCCTCGACCGCACCGTCGATGATGTGCTCGTGATCCACGACCAAAAGGCGCGTCGTTGGCCGGGTGGATACGCAGCCTGGCTCGAAGACCGCAAGGCTCCCACGAAGGGCGCCGGCTCCGCGGTCCCCACTCCGAGTACGCCGGTGGTCAAGAAACAGGGCAGAAAAGAGGCTCCTGCCAGGCGATCGCACAGCACCATCAACCGTGAGATCTCGCGGTGTGAGAAGCTGATCGCCCGTCTCGAAAGGGAGATCGCCAAGCTGCATGAGCAGCTCGTCGACGCGGGAGCCAACGCCGAACATCAAAGCCTCGCCAAGCTCGGACGCGAACTAGCCGCACACGAAACCGAGATGTCGACAGCCGAGGAATTGTGGCTGGCATTGAGCGACGAGCTCGAGGCGAGAGGCTGACGACGCCGACGGTCCGAGGGGATGGCTCGCTACCCTTTCTCCATGTCCAACGTCGTGGAATCAACTCTGGATGCCGTCGAAATCGGTGAGGTGCTGATCGTCACCGACGCTGCCCGCACCGTTGTGGCGGAGATCCAATCGAAAGAGGAAGAGCCCGCAACGCTCGGTCTGCGGGTTGAAGTAACCGGAGCCAATGGCGTCGACTACACCTACGACCTGAGCCTTGAGCCAATAGCCGAAGCGGCTGATGGCGATCACGTCCACACTCGCGAGGGCCTCACCGTGATCGTGCCCGACAACAGCGTCTCAGAGCTGTCGGGTGCCACGCTCGATATCCCGAGCACTCCTGCTCAGGGTGGATTGGTGATACGAAACCCCAATAGGCCCAACCCGCTCGGCGACATGGGCCAGCTTGAATTGGTTGGCGACATCGCCGAGAAGGTCCAGATGTTGTTGGCCGAAAAAATCAATCCGGCCCTCGACTCACACGGCGGCTTTGCTTCGTTCGTCGGTGTCGAAGAAGACAAGGTTTTCATAACGATGGGTGGCGGATGCCAAGGGTGCTCGATGAGCCAAGCCACCCTTACCGAGGGGATTCGCAAGGCCATCCTCGAAGCAATCCCAGAGGTGTCCGACGTGATCGACGCTACCGACCACCAACTAGGCGAGAACCCTTACTACGCCTGATCTGGCATCACCGCTTGGGGCTGTTTCAGCCGGAGATCGCGTGTTTCAATCTGACAGCATCGCTTTGACGGTGGCGGCAACGCCCGCAGCGTCGAGGCCGAGGTTCGTCAGGATCACATCGGCCTTGCCATGAGGTATGTAGGTGGTCGGCACGCCGAGAACTCGTAGGCGACAGGACGCGTCGCGTTCACTGAGCGCGTCGCGCACCGCGGCCCCCGCTCCACCGATTCGCAAGCCATCCTCGACCGACACGACCAGATCGTGTCCGGCGGCATTGTCGAGCATCGCTGGATCGAGTGGCGTGACCACTCGAGGATCCCAGACGGTCGCCTGAATCCCGTCGGCTTCCAGTATGTCGGCGGCGCCTTCGCATGCCGCCAGCATCTTGCCGAACCCGAGGAGACAGACCTTCGTCCCCCCCGGCCGAACCAGCCTGGCGTTGAGGCCTGAACCGACTTCGTTGTCGGTTACCCACGGTGCAGGAGTCTTCGGCCAGCGGATGGCGACAGGGCCGTCGGTGAGATCCATGGCATCGAACATCATCTGCTGTAGTTCTTGGTAACTCGACGGAGCGAAGACCGTCATGCCTGGCACTTTGGTGAGCAGCACAAGGTCGAGAATGCCGTGATGAGACGGTCCGTCGTCGCCGGTTATTCCCGCCCGGTCCAGACAGAAGATTGCCGGCTGACCGTGTAGGCCAACATCGAGGTTGACCTGATCGAACGCACGGGTGAGGAATGTGGCGTAGACCACGAAAAGCGGGCGCATCCCACCCATGGCGATGCCTGCGGCGGCCGTGACGGCGTGCTGCTCCGCTATCCCAACGTCGATGCATCGATCTGGGAATCGTTCGATGAAAGGCAGCAGGCCGGTGGAATCGGGCATGGCGGCGGTGATCGCAACTAGTTCCGGGTGCTGGTCGCCGAGCTTCACCAGCGTCTCAGAAAAGGCCGCGGTGTAGGAGCCGTCCTTTATCGAGCCGGTGTCGTGCATATTTTTGATCTTGTCGTTTTCGGCAGGTGCGTAGCCCCGACCCTTCTGGGTCAGCACGTGCACGAGCACTGGGCCGTCGAATTCGGCCGCGTTGGCTAGTGCGTCCTCGATACCCGCGATGTCGTGGCCGTCGAACGGACCTGTGTAGCGAATGCCGAGGTTCTCGAAGAACGCGGGAGGCTCCCACATCTCGCGAATCGCCGCCTTCGACATCTTGACGCCTCGGCCGATCTGCTCTCCTACCCAAGGGATGCTCTCGGCAATTTTCTCTAGCCGGGCCTGGCGCCGCATGTAGGTGGGGTTGTTGCGAATCTTGATCAGGCTCTCCGACAGCCGCGACACCGTCGGGGCGTATGACCGGCCGTTGTCGTTGAGAACTATTACAACATCGCGTCCGCTGTGGCCGAGATTGTTGAGACCCTCGAACGCCATGCCACCGGTGAGGGCGCCATCGCCTATGACCGCGACCACGCGTCGGCGGGCGTCGTTGTGATGGAAGGCCGTAGCTAATCCAAAAGCGTATGAGAGCACTGTGGAGGCGTGGGAATTCTCGATCCAATCGTGCTCGGACTCGGCACGCGAGGGGTATCCCGACAGGCCGCCCGGCTCACGAAGGTTTTTGAATCCTGCGGCTCGTCCGGTGAGGATCTTGTGGACGTAGGTCTGGTGGCCGGTGTCCCACAGGATTGCGTCGTGGGGAGATCTGAATACGCGGTGGAGAGCCACGGTGAGTTCGACATCGCCGAGATTCGATCCGAGATGTCCGCCGTGAACCGACACAGCGTCGACTATGAATTCACGGATCTGTTCGCAGAGATCGTCGAGCTCTTCGTAGCTTCGGCCCTGGAGATCTTGTGGCCCTGAAATTGAGTCGAGAAGCATGGAGACGAGCCCGATCAGCGGTCGGCGCCGGTATGGCTGACGAGCCTGCCGGATTCGGGTTGAAGCGTACCGCTAAGCCCCGGAAGGAGTCGCTCGACGTGTGGAGCTGCCACCAGCCCGGCACCGAGAGCCATCAGTCCACCGACCGCGTCGATCCAGTAATGGTTGGCGGTGACGATGATTGCGAACAGTGTCATCAAGGGATAGGCCACAGCGAGAATTCTCACGCCACGGGTTCGGAGCACCGGGTAGAGCGCGACCACACACCAGATCGCCCACGCAATGTGGAGGCTTGGCATGGCGGCGTACTGATTTGAAATTGTCTCGAGCGTGCCGGAATCGAACGACCAAAGCCCGCCGGGATGGACGAGGGTGTCCACAAAGCCATATCCGGCCTGGCGTCCGCCGAATTGCGACACACTGTTTTCCAGAAGTCGCGGAGGCATCAACGGAAATGTGGCGAACCCGATCAGAGCGACCGCTGTGGTCGATGCCAATGCCGACCTCATCTGCACGTACCTCACCGGGTGGCGGCGGAACAAGAAGATCATCACACCGAGCGTGACCGCGAAATGGAACGACCCGTAGAAAATGTTCCAGAAACGGATGAACCAGTCGTGGTCGATGAACTGGCTCTGGATCCATTGCTCATGGAAGAGATGAAGGGCTCGTTCCAAATCGATCACGTGCTCGGCATTGACCAGCGCACGATCACGAATAGTTCCTCCGATGGCCGATCCGAACTGATTACGAACGGTGGAATAGACCACATAGAAGACGAGTGTTATTGAGATTTCGACCCACCAGCGCGGGCGACCGCCCGTTGCGGTGTTGTCGTTCATTAGCCCTCCGGCCGCGGCCCGAATTCTGCTGCGGCGGAAATCGTACCCCTCTGCGAGCCCCGACTGTGCAACGCCCAGCTACGCTCGGTGCTGTCCCTAGCGGTCGCGGGATTCATACGAGCTATCGGCCGCCATCTCGAGGATCTATCTGGAGGTGGCATGGTGCCGTCATTCAATTTTCTGTCATTCACGCGGTTGCGGCCGTCGTCCGTAATTTCGTATCTTCTCTTTGCGTCGGCCGTGTTCATGGGCCCGCTGCTTCTGGGTGCATGCGGGCAACCGTCGAGCGATCCAGGCGCACACGACGTGGAACCCGGTCGCTCGGTCGGCCACACGAGCGAGGCACCCACAACCACGTCGCCAGTAGACGCCCGATCAGAGATGGAGGCTGCACTCACGAAGTCTCTGTCTGGGCCGGCGGGCAGTCTGCAACGGCACACAAGCGCCGGCCTCGACGGCATATCGGTGGTGATCATCACCGACTTGAAATGGCGTGATGGTTCCGGCCACATGAGCAAGGAGTTTGTGGTTGACGAGCAATACCTCTTGGATCCCCAGGTGAGGGAACTGGTGGAGTCGACCAACCGAGATCTTCAGTCGGAGAATCGCGATCTCGTTGGTAATGCTCTCGACAACATTTTGTACGGTGCCCGGGAGACGATGTCGCAACTCCTCGATGACGTGGAGCTCAAACCGCTCGGACTCGGCTGGTGGGAGGGCACCACTGGTGGAGCGATCGACACTCAGACATTGGAGGTGTTCATCAGCGGTGGGAGATTGCAAAAGATCTCGAGAAGCGTCGAAGTAGTGGGCTCCACAGGAAGCGACACATGGGAGTTCACAAGTTGAAGTTGGCGGAGCTGATGTTTAGCTTCCGAGTCGGTCGATGAACCGCTGGCGGTCGACCACGAATCGGCTGATCGTCCCAACGGCCACAACGTCGTCGCCGTCTGTCGCTAGCACCGCAAATACAAGGCGACGACCATCGACGTCTTGAAGATCGGCTCGTGCGGTGATCGACGCACCAACGCTCGACGCCCGCGTGTGATCCAACTCGATCCGGGTACCCACCGTTACCTCACCGTCGCCAAGGTGTCCATCGGTGGCTGCAACGGTGGCCTGTTCACAAAGCGCAATCACACGTGGAGTGGCGAGGACATCCACGACACCTGACCCGATTGCGGGGGCAAGATCTTCGGCGGTCACAACCAGATGGACCTGCGCTGACAACCCAGTTTGAAGCGGCATCGCGGGTACCATATCGACTCCTCGACCAGGGGGTAGCAGTGCTCGACCACGAGCTCGTCAACAAGACACTTTCGGTTGCCATGAGCACCGGCGGTGAATTCGCCGAAGTATTCGTTGAAGACAAAAGGTCCTCCTCGGCTCTTCTCGATGATGGGCGCGTGGAGGAGCTCACCAGCGGACGTGATCGCGGCGCCGGCATTCGAGTGATCGTCGGCGGCTCCACGGGCTTTGCCCACACGGCCGACCTGAGCGAGGCCGGCCTCGCACATGCTGCCCGATCTGCGGCCGCGGCAGCCCGTGGCGCCGGAGGTGCCGGCCGCAACGTGTCGGTGTCTTCATCGGATGTGCGCCGTGGCCCGACCGCACGGATCCTGCCTGAGGACGTGGCGAAGGCCACCAAGGTTGAGTTGCTCACCTTGGCTGATGGAGCGGCTCGGGCTGAGGGATCTGCGATCTCGCAGGTTTCGGCCAGGTACGGCGACAGTCGTCGTCGCATTCTTGTCGCCAATTCCGATGGTCTTCTTGCCCAAGACGACCAGATTCGCACCTTGTTCTCGGTGTCGTGTGTGGCCACCGGCGACACCGGCCTACAGACCGGTCGAGAGTCGGTCGGCCACACCATCGGCTTCGAATTGTTCGACCAGACCGACGTTAGGGATTTGGCGCACCGTGCGGCGCGTCGAGCCATCACCAAACTTGCGGCAAGGCCGGCACCATCGGGAGCGATGCCCGTGGTGGTCGGACCGGGCGGCGGCGGAGTTCTGTTCCACGAAGCATGCGGGCACGGTCTCGAAGCTGATCTTGTGGCCAAGTCGGCGTCGGTGTTTGCCAACCGGATCGGCGAACAAGTTGCCAGCCCGCTCGTGACACTGGTCGACGACGGCACCATGTCAGCAGAGTGGGGGCACTTTGCTATCGACGACGAGGGCCATCCCGCCGGTCAGAACGTTCTGATCCAAGATGGCATTCTCACCGACTACATGTGGGATCAGCTCCGGTCGCGCAAGGCGGGCCGTGCGAGCAGCGGCAATGGCCGGCGTCAGAGTTATCAGCACCTCCCGATGGTTCGCATGACCAATACGTTCATCAAGAACGGGTCGGATGACCCGGCCGAGATCCTGGCGTCCACCAAGTCGGGTGTCTACGTGGCCCAGCTCGGTGGCGGCCAGGTCAACACCGCCACCGGTGATTTCGTCTTTGGAATGACCGAGGCGTATCTGATCGAGAACGGCGAAATCACCGAACCGATTCGGGAAGGCAACCTCATCGGCAACGGCCCTGAGGTGCTCACGCGCATCGATGCGCTTGGCAACGATTTCGCCATGGGATCGCCCGGCACCTGCGGTAAGGACGGCCAGGGCGTGCCGGTTGGCGATGGCACTCCCACCCTTCGGGTCACCAGTCTCACTGTCGGCGGGACGGCAGCCTGATGTCGGAACTACTGCAGATTGCCAAGCGCGTTGCCGACTTGGCGGTCGCCGGTGAGCAAGTCGAGGTGTTCATCGCTCGGGAGAGCGACACCGAGGTCAAGGCTTACAACGGTGAGGTCGAGTCGCTCACGGTTGCCGAAAGTCACGGTGTCGGGATTCGCGTCGTCAGTGGAAACCGTCAGGGATTTGCCTATGCCGGTGCCCTCGATGAGGCGGTTCTCGCTGAAACGCTCGCAGAGGCCCGCGACAACGCCGAATTTGCGCAGCCTGACGAGTTCAACGGTGTCGCCACCGACGATGGTGTCGCCACTGCCGATATCGATCTCTATCGCGACGATCTGGCTGCTATGTCAACCGACGAAAAGGTGGCCCTAGCCATCGAACTAGAACGAGCTACTCTCGCCGCCGACGACCGAATCGTCGGTATCGAAGCGGCCGAGTTCGTCGATGCCATCTATGAGTCGGCCGTGGCCACCAACACTGGAATCGCATCGTCTACCCGCGAGACCGGGTGCTATCTCTCGTCCTACGCACTGGCGGAAGCCGATGGTGAGACGCAGACAGGGTTCGGATTCTCGGTCGGACGATCACCGAGTGAACTCGACATCGAGGTGGCGGCAGCAGACGCAGCAACCAGGGCCACTCGGTTGTTGGGTGCGGTCAAGGCGCCCACCTCGCGACTCACGGTCGTATTCGATCCCTGGGTCACCGCACAGTTGTTGGGCATCATCGGCCACACGCTCACCGGCGATGCAGTGCTGAAGAGACGTTCGTTGTTCGCCGAACGTCTGGGCGAGGACGTGGCCGCGTCGTCGATCACGTTGGTCGACGATCCCACGGATCCTGCGGCGTTCACCGCCTCGATCGTCGATGGCGAGGGCCTCGCCACCCGATCAACCAAGTTGATCGACAACGGGACGCTCGCTGCATTTCTTCACAACACTTACTCAGGCCGTCGATCGGGCACCGCGTCCACCGGATCTGCCGTACGTCCGGGCTTCAAGGGAGCGTCGTCGGTCGGCGCCCAGGCCTTGCGGATACTCCCGGGTTCTCGCAGCCCGCAACAACTCATCTCTGAGGTCGAACATGGCCTGTTGGTCCAGGAGGTTTCTGGTCTCCACTCCGGGGTCAACCCGGTTTCGGGTGATTTCTCGACAGGCGCCGAGGGCATGATGATCAGAGGCGGAGAAATTGCCGAACCCATTCGCGAGGTCACAATTGCATCGACATTGCAGCGGATACTCCAAGATGTCGTGGCAGTCGGCAACGATCTCGAGTGGCTACCGATGAGTGCCGCCGGCACCACACTCGTGATCGCCGACGTCACCATGTCGGGAATCTGAGAGGGTGCGATCGCCTTACATCAACTGTCAACGTGCCGACCCCGTGGTGCTGGCGCATCAATTGATTGCTGCTGCTCGTTCGGGCGAGCAGGTGGAGGTTTGCATCGATCGGGTGCGGCGAACCGAAGCGCGAATCCACGACGCTGCGGTCGAGTCCTACACCGACGCCGAGACTTTCGGTGTCGGAGTACGGGTGGTCGTCGATGGTCGCGAGGGCACTGCCAGCTGCGGAAGTTTCGATGCCGACATGGTCGAGAATCTCTTGTCGGATGCCCGCGACAACGCCGCCTTCGCGTCTGTCGACGAGCGGGCGGGTCTGGCCGATCCCGACGGGTACCAACCCACGCGTTCGGCTCACTCTCCAGATGATGTCGACTCGCTCAGCCCCGACCAGAAGATCGCGCTGGCGCTCGAAGTCGAGCAGAGCGCCCGGGCATCTGATAGCCGCGTTCGTGGGGTGAGGGCGGCGATTTATGGCGACCACAAGGTGGAGCGAGCGGTGGTATCCACCACCGGTATCGAGTCGTTAACGTCATCTGCGCGCGCCGCAATCTCCACGTCTGTGCTGATCGACGATGTGGGTGGCGGAACACGCACAGGTTTTGCCTCAGCTGCAGAATTCGTGCCATCCGATCTCGATCCTGAAGCGGTCGGTCGACTAGCGGTCGAACGCGGTCTGAGGCTCGTTGGCGCTTCGAAGGCGAAATCCGGTCGGCTCCCAGTCGTAATGCAGCCGCGGTTTGCGGCCGCGATCCTCGGCGTGGTCGCGTCGATGCTTTCGGGCGAGCGCGTCTTCAAGGGCCGATCGCCGTTCGGTGATCGAGTTGGATCGCCTGTGGCAGCCGAGTCGCTGACGATTTACGACGACCCCACCGACCAACTGTCGATGTCTTCGAATGCGTTCGACGGCGAGGGTTTGGCGTGCCGCCATGTGTCGCTGCTGACCGACGGAATCCTTGAGGGGTTCCTCCACGACTCGCGCAGTGCCAGAGGACTTGAGGCGGCTGGAACGGCATCGGCTGTTCGATCCGCTCGAACTTCGCCAAGTCCGGGATTTCGTTCGCTTCATGCCGTTGCCGGTGAGGGCGACGTCGATTCGATGATCTCGAGTCTTCGAGACGGTTTGTTGATTCTCTCGCTCCAGGGTCTCAACTCGGGTGTCAACCCGGTAAGCGGTGACTTCTCGGTCGGAGTGGAAGGGTTGCGAATCCGCAACGGCAACTTGGCCGAACCCGTCAAGGAAGCCACGCTGGCCGGCTCGCTCCCACGAATGCTTCTGGACATTAGCGGCGTTGGTGCCGACATTGAATACCTGCCGGGCGGGTCGGCGGTTCCGTCGATGATCATCGACGGCATGTCGATTGGCGGCGCGTAGCAGTCGTCAGGCTTTAGCCTCGTCGTCGGTCCACTGCGGGTCGATCAGGAGATGTGTATGGCAATATTTCATGCGATCGTGCTTGGCATTGTCCAAGGGCTCGCCGAATTTCTACCGATCTCATCGAGCGGGCATTTGAAGATCACTCGCTGGCTGTTTGGCTGGAATGAGTTGTCTGGTGATCTTGAGACAGCATTTGATGTCGCAGTTCACCTGGGGACGTTGGTGGGTGCGATCGCCTATTTGTGGCCCGATGTCGTGATGTATTTCCGTCGTGGGGTGCTAGCTCCGCTTCGCCGTGAGCCGCTCGACGCTCAGGGCCGCATTGCCTGGTATCTCGTAGCGTCGGCAATTCCTGCGGGTCTGGTCGGTATGACGTTGAAGGATCAGCTGTCGAAGCTCGACTCGATCTGGATGATCGCCGTGATGCTCATCATTTTTGGCGTGATCCTCTGGTTCGCGGATCGTCTCCCGGAACGGCGAAGCATCTCGGAGTTCACACTTCGCGACGCTCTGCTCATGGGCATTGGGCAGGCGGCTGCTCTCCAACCTGGAGTGTCGAGGTCGGGAGCGACGCTCACTGTGTCTCGCGGTCTGGGCTACGACCGCGACTCCGCCGCGAGGCTCGTATTCCTCATGAGCATTCCCGTGATCGCTGGCGCCGGGATGGTGTCGTTGGTTGGAACCTCGATCCCGTCTTCGTTCTGGCCGCCGTTCATCTGGGGCATGGCGACTGCTGGTGCCACTGGCTACCTGGCGGTATGGGCCACGCTCCGGATGATCCGCACCCACACGTTCAAGCCATTTGTGATTTACCGGGTTGGCGCGGGTTTGGCGGTTTTGTCGATTCTCGCTACGTCTTGGCGCTGATATTCCCCAGGCGCGGATTCAAGGTGCAAGCACGGGCACGACCCCTCCCACACTCAGCTCGTTGACTACCGCCGACACCATCGATTCGGGAACGGCGAAGGTCGCCCAGCCGTCGCCCGCCGAGATGACGACTGTCGACGTGGCGACCGGGCGGCCACCGACCATCGCAACAAGGTCGACCAGATCACCTCTGACAACGACGGCGCCGTCGTCGATTCGAATTGTGATGCCCCGCGTTCCGGCCGGTAAGAGCGCCGCCATTTCGCTACCAGACTCGGGAGCAAGGCGTCCGAGTCGAATAACCTCTCCGCTGGTCATGGCATCGTGGGTTCTGATGCCGGTCGGGTCGTCGGCAATGGCGTCGTCTGGAATCGCGCCAGCGGGCAAGTTGAGGTGCTCGACTTCACCGGCTGCTATGAGTTGGCCGGCGGCGATGGGCCGAGTGGCAACCCACACACTTCGAGCCTGGCCCCATTTGTCGCGTGCCTGAAGCGCCGAGGATCTTGCGCCAGTGACGGAAAGGATGAGGACCAGGGCAGCGCCTGCGGCGACCGCCCACTTCATGGCGTGCCAGCGCCGGATCAGAAATCGAAAGTAGGTGGATACCGAGCGAAGGTTCCATGCGCTGTCGGGGCGTGGTGGACCGTCATCCGTGTCGAATCGAGACATTTGACTTCCCTGTGGAGTGTTCTCGGGGGGAAGTCGGTGCGGACAGAATGGTTACTGTCACAGGGATTTCAGTCTGTGGTCGCCTTGGAGCCGGAGCTCGATGAAGAGGAGTCGGCCGACGACTTGGCCGACGAAACTTTGTCGGCCTTGGACTCGGAACTCGATCCGGAATCCTTGGAACTCGA
>JBDNJK010000047.1:0-29926 GCA_041687805.1 Acidimicrobiales bacterium
CGGAGGACTCAGATGATGAACCGCTGCTCTTCTCTTCGGGGGCGTCGCCGGCGAGGTTGAGCGAGATCTTGCCGTTGGGATCGACATCGCCGACCACAACCTCGATCTGCTGACCAAGTTCGAGCACGTCTTCCACGCGATCGATGCGCTTGCCGCCACCGATCTTGGAGATGTGAAGCAGGCCATCGCGACCAGGCAGAATGTTGACGAACGCACCGAACTTGGTGATGTTGACAACTTGCCCGGCATAGGTGGCTCCCACCTCTGCAGTGGGGGGATCGAGGATCAACTCAATCTGACGCTGGGCCTCAGCGACCTTGGCGCTGTCGACCGAGGCGATGGCCACGGTGCCGACCATGCCGTCGTCGTCGACGGAGATATCGGCGCCGGTCTCGGCCTGGATCGAGTTGATGACCTTGCCCTTCGGGCCGATGATCTCACCGATCTTGTCGATCGGAATCTCGAACGACAAGATCTTCGGCGCCGTCTCGCGAACCTCGGGACGGGGCTCGGCGATGGCCTCAGCCATGACAGCCAAGATCTTCATGCGAGCGTCCTTGGCCTGCTTTAGAGCCGAGGCCAAGACGTTGGCGGGAATGCCGAGGATCTTGGTGTCGAGCTGCAGTGCGGTGACGAACTCTGATGTGCCAGTGACCTTGAAGTCCATGTCGCCGAAGGCATCTTCGGCACCGAGGATGTCGGTGAGGGTGACGTATTGGTCTTCGAAGTGGACCAGGCCCATGGCGATACCGGCCACTGCGGCCTTGATCGGCACACCGGCATCCATCAGCGACAATGTGGACCCACAAACTGAAGCCATTGAGCTCGACCCGTTGGAGGCCATGACCTCTGAAACAGTACGAACCGTGTAGGGCCAGTCTTCGAAACTGGGGATCACCGGAAACACGGCACGCTCGGCGAGCGCTCCGTGGCCGATTTCACGACGCTTCGGGCCACGCATGAATCCGGTCTCACCGGTGCAGAATGGCGGGAAGTTGTAGTGATGGAAGTAGCGCTTCTTGTTGGTGGGCGACAGGTCGTCGATCATCATGTCGGTGCGACCCATACCGAGCGTGGTGAAGTTGAGAACCTGCGTGTCGCCGCGGGAGAACAGACCGGAGCCGTGGGCCGTGGGGATCACACCGACCTCGGCAGAAAGCGGACGGAGGTCGGAGGTGCCACGACCGTCGATGCGGAGGCCTTCCTCGACGATCCGCTTACGGACCACGGCCTTGGTGATCGAGCGGATGGCTCCCTTGATCTGCTTGGCGGCATCGGGAGTGTCGGCGAACTGGGCGCCAACCTCTTCGATGAGCGCAGCGGCGAGGTCGCCTTCGGCAGCTTGACGCTCGGCCTTGTCGGCAATGGTCTGGGATGCAGCGACGCGATCGGCGCCGGCAGCCTCGACCGCAGCAAAGATCTCGTCGGAGTAGTCGACCGTAACCGGCGGGTCCATCTTCTCGACTGGACCGAACGCTTCGATGAGTTCTTGCTGGGTTTCGATGACTTCACGAATCCAGGTCTTGGCGGCTTCGAGGCCACCAGCCAGGACGTCTTCGTCGACCTTGGGGGTGCCGTTTTCGTACAGCTCCCAAGACTTTCCGGTGCCACCGGCCTCGACCATCATCACGGCGACGTCGTCGTCGTCGATCATGCGGCCGGCCACGACCATCTCGAAGGCAGACTCTTCGCCTTCTTCGTATGTCGGGAAGGGAATCCATTCACCCTCGGCCGACCAGGCGATGCGAACGGCGCCGATTGGTCCGTCGAAGGGAACCGATGAGATCGAGAGTGCGAGAGAAGCGGCGTTGAGTGCAACGACGTCGTAGGGGTTGTGCTGGTCGGCGCCGAGGACGGTGCCCACAACGTGGACCTCGTTGCGGTATCCCGCTGGGAAGGCCGGGCGCAACGGACGGTCGATCAGGCGGCAGGTGAGAATTGCTCGCTCACCAGCGCGGGCTTCACGACGGAAGAACGATCCGGGGATGCGCCCCGCGGCATACATACGCTCTTCGATGTCGACCGTGAGCGGGAAGAAGTCGGCTCCAGCACGAGGGGTCTTGGCCCCGGTGGCGGTGACGAGCACCACGGTGTTACCGATTTGGGCGGTGATCGAACCGCCGGCGAGTTTCGCCAGTTTTCCGGTCTCGAAACTGATGTCTTTGCCTTCGCCGCGTGAAAACGCGCCGGAGACTTTGATTGGGTTGGACATATTGTGTGCTCCTGTCGGGCCGTCGGCCCGATCGTTAGGCACGGATTTGTCAGTTCCCAGTCGTATGTCGCTCTCACCAAATCGTGTGGGCCTGGGCCCCAACGTCTTTGGCTGAGAAACATACGACTAGCACCGACTCGCCGTGCTCATGATTTTTTACTGGGATTCGTCGGGTTGGTCGTCGGGGTGAGCAACCCGTCGGACAAACCGGAAGGAGCGACCCTCAGGGTCGCTCCTCACATTATTTCAGTGTCGCAGACCAAGGTGTGCGATTACCGCTCTGTACTGCTCAACATCGTTGTCCTTGACATAGTCGAGGAGGCGACGACGGCGACCCACCAGCATCAACAAGCCACGACGGCTGTGATGATCCTTTTTGTGAAACTTCAAATGTTCGGTGAGGTGAGTTATGCGCTCCGAAAGAAGAGCGATCTGGATCTCGGGAGATCCGGTGTCGTTCTCGGCGAGTTTGAAGGCCTTGGCCATCTCGCTGATTGTTTCGGATTTTGGGCGCAGGTTGACTGCCATTTGTTTCCTTACTGAGGGTATTGGACCCGGCTGTAGGCCCCGCAATGCGAGAGTCACAGCTGTGTCGCTCAAGGCGACACCATGTGCCATCTGACGATGGGCAACACGAGATGCCCGCTCGGTGCGGGTCGGAGAAGGTTACCAGCACCACAACAAGTACCGTCGCAGGTCAGACGGATCAGATGTCGTTGTAGGTCAGTTGGTCAGATCCATCGTCCACGTTCCGGAGGGGTCGGTGACGGTTATCACGACGTTGTGGGTCGAACCGGCTGGGTCGGTGGCCTCACACGTGATCGTGTCTCCCACGGCAACCACCCTCACGCTCCCCGGACATGACACTGACGAGTCGATGCCCAGGTCGTCGCTCAGTCGATGGCCGGCCTCGCTGGCCACACCGGAAATATCGAGCAGGACTGCATCAGTGGAGATCTCGACTAATCCATCGGCCGTGATATTGGCATTGATCTCGATTGCTCGACCTCCGACCAGCGCGGTGCACATAGTTGTGGTTGGTTCCGAAGTCGGGAGTTGGGGGCACGACACGTCTGTGACCACCGATGGGTCGTCGGGAACGATTGCTTCTGGAATAGCTGCCTCAAGCGTTGTCATGTCGAAGCCGGAATCGGGGCGACCGCAGGCCGCAAGGACAATGGAAAACACGATCACCGCCGCGATCGACCCTGGCATCATACGACGGCCAGCCACGTGACCAACCCGGCCTGGCCGACGTGATACGTGATCATCACCATCTTGCGACCGCCAGGAGTTGGGGCCACGAATCGATCCCATCCCAACAGCGAGTCGGAAATAAAGAAGGCCGCTCCCCCCAGCGCGGCAACAGCTATACCCGTTGACGATGCTGCGGCCGCGGTGGCGCCCAGCGCAATCATGTAGGCGACGACGGCCACGGAAAGCGTCCGGCTCTTGGCATACACGGCGCGCACAATTGTCGGAACAACGAAATAGGAAACCACGACGATCAAGGCAACGACGAGAAGCGCTGGAACCCACTGGATATGGTCGAAGAAGGCAAATACGTAGAGCACGTGGGCCACCAGAAACGAAAACAATCCGAGTTCGAAACGGGCATCCGGGGTCATGAGAACCACGTCACCCACCAGCGATGCCCCCAGCGCCGACACCACCAACCCGCGTGCCACGTTGTCGGTCGTGTCGATGGCCAGAGCCGTGCCGACCAGTGCGATCATCACCAGCGGCTTGGCCATGAACTCGATGTTGAGCCGATCAGTGGCGACAGACCACCAGTCGATCATCGCGATAAGTCCGGCCACAACCAACAACGCAACAGCTGTGGCCGTCACTCTGAGTCCTCAGACATCGGCAACATCGGACTACGTCATTCCCGAATGGAAATTGCCTGCTTGGGACACCTATTGGCGCACTCTTCGACCTTCGCCCGACACGACTCTGCCGGACTCTCGTCGAGCACGTACAGAAGATCGTCGTCGCGCACTTCAAATATCTCCGGAAGAATCCGCATGCACACCGCGTTGCTCTCGCACAAGTCGTAATCGATGACAATCTTCATGGGTCACCCTCTCATACCTTCATGGAAGTCTCTGGATCAGCTAATCAGCTAGCAGCGACTCGTTCGCTCACCACGCGGCTCGACCCCGCCGATTTCATCGAAACGCCGTAGAGGCAATCGGCTGCTTCCATCGTTCGCTTCTGATGGCTGACCAAAAGCAATTGTGCGTCGGCTCGGAATTCCTCAATCAGCGAGAGGAATCTGTGGAGGTTGACGTCGTCGAGCGCAGCCTCGACCTCATCCATGACATAGAACGGTGAGGGCCGGCTCCGAAAGACAGCGAACAGGAACGCCAAAGCGGTGAGCGTGCGCTCACCACCCGACAGCAACGACAACTTTCTAACGTTCTTGCCAGAGGGCTTGGCCGAGATCTCGATGCCCGTGTTGAGCAGGTCGTCTGGCGAGGTGAGACCAATCGAGCCATCTCCGCCTGGGAACAGTGTTTCGAATAGTTCTGTGAAGTTGACAGACACATCCGCGAACGCCGAAGCGAACACCGTGACGATCTCTTCATCGATCGACCGGATCACCTTGGACAACTCACGGCGAGTCGACCGAATGTCGTCGAGCTGCCCCTGAAGGAATTCGTGGCGCTCCTGCAGCGCCGAATATTCCTCTAGCGCCAGCGGATTGACGGGGCCCATGATGTCGAGCTCGGATTCGAGCATCTCGATTCGACGTTGCGGCTCGATACTCTCGTCGAGGTCGGGGCAAGGCGCCGAGATAGCCACATCGGGTGTGATGCCGTGTTCAGAGCGAAGCCTGTCGACGACTGACTGCAACCTGGTGCGAAGTTGGGCCTCTTCCACATCGGCGTGGGCCTCTTTGGCCCGCAGACCCTCCAGGTCTCGTTCGAGTTGGGAGCGGGCCGCTCGACGTGAATCAAGATTTCTGGCAATTTCCTGGACAGCTTCAGATTGGCGACGCCGCTCCTCGCGAACTGTCGTCACCCGAGATTCGATGACTGCGCTTCTAGTGGCAACCAATACTGACAATGCCTCAACTACCGCGGCACGCCGATCGAGGGCGACGCGTTGATCGGCGGCAGCCTCGCGTTCGGTGGCGTCGCGTTCGAGTCGATCGTCGATTTCCTCGATTCGTCGATGCAGAGAGTCCTTTCTCGCTGCCAGTCCGGCAGCATTCACCTCGATGTTGGTGCGTCTCGACCCCATGGCCCTCGACCGCTGTTCGATGTCGGTGCGGGCCGCAGCGAGGCGTCGGCCCTTCTCGAGAAGTTCGCTCTCTTCAGATTCGAGAATTGGCAACTCGGCTCTGACAGCTTCAGCGCGCTCAGATTCGCGTTCGACTCGAATCGTGAGCTCGTCGAAACGAGGCTGAAGCGTCTCGGCCTCGGCTGCGATCTCGCGCCTATCAGACTCACCTCGGGTGAGCGCATCTGATGAGTCGGCCAGACCGGCAGCAATTCGGGAGAGCCGGTCGCTCAGATCGATGGCCCGTTTGTCGGCAGCTTCCAGCGTGACCTCACTGGCGGCAAGTGCTTCGGCAGCCTGATCGCGCATGATCTCGAACTGTTGCACGCTCGACTCGGCTTCGACCAGGGCCGCGCCAGTGGCGCCGGTGGACCCTCCGCCGATGCGCCATCCTGAAGGCGAAAATCTGTCGCCATCAAGCGTGACGATGGTGAGCGACGGATCGCTGAGAGCCATCTCCGCGGCAGCGCGCCAGTCGCCGGCAGCGACGCACACATTTCCGATCAGGTTGTCGAGTAGATCGTCGACACCCAGATGGGTGCCGCTGACGTGATTGCGAACTCGATCTCCTGGCCCGGTCGTGACAGAGGAACCAACACGACCCAATGCCAGAACCGCACCGGCCCCGTCGCCCTCACTCAGCTTCGATAGAGCTTCACGAGCCGCGGCGGGGTTGTCAACAACAACAGCTCCCAAGGCCTCGCCGGCTGCGGACTCGAACGCTGCCTCCCAGCCGGAATCAACCGACACGAGATCAAGCAAGGTGCCGAGCACACCATCTATGCCAACCAGACGCTGTGCACCAGATTGAGCGCGAGCGTCGTCGAGAGCGAGTCGCAATGCTCCCTGGCGGGCGGTCCATCGGTCGAGCTCCGAAGACGCTTCGGCGAAATGGCCATCTGCAAGGCCGCGGGCTTCGTCTGCCGACTGACGGGCAGACTCGGCGGCTTCGAGTGCGGCAACAATCGGTTCTTCCTCATCGCGCAGAGCCTGAGCCTCGCTGCGACGCTCGGCAGCATCTGCTTCCAGGAGGCGACGTCGGTCGGTGAGTTTCTCGAGGCGAGACTCCAATGTCTGGAGCTCGAGTCGACCGCGGTCGAGAGCCGACTCCAAAGCTCCCAGCTCTCCGCGCAGTTCGGATGCCCTGCCACTGGGAATGGGAACCCCGTCGCCCCATTCGACGGCAAACATCTCACGGTCTCGCTCGAGTTGCTCCTCAGAATCAGTCAGCTGCTGCACTTCCGGTTGCAGCAGGTCGAGTTGCTGCTGGACGACACCGAGTTCGTCGCGGCAGCCAGACACCTGACTCTCGAGATTGGCGATTACAGCCCGATCGGTGAACGCTGATCGTTCACGTTGAATGCCACGGCTGCGCTCGACCAGCAGCGCAGCCAAACCCCGGCTCCGCTCACGCAAGGATTCGAGCCGAACGAGGGCATCACCAAGATCGTGACCACCCTGGACAGACAGGAGATGTTCATTCTGGGATATATCGGCCACCACTCGGTCGAGTTCGAGTCGGGTCGACTGCACGCTGGCATGAGCGCCGGATTTGGTTTCCGACACTTCGTGAAGGCGATGCTTGAGATCAGAGATCTCGACTCCCGCAGTGTGGATTCTCAGAGCCTTGAGCTCCTCAATGAGATCGCCGTGCCGCCGGGCGGCTTCGGCCTGCTTCTCGAGCGGGCGCAGCTGGCGGCGCACCTCGCGCATCAGGTCCTTGACACGGGTGAGATCGATATCAGTAGAAGTGAGTCTGCGCTCGGCGCGGTCCTTGCGCTTGCGATATTTGAGAACGCCGGCAGCTTCCTCGATGATCGCCCGCCGATCTTCCGGACGGGCATTGAGCACAGCATCGATCTGGCCCTGCGAAACAATCACATGTTGCTGGTGGCCGACTCCTCCGTCGGAAAGCAGTTCGGTGATATCCAGAAGCCGGCACGAGACCCCGTTAATCGAATATTCGGATTCGCCGGTGCGGAACAGAGTGCGAGTGATTTTTACCTCGCTGAACTCGACTGGGAGAGTGCCCGAGTGGTTATCGATGGTGAGCGAAACTTCGGCGCGCCCCAAAGCTGGCTTGGCTGTGGTTCCGGCGAAGATCACATCATCCATCTTCTGGGACCGAACCGCCGATGGGGCCTGTGCGCCGAGCACCCAGGAAATGGCGTCGACGACATTGGACTTACCGCTGCCATTGGGTCCGACAACCACTGTGACACCAGGCTCGAGGTCGAGCGAGGCCTTGTCGGCAAACGACTTGAAGCCCTTCAGAGTGAGGTTCTTGAGATACACCGAAACTCCCGAACGCAACGTCAGCCGATCTGACCCACGAATTGCTCACCCCAGAAGCTACCAATCGGAATTACATCCGTGTAGTACCAACCCTGGGGAAATGGTGGGGAAATGGTGTGGATTCCACCCGACAAGGGCAAAATCCGGTCACAAAACTTGATTCACACCTGTGTTTCGCAAAAATACGTCCACGCACCGGCGAACTTGGCCCTCTTTATCGGACGACGACTACGACCGCTCAAATCACCTTGTTTGCCCCAGACCTCAAGATGGTCGCCATAGTCGCCCGGCTTTCCGAACGGGTCGAGAAATATTCGATCCGGTGTGGAAGTGCCCCGGTGTTTGATCGCGTCGTGGAGTGTGCCCACGACCGAGCGATGAAGTCGACGGATTTCCTGACTCGACAACACCCCGCTGTTGCGGTCGTATCGAAGCCCAGCGTGATAGAGGATCTCGTCGGCATAGATATTGCCGATCCCAACCACAAACGTGGGATCCATCAGCAAAGTCTTCAGCTTGGTTCGTCGCTGCAGAAGGTCACGACCGAATACCGTCCACGAAACAGGTTCGTCGACCGGATCGATCCCATAGTTGTCTGTCTCCGGGAGCTCCTCGGATAACGAATCCGTATCGATGATGAAGGTGTTGCTGGTGCCTTCGGGGTCAACGAGTCGAAGCTGCCCGTGCTGTGTGAACGTCATCACGATCTCGGTGTCGGGATCGTGGGCGTCCTTGTTGGCGTGGCGTCGCAGAGATCCGGTGGATCCGAGGTCGACCACCATCGTCGACTCGGAGTCGAACGCGATCAGGAGATAGAGCCCGACCCTGCTCACCCCGAGGATCTTCCAACCAGGCATCTGGTCTGCGAATGATTTCCGTGTCTTGTAACGGTTGAGCACCTTCATGCTGGCCGCCTCCACCAGCTTCACCCGTTTGCCGACCAGATCCTTATCGAGATCACGCCTAACCGTTTCGATTTCAGGCAATTCGAACATGATCAATCTCCGTCTTTCGATTTGGATGCCTGCAAGGCGTCGCGCGCGGCGTCCTGCTCGGCTTCCTTCTTGGAGCTTCCTTCGCCGCTGCCGGCGATGTCTTCGTGAAGTTGAACGCCGGCATGGAACAGCTTGTTGTGCTCCGGGCCAGTCGAAGTGACCTGATAGACCGGCGGCTGATGACCGTTTCCGGCTGCCATTTCCTGCAACTGGGTCTTGAAGTCGCCGGCACCCGGGCGCCGCGCTGCTTCGTTGATCTGATCGCCAATCTGGGCCAACACAAACCTGCTCACTGGACCGAAACCGCCATCAAGATGGATCGCGCCGATCACCGCTTCTACTGCGTCGGCAAGAATTGATGGCTTTGAACGTCCGCCCGAAACGTCTTCGCCCCTGCCAAGACGAAGTTCTTCGCCCAGACGAAGCGATCGGCCCACGACCGACAAACTCGCCGAGCTCACCACCGAGGCGCGAGTTTTGGCCAACTGGCCCTCGGGAAGTTCGGGGAAACGGTCGAATATGTGGTCGGTGACGATGAGGCCCAACACGGCATCGCCGAGAAACTCGAGACGCTCGTTGGACGACTCTCCCGGATGTTCGGCGCACCATGACCTGTGTGTGAGTGCAAGGGCCAGCCGTTGGGGGTCGTCGAATTGATAACCGAGACGGCTCTCCAGAGAATCGGTGGCGACCAACGTCGACAGGTCTCAGCCCAGCTTCGCGACGACGTAGTCGACGGCGTCGCGGACGGTGCGCAGATCCTCGAGATCCTCGTCATCGATCCGGAAGCCGACGGTTCGTTCACCCACGTCCTCCTCAATGGCCTCGACCAACTCGATCAATGCGAGCGAGTCGGCGTCGAGATCATCCTGGAACACGTCTCCTTCGTTGATCGAAGTCGGCTCGACCTCAAGAATGTCGGCTAGTCGCTCCTTGATCATGGAAACAACTTCGTCGCGCCCCATTGGGGACTGTGATACATGAGTTTCGGCAGGCATAGGCTTCCCGTTTCGTTGCCGTTGGAGCTGACACTACAGCCAGCGTCAACTTGTGCGCTTGTGAATTGGGTGGAGGATGAGATCTATCGCCCGGCGGCGGCCACTGTGAGGTGATCAACCATCGAGGCATTCACCATTTCTGCAGCAACCTTGATGGCGTTGACCACCGCAGTCGACGAACTCGAACCATGGGAGATTACGCAAACGCCTTTCACACCGAGCAACATCGCCCCGCCGGTGGAATCAGGATGAAGTTCACTCACCATCAAGTCGAGTGGTGCGCTCAGCACCGCGCCCGCCGCCCTGGTCTCATCATTTGTGTCGATGGCAACAAGCAATCGACCAATCAACGATCTCATCGCCCCTTCGAGCGTTTTCAGAGTGACGTTGCCGGTGAACCCGTCGGTGACGATGACGTCGACATCGGGGGTCATTACATCGCGGCCCTCTACGTTTCCGATCCACTCGGCTCCTGCCGCTGCGGCCCACTCGGGCTGAGACAACAACTTGAAACAATCCTTGACAAACGGACTGCCTTTCCCGGCCTCCTCGCCAATGGAAAGCAATCCCACTCGCGGATTTTCGATTCCGAAACGGTCGCGTGCGTAGACCGAGCCCATGCGGGCGAACTCGACCAGCCACTCCGGCCGACACTCGGCATTGGCGCCGGCATCGAGAAGGGTGGTCGGGGTATGGCCCGGCACAGGTACGGGGGTGGCAATCGCCGGACGGCTGATGCCCTTGATCCGACCCATCCGCAAGAGCGCAGAAGCCATCGTGGCGCCAGTGTTTCCAGCCGACACCATCGCCGACGCCCGCCCATCACGCACCGCCTCAGCAGCACGAACCAGTGACGAGTCCTTCATACGCCGCACGCTCACGCCCGGCTCGGCGTCCATGGCGATCACTTCGCTGGCCGCGATCACTTCAATGCCGCCGGTGTCGTGAAGATCTTCAGGCCGACCTACCAGAACAACTGGTATGCCCAGCTCATCTACGGCTCGGCGCGCCCCGGCGACGATCTCTTCGGGTGCGCGATCACCGCCCATCGCGTCAACCGCAACGGGAAGCATCGATTCAGTCGACCTCGATGGCCTGGCGGCCGCCGTACCAGCCGCAGCTGCCACATGCACGGTGCGGACGCTTGGTGGCGCCGCAATGCGGACATGCGCTACGAGCCGAGGCTCCTACTGTCCACGCGGAAGCCTTACGGCTCCTGCTCTTGGACTTCGACATTTTCTTCTTCGGGACTGCCATAGCGCGTTCCTGGTATCAGATCGGGCGAACACGGAATGCTATCGACCGAAGGGCGCGACAGCACCCCCAATGCCAGCGACAGACGGCACGTGGTCAATCGCCGTCGAAAGTGAGATCGTCGAGCGCCGCCCAGCGCTGATCGGCGCGTGGACCGTCGTCGTCGGCCACGCCGGTCGGGAACCTATCGGGCTCGGGCCCGCGACATGATTCCTCACAGAGCGGAGCGAGCGGAATCGCCAGCATGATCGCCTCACGAACAGGCGGCGCCAAATCAATTCGCTCGTCGGCAATCGGCCATGTTTCGCCCTCTACCGGCACGATTTCGAAAATTTCGGAAATTGCCACCTCGATCGATCCCCCAACGCGATCGAGGCAACGACGACACGGCCCCTCCCAAGCGGCACGGACAGTGCCGGTTACCGACATGCCACGGGTGATCGCCTCCACAACGAGATCGACATCAACCAAGGAATCAACAACGGTGACATCACCAACTTCGGAGGAGCCGATCCCAACACGCTCCACGACGTCGCGACGTCTTGTGGCATGACGTTGAATCGCGACAACATCAACTATCAACTGGCCGTCCGAACTCAATCGTGGTCCTGGTCGAACAGGCCATCGGCCGGGTCGGGTTCAATCGGTGCGTGTGAGGGACCGGAATCAGGTTGACGAGACCCCTGGAGGCGCTCACGACCAGACTCGACGGTGCGAAGAGTTCTCTGGAGAATGACCTCGAATCCGCCAAGTTTTTGATCACACCAATCCTCGGTCTCGAGACGAAGCTGGCTCGCCTTGGCCTCCGCGTCGGCCACCACTCTTCGGGCGCGTTCGTTGGCCGACTTCACGACCTCGGTGCGTTGCACCAATTGCTCGGCGCGCGCCCTGGACATGGCGATGATCTCGTCACCTTCACGCTGGACACGAGCCAAGAAATCGTCGCGTTCTTTGAGAAGCCACCTCGCGCTACGCAGCTCATCCGGCAGGCCATCAGCCGCCCTTTGCAACAACACCAACAAATCGTCCTTGTTGATCATTGACGAAGCCGATAGCGGAACGGGACGCGCGTCGGAGACGACCTTGATCGCTTGACGAAGTACTACCTCGGCTTCGGGCGACTGGTATTGAGGAGGCGGCACAGGCTCGCCGGGAGAACCAATCTCGCTCACCCGTACATCTCCTTCATACGGCGGGCGACAGGGGCCGGCACCATTCCCGTGATATCGCCACCAAATCTGGCGAAGTCGCGAATGAACTTGGAAGCCAGAAACGAACTTCTCGACGCCGAAGGGATGAAGACGGTATGGATCCCAGACACCGAGTTGTTCATCTGAGCCATCTGCAGCTCATTCTCGAAATCCGAGACCGCCCGCAATCCCTTGATGATGAAATCAGCTTCCACTTGACGTGCCAGATCAACCACCAAGGTCGAACAGATCGTGATCGACACGTTTGGTAGGTGGTTCGTGGACTCGATGAGCATTTGCTCACGGGCGTCGAGATCGAAGATGCCATCACCCTTCTGGGTGTTGCGCATCGCAGCGACAACTACCTCATCGAATAGCGTTGCCGCCGTTTCGATGATCTCAACATGTCCGTTGTGAACTGGATCGAACGATCCGGGATACAGAACGCGAGCCATTTTGTCACCCCCCGGGTTGTGCGGTAGCGGTTGCGAGCGTCACCACGGTAGCGCTGTAGCGACGGGCACGGTGAACCAGCCAATGATCCGGTACCTCGATCTCACGATCAGACTCGATCACAACCACGGATTCACCAACCCGAGCCAGAAGTTGGTCCCACTCTTCGAAGCCGTATGGAGGATCGAGCAGCAACAGATCGTAGGCGACGGCACGGTCGAGATAGCTCGGACCGTCGGCGTTGACCACCGTCGACAGATCAACGAAATCCAATGATTCGAGATTGCGGTCGATCACTTGGCGGACCCTGCGATCCGACTCCACGAAGACCGCCGACGCGGCCCCCCGAGACAGGGCCTCGATACCAAGGGCACCAGAGCCGGCGAATAGATCGACCACGCGTGCCCCTTCGATCGCGTCGAGAGAATAGAGCGAGTTGAACACGGCCTCACGGACACGATCAGTGGTCGGTCTGGTGGTGGACCCGTCGGGCACCTCCAACTTACGGCCGCCGGCGCTGCCCGACACCACCCTCACTTCGAGATCCTGGCTGTGGTCATCGCGACAATAGTCATCGGTACAGTCTGGCCCGCTACGGGGTACGGTCCTCTCGTGAGCGTGGCAAAAATGATTGTGTGTGTCGACTGCGGCGGGGACTGCCACCTCATCAGCTACGAGCCAGATGAGGGTTTCGCCCCCGGCGACATCGTGGCCTACCGATGCAGCGACTGCCTCGACCGCTGGGACCTCGAGATAGTCGCAGACGACCTCGACGAGAGCCACTCCGGCTGACCGAGCGATCAGCTCTTCATCAAGAATTCGGCATCGTCGTCGGCCAAGAGGAACTCCACCTCGTCGCGTAGTGTCGTATGACGATCCAACTGCGGGTCGGAGTCGATGATCTCGAAGGCGACAGATCGAGCGATCTCGACCCATGCCTTGTCACGCCGCAACGACGCTAGCAACAGATCGTTACGGCCCTTCTGGCGTTGCCCCATGATCGTGCCCTCGCCTCGAAGTTCGAGATCGACTTCAGCAAGATGAAATCCGTCCGTGCTGGCCACGAGAGCCTCAAGCCGTGCTGTTCCGTCGGCGGTGGCGGGATCGCCCATCAGGTAGCACCGGGACGCATGAACGCCGCGACCGACCCTCCCACGAAGTTGATGAAGCTGGGCGATACCGAATCGGCCGGCATCAAGCACTGCCATGACCGTTGCGTTCGCAACATCGACACCAACTTCGATCACGGTGGTTGCAACCAACACGTCAATATCACCATCACGGAAGGCCGACATTGTCGCTTCCTTGTCGGCGGGCGCTACCCGCCCATGCAGAAGACCGACACGCAGCCCGGACAGCTCGTCATCTCGCAATTTGGCGAACGTCTCCTCAGCCGACCTGACATCGAGCGATTCGGACTCCTCGATCAACGGACACACGACGTAGGCCTGTCGCCCTTCGGCAACAGATTCGCGAATGGCCGCCCAAACGGCCACCTCTTCGAGATCGGTACGGGCCCAAATGGTGGAGATCGGAGTTCGCCCCGGAGGAAGCTCGTCGAGCACCGACACATCGAGATCGCCGTAGACGGTCATGGCTGCGGTTCGGGGTATGGGAGTTGCTGTCATCACCAGAACGTCGGGTGCCGCGCCAGCATCACCCTTGGCTCGCAGCGCCGCCCTTTGCTCCACGCCGAATCGATGTTGCTCATCGATCACCACAACACCCAGTGAGTGATATTCGACCTTCTCCTGGATGAGTGCATGAGTGCCTATGACCAGGTCGACCTTGCCCATGGCCAACTCCGCAAGTATCCGTCGGCGTTCGGCCGCCCCGGCACGACCGACAAGCAAGTCCACCCGCAACGGACGATTGCCCATGAGCGTCGACGAGTCTGACACCATGAGCCCATCGAGCATTTTTGACACGCTCATATAGTGCTGCTCCGCGAGAACTTCGGTGGGAGCCATGAGCGCACCCTGCATTCCACTCTGGACCGCCGAGAGCAACGCGGTGAGCGCTACGACTGTCTTGCCGGACCCGACATCGCCTTGCAAAAGCCGGTGCATGGGCCGAGCAAGGACCAAGTCGGCGTTGATCTCTGCGATTGTGCGTCGTTGTGCCTCGGTGAGGTCGAACGGAAGCCTTCGATGGAATTCTTCGATCAGTTCGCCGTCTACAACGTGGACAACTCCGAGTGTCTCGAGTTCGATACGACGCTTGCGGCGAACCAACTCGAGCTGGACGCGTAGCAGTTCGTCGAACACGAGCCGGCGCCTCGCCTCGGCCATCTCGGCCATCGAACCGGGATGATGTATCCCGTTGAACGCCGCCTCCCGATCGATGAAATCGAACCGATCGAGAACTTTTTCGGGCACCGGGTCGGCTAGGCCACGTGCACGGCAGCGAGCAAGAGCCTCGTCGACGAGCGACACCAGATCCCACGTGTGAAGCCCGGCCTTCTCGGACTGCGGGTAAACGGGAACTATTCGACCCGTTCGGTCACCGACCAGATCCACGACCGGGTTGGATATCTGACGGCGACCTCGGTAGAGATCAACCTTGCCGTAGACGATCGCCTTGGTGCCCTCACTCAGCTGTTTTTCACGCCACGGTTGATTGAAAAACGTGAGGGACAGTCGCCCGGTGCCATCGCCGAACTCCACGGTGGTCAAGCTCCTACGGTTTTTCGTTCGCCTCGTCGAGACGCTACGAACTTCGCCGAGAACGGTGGCTTCCTCGCCGGTCGCCAGCTCCTCGATCCGAGCTTGGCGAGTGCGATCGAGGTAACGCCGTGGATAATGCTGAAGCAGGTCGAGGACCGTCACTATTTCCTGTGACTGAAGTGCTTTGGACTTCTTTTCTCCAACCCCGCGAAGTCGAGCAACCGGAATGTCGCCAAGATCGCCGAGCGTCAGGGCTGGATCCCCAGCGGCCACAGCGCCTTACTCGAGCCCGAAGTAGTAGGGGTAGAGCGGCTGCCCACCGTCGTGGACCTCAGCCTCGATTTCGGGATGCTTGTCGGCCAACCATGCGACGATCGCCTCGGTGACGGACTCATCGGAATCTTGACCACCAATCACAGTGAGGAGCTCGTGGTCCTCATCGATGATCGAATCCAATAACCCACAGGCCGCTTCGAGCATCGAGGGGGCGACACTCCTGATCCCGTCGTGGCAGATTCCAAGCCAATCGCCCTCAGCGATGGGACCCGCTTCCGACACCGAAGATCGCACCGCCCGGGTGACCTCACCGGCCACCACCTCGCTCGCCGCCCGAGCCATTGCCTTGGCATTCATCTCGGCCGAGACCTGCGGGTCGTAGGCCATCAACGACGCCATACCCTCCGCCACCCCACGAGTAGGTACAACCTGCACGGTGCGACTCGATAGGGCGTTGACCTGCTCGGCCACGGGAATGATGTTTTTGTTGTTGGGCAAGATGACGACTTCTGGAGCCGGCACAGACTCGACCGCCGCCACAAGTTCGGCGGTGGACGGATTCATCGACTGCCCACCGGCGACCACGGCATGAACACCCATGGAACGAAGAATCGCCACGACGCCAACCCCCACACCTACTGCGACCACCGCGGTGGGAACCGGATCTCCGCCAGCAACCGGAGCGCCGCCCATTTCGGCCGATACCCAATCACGTTCTTCGAGTTCTTCGAGCAAATCAGTGACGCGAATGTGATGGGGTCGACCGACAGCTATTCCCGCCTCGATCGCTGATCCGATCTCATCGGTGTGGATATGGCAATTCCAAATCCCGTCGCCGCCCACCACGACGATGGAGTCGCCGACTTCGGACCATGTCGACTTGAAACCGTCAATGGAATCATCCGGCGCGTCGAGAAGGAACATGACTTCGTACTTGAGGTCGGCGATGGTGCTGCCGTGATCGTCGCCCGTAGTCCTCACCGGCTCAATCGGAGGTGCTGAAATTGACGGCTCCGGAATAGGAGTGCCAACCACAACGTTGAGTGCCGCGGCTAGGAACAACACGAACCCGGAGCCGCCGGCATCGACCACGCCAGCATCAGCCAGAACCTGCAACAACGTAGGTGTGCGCTCCAGCGACGCCAAACCCTCAATGTGGGCCGCTGTGATCACACCAGCCAAATCTGCGCCGCCGTCGGCCGCCTTCGTAGCGGCTTCGCCCGCCTCGCGGATCACAGTGAGAATCGTGCCCTCGACCGGGTTGCCGACCGCCTTGTAAGCACCCTCGGCCGCGGCCGACAAGGCCTTCGCGAACGCATCTCCGTCTATGGGATTCGACGAGGCCAATACGTCCACGAACCCACGCAGTATCTGAGACATGATCACGCCGGAATTGCCGCGCGCACCCATGAGCGATCCATGGGCGATGGCTTTGCAGACCGCCTGAAGATCGTCGCTGCTTTCGTCGATCTCCTCGACGACCGAACGAAGTGTGAGCGACATGTTGGTCCCGGTGTCGCCATCGGGCACGGGATAGACATTGAGGTTGTCGATCGCTTCACGGTGATCAACCAGCGCGTCACGAAAGACCACGATGATCGATCGCAGGGAGCCGGCATCAATGATCGCTGTCGTCACGGCGAGGGATCGTACCGGCCCGGCGTCGGCCGCGCGGCGTCCACCCCGGTACGCTTCACCGGATGCAGGGTGTGATCAAGTCCTTCGATCCGACTACACGCGACGGTGTGCTGATCAACGAGGCCGATATGGCCGATGTGGATCTGGCCGAAAATGCCCTCGAGGGCTCGATCCTGCGCATGCTCAGACCAGGCCAGAGAGTCCAGTTCGACCTCGACGCCCAAGGCTTGGCAACAAGCCTCCGATTGGGCTCTGAAGTCGACATGTCGACTCCCGATTTCTAACCGATTTCCAACTTCTGAACCGGTCGGATCGTGGCGACCTGATCAGATAGCGGCCTTGACCCCATGGCTCTCGTATTGCTCGGCGGCGTACCGCTGACGGAACCTGTCGCGAAGCCGCGTTGCTGCCTCATCGTAGGCATCGGGATCTTCCCAAGTGTTTCTGGGCGAGAGCACGTCCGACGGGACTCCTGGGCACGACAAAGGCATCTTGAGCCCGAGAATTGGGTGCTCGACAACCTCAGCATCGTCGAACTCTCCGGCCAACGCAGCGTTCAGAATAGCGCGTGTGTAGTGAAGCGACATTCGCTTTCCCGTCCCATATGCGCCACCGGTCCAGCCAGTGTTGAGAAGCACACATCGCGTGTCGTGACGACGCATGCGGTCGGCCAGAAGTTCGGCGTAGACGTTGGGGTGACGCGACATGAACGGCGCCCCAAAGCATGGCGAGAAGCTCGGTTCCGGCTCGACAACACCCACCTCCGTGCCTGCGAGCTTTGAAGTGAACCCCATCACGAAGTGGTACATGACCTCGTCGTGATCAAGGATCGACACTGGAGGAAGCACCCCAAAGGCATCGGCGGTGAGCAACACGATCGTGTCGGGGTGCGGACCAGTTGCCCCGTCGGCCACGTTGGGGTTGCAAGCAAGCGAATATGCAAACCTGGTGTTCTCGGTGATCGAGGAGTCGGTCAGGTCGAACTCGTCGGGGTGGGTGTCGCAAAGCGACTGCCCATCGACGACGGGGACGTTCTCGATGAGAGTTCCCTTCATCGAAAGCGCCGCGGCGATAACCGGCTCTTCGTCCTTATCCAGATCGATCAGCTTAGCGTAGCAGCCGTTCTCGAAATTGGAGATACCGGATTCGGTCCAGACGTGCTCATCATCGCCGATGAGTCGGCGGTCGGGATCCGCTGAGAGTGTGGTCTTGCCGGTTCCGCTCAATCCGAACAAAATGGCGCTCTCGTTGTTGTCTCCAACATTTGCCGAGCAGTGCATCGACAATTGCCCCTCGCCCGGAAGCATGAAGTTCATGATCGTGAACATCGTCTTCTTGTTGACGCCGCAATAATCGGCGGGACCCAGCACCAACGCCACATGCCGTTCGATATCGATGATCACGGCACGATTTGAGCGTGTGGAGTCACGCGCTGGATCGCAGATGAATGAAGGCACGTTGATCAAGGTCCAGCCGCTATCGGCCCGGTCTGAGTCGTCGCGAACGGCCGCCGGAAACATCACATTGCAGAAGTAGGCGTGTGTTGCGTATTCACCGACGAACCGGAAGGGTTCGGCGAACTCGGCATCCCAACCACAAAACAGATCAGAGACATAGAGCGTCGACTCGTTGGCATTCAAATGTTCGACAACTCGGGGAAGTAGATCGTCGAACGCGGCCGGGTCGAATTTGGCGAACCCGTCCTTCCACCAGACATCATCGGTGACGCTTGCCCGGTCGACACAGAACGTGTCGTTGACTGGACGGCCGGTGCACTCAGGGTCGGTGAAGAACACCAACGGACCGTCGACACCCAACGAGGTGGCGAATGCCTTGTTGACGTTGTCGGGGCCGTCCATCGACACCCGACCACGATCATGAGCAATCGCCAATTCGAACAACTGGTCCTGGCTCAGACCAAACGCAAACTTGTTCGGAGAGATCCCGAAAGATTGATTCAGTTGATCCGCTGCCGCTGACGCTTTGGCCACTTTGGTCTCCAAATGAGTGGCGAGCGCATTTATGCATTCCCGCCCCGGTCGAATATCGATCGAAGTAGACGAGACTAGCGATCGGGCTCTGCTAATCGACAGCGGGTATCGGATCGGCGTCGGCTCTCACCACCACCAATGGGCAGCCCGGGTGGTGCACCAACGAACCGGCGACAGAACCAAGCACCATGTGAACGATTCCGCCGTGGCCGTGGCTACCGATAACCAACATGTCGGCAGTCTCGGACGCATGATTGAGCACAGTGCGTGGGTCTCCTCTCATGGTGATCAATTCCAAGCGACCGCGATCTGCTTCTGATCCTCCGAGCGCATCGCCCAGCGAATCGAGACGTTTGCGTGCTGCCTCTTCGTATGCGGCGCTGCTGGGAACCATCGGGTCGTAGCCGTAGAGGACCGGAGTGTCCCAGGCCGCGATGACCCTTATCGACTGCGGTGCGGGAACGTTGTCGAGCGCCCACTTCACGGCGTTCACGGAATTGTCGGAACCATCGATACCAACCACGACATGCGTTGGGCGACCGGGATCGGCCGACGATGGCACTATCACCACGGTGCTCCCGCTATGCGCCGCGCAACCGGTGCTCACCGATGCCATCAGCCAGTCACGTACCGCGCCGTAGCCACGGGTGCCGACAACGATCAAATCATCTGGACCGGCTCGATGAATCAGAGCGGCAGCGGGCTCGCCTCTGAGAACCTCCGCCTCGATGTCGCGGTCTACCAACTCGACCGCAGTCGCCAATTGTTCGCCAGCAGATATCTCCATCTCTTCCACTGGAGGCACCGGATACCCGCCAAGCGGTGACGGAAACGCCGACCAAACCGGGAAGTCCCACGCCCTTACGGCGACCACCGTCGCATCGGGAGGTGCGAATTCGATCGCCCACTTCAGAGCGACCATCGACTCAGGAGAGTTATCAACACCAACAATCACCGATGATGCACCCATGACGTTCACCTGCCTGTCTGGTCGAGATTTCTTATCAACCTAGACCCATTGTCCGCCTCTGCCGGGAGAGATTCAAGCGATTCCGATGGAGTTTGGTGTCACACCTGTGGTCAAGGACTAAGCAGGACGGCTCGGATTCCCAAACCCATTATCCAAAGGCTCCCAAGGCCATACAGCAAGTAGATCCGGCTCTTCATCTCGTTGCGGTATGCGTAGATGAGGCCAACGCTGATGAATGCGGAGAAGCCGTAGAGCTGATGCCGATCAGGGTCGAGATTCTCGGAGTTTTGAAGAATGGCCCCGAGAATCGTCTGCGCCACGATCACCAGCTCCGCCGCCACCACACCAACCCAGATCGCTTTGTGACGCAAGCGCGGCAGGAAATGAGCTCCCAATGCCCAGAACCCGACGAAACCGTTCGAGAAAATCAAGATCCACGCGATCGCGTGGTGGTAAGGCCTCACGGATGCGAAAACCATGAGGCCGCTGATCTCCCCGATGATCATGGGCTGTCCAGTCGAGCGAACAGGTCTGTCGAATACGGGGGTCCACCCGACGCTTGGCCTCGCAGAATGAACCATTCTGTGCCGAACGCGGCCTCAAAGGCCTCGGCCGGCAAGGCCATGAAGAAGGACTCTTCGTTGATCTGGGAGCGATGCTCGGCCATGGTGAGCCTCTTGCGGTCGATCACCGATGACACGTCGACACCGTGGGTGATCTGCACAGCCGGCGTGCCCATTTCGGTCTCGTTGATTTCTCGCAAATCGGCCTTGACATCCTCGGCCAGGTCGGCGTCGAGCAGATCGTCGCGATCGGTGAGCCAGCGAAGATGATCACGATTCATCGTGGCTTCGTAGACCAACCCGATCTGGGCGATTTCTGCGGCACGAACCCCAACACGGTGGACTTGTATGTGGTCGGGATGGCCGTAGTTGCCGTGGTCGTCGTAGATGGTGATCAGATCGGCGTGTTCCTCCACAAGGATCTCGGCCAGCCGTTCAGCAGCAACATCAACCGGCGTCTGCCAGAAACTACCGTCGACGTCGTTGCTCGGCTCTCCCTCCATGCCCGAGTCGGCGTAGCCAAGCATCACCACCCGATCCACTCCCATCACGGCGGCGGCTCTGTGTAATTCCTCGCCGCGAACTTCGGCCAAATTCGACCCGGCCGGAATGGATCCCGGAGTTGGTTCGCCCAACGCGCCATCGGTTGCGGTGACCAGCACAACTCGATGGCCGGCGGCCTTGGCGAGCATCATCGAGCCGGCGGTAGAGATCGACTCGTCGTCGGGATGGGCGTGGAAGAAAATTGCGGTGGCCATCAGGCGATCGCTCCGGAACTACGCAACGCCTCGATCTCTTCGGCATCGATCCCGGCCTCGGCCAGGACCTCATCGGTGTGCTGGCCGGCATGGGGAGGCGGGCGTTGAATCGAACTGTCGGTGCGACTGAAACGCGGGGCCGGCCTGGGTTGCACGACGCCAGCTACCTCGGTGAACGTGCCGCGGGCGACGTTGTGAGGATGCTCAGGCGCCTCAGCCATTGTGAGAACCGGAGCGAAACAGACGTCGCTGCCTTCCATGAGTTCGCACCAATCATCTCGTGTGCGGGACAGGAAAATAGCTCGGAGCTTTTCCTTCAGCGGTCCCCATTCGCTGCGACTCATCTGGGCATCCCACTCCGGATCATCGAGCCCGAGCTTCTCGCGAAGCTCGGCATAGAACTGCGGTTCGATCGACCCGATCGACACGTATTTGCCGTCGCTTGTCTCGTAGACGTCGTAGAAATGGGCACCCGTGTCGAGCAGGTTGGTGCCGCGCTCGTCGTTCCAGATCCCCATGGCCCTGAATCCATGAATGAAGGTCATCAACGCAGCCGCTCCATCGACCATGGCCGCATCCACCACCTGGCCCTTACCTGATGAGCGAGCTTCCAGCACCGCGCACACCATCCCGAAGGCGAGCATCAACCCACCGCCACCAAAGTCTCCCACCAAGTTGAGGGGGGGCACCGGAGCCTCTCCCTTGCGCCCCATCGGTTCGAGCGCGCCGGCGAGCGAGATGTAGTTGATGTCGTGACCGGCAGCCTGCGAGTAGGGGCCGTCCTGACCCCAACCGGTCATGCGTCCGTAGGCCAGACGCGGATTGCGCGCCATGCAGGTATCGGGCCCGATGCCGAGACGTTCGGCAACGCCGGGCCTGAATCCTTCAATGATCCCATCGGCCGACTCGACCAAACGCAGTACCGTCTCTACCCCGCCTGGAGACTTCAAGTCGACGCCGATCGAGCGGCGGCCACGATTCATCACGTCGGCCGGCGGGGCTGCGGGATCACCACCGCGCACATAGTTGGCCCGATCGACCCGAATCACATCTGCGCCCATGTCGGCCAGCATCATCGCGCAGAACGGACCAGGGCCGATTCCGGCGATCTCAATGATCTTCACGCCCGCTAGCGGTCCCATTCGGTTCCTCCTGTGTCGAGTGGCTCGGAGGCTAGCGCCGGGCACTGACAGCGGCGAAAGCACCAGCCACTACGGAATGGATGCCACCAACGAGGTGACGGCACTGATGAGCGGTGGCCACATTTGCGAGACGAAATCGTGAGACATTCCCTCGATCTCCAGGAACCTCGCTCCCGCGACGAGCTCGGCGGTTCGGCGTCCGGCCGAAATGTTGATGAGCGAATCGTTCTGGCCGTGCACCACAAGCGTCGGCATGTCGAGCTGGGCGAGCCCAACCGCTCGATCGCCACTGCGCATGATTGCCGCCATCTGACGTTCGCTACCGCCCGGGGTGAACGAGCGGTCGTAAAGCGAACGGAAATAGGCCCCGATCTGCTCCTCATCAAACCAGTCCGGGTTGGACCAGATTCGTCGCACCTCGATATCGGACTCGACCTGCTCATCGATGGTCGGGGCGGATGGCCTCTGAATCGCCGCCAGAGCCTCGTCGGTCGCGCCGCCGACATCGGGCTCGCCGGAGGTGGAGCTGACAGATACGAGGGCAAGGGTGCGATTTGGATGGTCGATCGCAACTGTCTGGGCGATCATCCCGCCGAGCGACATCCCCATCACCACTGCCTTGTTGACCCCGGCATCGTCGAGCACGGCGACTACGTCGTCGCCCATGTCGTGCAGCGTGTACTCAAGATCCTCAGAGGTGATCGACGACAAGCCCGCATCGCGATTGTCGATCCTGATAGCGCCGAATCCACGGTCGACAAATGCCTCGCACAACTCCGCCGGATAGAGCAACATCTGGTTGCCAAGACCCGGCGACATGATGATGGTGGGGTCGTCGAGATCGCCGAATATCTCGTATTCGATCTCAATATTTCCGTTATGTGCTCTCGCCATGCCAACATGATGGCCCGCGATCGCCGACGGACCACGATCGACCGGATCGAATGAGGGGCAAAGAATGAACGAGCCAGTGAACACCTCCAGACGACGCGGTCGGAGTTCCAGGTTCCAGGTTCGCCATCGCGCTCATGGTGGCAGCCACCCTCGCCGCAACAACGGTGTCGGTGCTGCCTGCCGCAGGCGCCGCGACCGTGCAATCAAAACGGTGCGGCCGCATTGCGTGGACGGGCTACGACGGCACATCCCTACAGATCTGGACGGCCACCGCGGGCGGCACCAACAGGCGGGCAGTCTCCAACGTCGGATCAGGCGCTCCGACAGCGAATGACAATGCCGAATGGTCGCCCGATGGTACGAAGCTGGTGTGGCAGGGATCCGATGGCACCACCAATCAGATCTGGGTGGCCGATGCCGACGGCTCAAATCGCACCGCCATTTCAAATGTGGTCGTGCCGCTCACGCTCAACAGCGACCCTGCGTGGTCACCAGACGGCACCCGTATTGCTTGGTCCGGAAAGATCGGAGACATTCAGGCGATTTACACGGCGGATACAGACGGCAACAATCTCGTTCGTATGTCCACCCCCTCGCGTTTTGAGGTGGACACTGAGCCGCTCGACAATCGATCCCCCGTTTGGTCACCAGACGGATCGCAAATCGCTTGGTCTGGCAAGCTCACTCCAGCGGGAGGCTTATCAACCACCGATATCTATGTAGCTCGCGCCGACGGAATCGAGCCAAAAACCAACCTGTCGAGCCCTCCCGGACTGGAAGGCTTAAAAACGAATTTGATGCCTGCGTGGTCGCCCGACGGCACAGAGATCGCATGGTCCGCTGTAGACATATTCAGTGGCCTTCGTGACATCTATCGGGTTCAGTCCAACGGCACAGGCACCAGACCCGCCGTCTCAGGTGGAGGTGTCAGCTCCGGTCCGATTGAGAACGTGTCACCGACGTGGTCGCCCGACGGCACCCGCATCGCGTGGTCGGGCCAGGCCCAGACCGGGCCCGCCGCGGGCACCTACGAGGTGTTCACCGCCGATGTCGATGGTGCCAACCGCGTTGAATTCGCGGTCGATGGGCCGCCGCTGTCGGGCGACCCGTTCCGCAACTTCAGCCCGGCGTGGTCGCCGGATGGTTTGACGCTCGCGTGGGCGGGCACCGCCACTGGCGATCTACTCGATTCCGACATCTACATAGCCAGCGCTGACACATCCGATCGGATCGAGATCTCCACCGCTGGCACCGGCACCGACCCGACGCCCAACCTCCACCCAGCGTGGGCGCCCGATCTAGGCGACCCATTCACCGACGTGTCGGGCTCATTCGCCCGAGCCGACGTGAGCTGCATCTTCGCCTTGGGCGTCACAACCGGCACCACCGGCACCACCTACTCGCCCGCCCAGCCGGTCACGCGCCAAGAGATGGCGGCGTTCCTGGCCAACCTCTGGCACCTTGGTCTCGGGCGAACGTGTCCCGCGGGAACCAACCCGTTCACCGACATTTCGGCTTCATTCGCCCAATCCCAGATCAATTGCATCTTCCAACTCGGCGTAACCGGAGGCACCGGTGACGGCACCACCTACTCGCCTGCCCAGCCGGTGACTCGTGAGCAGATGGCGGCATTCCTTGCCCGATTCTGGGCCAAGGCGATCGGTCTCACTCTGTAGTCGGCGCGCCGCGGGCGACTTCGCTCAGCACGACTAGCGTCAGCCCTGTGACCGACATCCTCGACCGGCCCTTCGCCGAACTCGACGCAACCAAATTCCACGACCTTCTCTGTTTGCGAATCGACGTTTTCGTGGTCGAGCAAGAGTGCGCCTACGCGGAACTCGACGGGCGCGACACGGAGCCCGCGACCCGCCATGTCTGGATCGAGCACGACATCACACGCCTCCCAATCGCCTATCTTCGACTGCTCGACGACCGAGGCACGCGGCGCATCGGTCGAGTGGTCACACGCACGGGACACCGAGGCGAAGGCTTGGCCGGGCTGCTAGTCGATCACGTGATCGATCACTACCCAGGCGACTTGGTGCTCGATGCGCAGTCGTACTTGGTCAGTTGGTACACGGCCAGAGGTTTCGATACCACCGGTCCGGAGTTTCTCGACGACGGAATCCCGCATGTGCCGATGCATCGGCCGGCATCAGTCGATAGCTGAGATCCTCGACTCATCGAGGGCAAGAGTCACACGTTCGCCAACTGCCGGCGGCCGAGCCAATAAGAAGACCATTCGAGTCGAGCCATCGGGGGTAACGACTTCCGCCTCGTGATGGCCGCCACGGAATCGCGTCGTCACGACATCTGCTTCGAGAATCGACGCCACCGCGATGGCGGAGACTTGTCGAGTTTCAACGATCGTCGCAGCGTCTGGCAGCACGACTACACGACCGGCATCCATGTCGATGTTTCCCCATGGAACCAAGCCTCTTGGGCCTACGTCGATGATGTTGCGATGCCCCAGGAACCTGGCGGCGGTCTCAGTGCCCGGGTCGGCCCACACTTCAAGCGGCCGCCCGCTACGCAGCACATGCCCGTCGCCCATCACCACCAGCTTGTCGGCAATCGCAAACGCCTCATCGTGATCGTGGGTTACGTGAACAGCAGAGATACCGATCCTTCTCAGCAAGTCAGGAATCTCATCCACAAGACGGTCACGTAGTTCGCGGTCGAGTGATCCAAAGGGCTCGTCGAGCAACACCACACGTGGCCTCGGAGCCAGCGCACGAGCCAGAGCCACGCGTTGAGCTTCGCCGCCAGACAAGTTGCCGACGGATCGGCTCTCAAAATTGGGAAGCCCGACAAGGTCAAGCATCTCTTCGACGCGACGGGCACGATCGGCCGACCCGATCCGTTGCATACGCAACCCAAACTCAATGTTTTGGCCCACGTTGCGGTGAGGGAACAGCGCATGATCCTGGAACATCATTCCGATACCACGCTCGTGGGGCGGCGTATTGGCCAGGTCTGTGCCGTCGCTCACGATCGTGCCGGATTCGACGGGTTGCAAGCCGGCGACGGCCCTGAGAAGGGTCGACTTTCCGCAGCCGCTCGGCCCGAGCAGCACGACGATCTCGCGGTCGTCCACATCGAACGACACGTCGTCGACAGCGGCGCGGCCATCAAAGCGGACCGTGACCGACTCGACTCTCAGCATCACAATCCTCCCTCGGTGCTGCCACGAGCCGATTCGATGATGGCAACCGCCAGAGCCACCACGCCCATCAGTACCACGGCGAGCGCCATTGCCTGGCCGCGCATCGTTGCTCCGGGAGTGGACAGCAGACGGAACAACGCAACAGGTGCGGTGATCGTGTCGGCCCGTCGAGGCAGAAAAGAGGTGGCGCCGAACTCGCCCATGGACACCGCGAACGCGAAACCTGCCCCCACGACCAGTCCGCGAGCTCCGATGGGAAGGTCGATCTCCCGTCGCACCCTCGCCGGTGTCGCCCCGAGGACGGCTGCCGCCTCCCGTAGCGAATTGTCGATCCCACGCAGCACGGGCACCATCGTGCGCACCACGAACGGCACGCCCACCAACGCGTGAGCAATCGGGATCATGATCCACGCGGTGCGGAGGTCGAGTGGTGGCTCGTCGAGGGTGATCAGGATCCCGAAACCAATGGTGACCGCGGAGGTTCCGAGAGGGAGCGTGAGTCCGAGATCGAATATCCGACTGAGCGCCCTACGCCCGTGGACCACCACCAGCGACGCGAGGCCGCCGATTAGCGCGGCGAGTGTTGTGGCGATCACAGCGAACACCAGCGAATGGCCGACCGCAGCGAGCGCCGGTGCGGGCAGTTGGCGTACCCGATGTGTGAGAGCGGAGTAGTTGCTCAGCGAGTATCCATTGCCGACCGAGAGCGAACGTTCGACCAAGACCCCGATCGGGGTGCCCAATATCAATGTGGTGAACGCGATGTTGCCCCACAACCAGGTCCGACCTGGACGTCGCGTAGCTCGGCGCGCCTGGCGAGTGGCCAGCGGATTGCGCCGCTCCAATGCGGTGGCCAGTACGACCAGGCAGATCACGGCCAACAGTTGGACAACTGCCAGCGAGGCGGCCGTCGTGAGATCGCCGCGCGTGACGGCAAACCGGTAGATGTCTGTCTCGATCGTTGCCCGCCGCGGGCCGCCGAGAATGAGGATCACACCAAACGACGTGAACGAGAACAGAAACACGATCGCGGCCGCTGCAGAAATTGCCGGACGGAGTCGAGGCAAGGTGATCTCAGCAAACGTCCGCCAGCGGTTGGCCCCAAGAAGGCGAGCTTGTTCCTCGAGCCGGTTGTCGAGCCCAGCCCAGAAAGAACCGACGGTGCGGACCACCACGGCGTAGTTGAAGAAGACGTGCGCCAACAGAATTGCCCACACGGTCGCTTCAAGTCTGAACGTGCCGGAGTCGAGACCGAACCGTTGGAACAGTCCCTCGAAAGCTCCGCCGACAACCACCGTGGGCAGCACGAACGGAATCGTTACTAGCGCTCGAACCAAACGGCGGTGGCGTTCCGAGAGTCCTGCCACTAGCGCCGCTGCCGGCAGAGCAACGATCACGGTGATGATCGTCGATGCTGCCGCCTGCCAGATCGTGAACCAGATAATTCCTCGTTCACGACTCGACCGGAACAGATCGGCCATTGCCCGCCATCCGGCACCGGCGAGACCAGTCGACAACACGTTGGCCACCGGATAGGCGAAGAAGACGACAATGAACGCGGCCGGCACGACGACCGTCAGCGCTCTGGCCGCCTTTGACATCAGCCGAGCACGATCTCGCTCCAACGGGCTGTCCATTCGTCGCGGTGGCTCTCGATGGTTGCCGGGTCGAGGGTGAGCGGCGAATCAGTAACGCTCACGTTGTCGACGAACACCTGGGGCAGCGTGGCACGGCTCGATACCGGGAACACGAACATGTTGAGCGGCACATCATTTTGGAACACGGGCGTGAGCATGAAATCGATGAGCGCCTGGGCCGCTGCGGGATGCGACGTGCCCTTCAGCACACCGGCGAACTCAATCTGGCGGAAGCACGAATCCGACATGACACCAGTGGGTGCAGTGTCGACCGGCGGATCGGCGTAGATCACCTCGGCTGGTGGGCTCGATGCGTAGGAGACGACAAGCGGCCGATCTCCGCCGCCGGCGGTGAAGTCGCCGTAGTAGGCGTCCTCCCAACCGGCTGCCACCTTGACCCCGTTGGCTGTCAGGTCCGCCCAGTAGCCCTCCCAATCGTCGAACCTTGTGATCGTGGCCAACAGGAACGCGAAGCCGGGGGACGATGTCTCCGGATTCTCGACCACGAGCGAGTCGGCGAATCGGGGGTCGGTCAAGTCGGCCAAATCTACGGGCGGCGCGGTGTCGAGAGCGTCGATCCAGTAGTTGACGCAGACGTCACCGAAGTCGATCGGGGTGACCCGGTGCATTGGGTCGAGCTCGAATTCGTCTGGCACATCCGCGAGCCCAGACGATACGTACGGCTCGAACAGGTCGGCGTCGAGACCACGCTGCAGGAACGTGTTGTCGATGCCGAACATCACATCACCGAGCGGATTTCCAGCCGAGATGACCGACTGGCTGACCATGGTGCCGGCATCACCAGAGGTGAGAACATCGACCTTAACCCCGGTCTGAGCGGTGAAGGCTTGCAGCGTCGAGTCGGAGAGAACAAAGGAATCGTGGGTTACAAGTGTGATCGTGACGCCAGCCATCGTGTCGGCCGCGGTCTTGTCGTCGTTGCCGCACGACGCGGCAATCACAGCGAGCGCGATTATCACTGCGAGGGTTTTGGAGACGGTTCGGGACATAGTTTCCTCCGCTGGAATTACCCAGATCAGGTTCTTGCGGGTCGACGACGCAGTGGTCGCCCTCTCAGCCCGGCTGCCCGAGCTCCCCGGATTCGGTTGTGGCCGCAGTGTATACATGCGATCCCACTTCCTGCTTCTATGAACGCCTAGGACCACCACACAGGACCACCACACAGTCCCAAGCAGTCACAGATCGCCATTCCCCGGATCTATGAACGCCTAGGACCACCACACAGTCCCAAGCAGTCATAGATCCAGGGTTTCGAGGATGGGGGTGCGTCGAGGGGTCGGGGTCAGGGGGTGTGGGCTAAGGCGCTAGCCCAACGGGAACCGCAGCCGCTCTCAGCGATCTTTGCCGCATCCGGACGGTTTCCTTAACGCGACCCTCATGTGAAGATCACGACACATTGTGTCCGGTGGCATGGTGCGGACGACGAGGTCGATTTTGATCTTCCCCATGAGCTAACCTACGAACGAATGTTCGATGACCTCAATTCCCAGCAACGATCGGCCGTCGACCACACCGGATC
>JBDNJK010000048.1:0-5738 GCA_041687805.1 Acidimicrobiales bacterium
CGCAATGTGCCTGCTTTCGCTGCACACCTCGACGCCGTGATCGACGTGCCCCACCTAGGCCAGGCTGTCGTCGACATTGCTTGGGGTGGCATGTGGTACGTCATTGCCGACTCCGCTCAGTTCGGAGTGGAGATCGCTCCCGCCAACGGACGTGAACTCGCACGGATCTCCGCGATGCTCCGTCAGGCCGCAGCCGAGCAACTGCCTGTTTCCCATCCCAACAATCCGGGCCTGGCAAATGTCAGTATCTCGATGCTCACAGCGCCGCCCAGCCATCCCGAAGCCGCCCTCAAGAACGTGGTGACCGTGGCATCCGGGCCCCTCGATTGGGACCGACCCGACACGTGGACGGGCGCCTTCGATCGCTCGCCGTGCGGCACCGCTACGTGCGCCGAGATGGCGGTTCTTCATGCCAAGGGTCTCCTCGACCTTCACGAACCATTTGTGAACGAGAGCATCATCGGCACGTTGTTCACCGGCGAACTGATCGAGCAGACCTCGGTCGGAGGCATCGACGCTGTTGTGCCGACGATCGCCGGTCAGGCATGGATCACCGGCCGTGCCGAGTATGTGCTCGACCCAACGGATCCGTTCCCGCAGGGCTACACCCTCGGCGATATCTGGGCCTAAGGCTCACTCCGAGCTTGCCATGAAGTGGGCTTCATCAATGGCCCATCTCGAAATCCAAGCCAGATCGAAGTCGTCGGTTTGGCCTCTTGGGGCGTTGCACATGGCGAAAAGGGAAAACATGAACGTCTGACCCGGGCCGTCGGGGCCGACAAACTTGGCATGTGTCCAAACATCACCAACTTTGACAAATACTCCCTGATCGCCCACCTCACGCACTCCGTCGGGCATCCCCGATGCAACGTCGGTCCGTGTCATCCCCAGGCTGTTCGGATCTATGCCCACCGCGGTCCATCTTGGGTCGTTTCCGGCAAGCGATGTCGGCTGCAACAGATCAGCACTCGACAATCCAGCAACAGACGAGTCGGGTACTTCGGCAATGAACACGACGAGTTCGGTCGCAAGCGGAGGAACGCCCGACCAGTCAAACGGCGGAGTCGGGAAGCCCTGCGCATATGCGCTCTCACGTGAGAATTCCGCAGGAATGGTCGCGTCCAACGACGGGCTTGAGAGCCGCAATGTCGACACGCTGGGATCTGCCTCACGATCGGCACGTGCGTCTCGACACTCAAGATCGCTCGGCGTAGGTATCGGTGTTGAGTTCGATTCCGAACCGATCAAGCTCGATGCCTCGCCGGCGGTGGGATCGACTCCGGTACCCAGATCCTGGCTGGCTGTCGTCGGCCCCAACTGTCGCCATGTAACAAAGCCGAGCACCACGACCACCACAACGATCGCGGTTCGGGTGGCGACACGCATCCACCCACCGGAGTTCGAGTGGGGTCGGTAGGCGGGCACATCAGGCCGAAGATCCCGGGCTGTTTCGAACACCGGCCGAAGTATCGCCAAGACCTCGTACTTGGCCTGGACCAACCTGCGAGCCTCGAGATGGGCGGCCCTCGAAACGATCAGTCTGTCGATGTTTGTCAGCCAGTGACTCACCGCCTGCATGGAGCGCAGACCTGACAACGCCCCCGAATCGACAAGATCATCGCATCGGCTCATGCGTGTGAACGCCTCATCGAGCACACCCGGGTGTGACCTCACACCAATATCGAGAAGAGCAAAATCGCCCGACGGTTTCAAGAGCCCAGTGGATGGATCCACGCCCCGCTCAATCACTCGCTGAAGCCAGCTGCCATAGAGCGTGTCGATCTGGTGTTGGTCCGCGCCTTCCCCTCTCCTCCTCTCGAGGATGTTGAGATTGTGCTCGAATTTCAGTCGTCTCGGTTTGGCCATTGACCACCCCAGAAAATCTTGCGCGGAATTGTCGCACTATCTGGGGCTATGTGCCACGCCGCGCGAGTCAGCTCTTATCGATCATGCGGCTCAGAGCACCGGTGGATTCATCGATGAGCTCGGTCATGCAGCCCGCATCGACCGTGGCCACGATGATGTCGCCAACCTCGTCCTTAACGTCGGAGAACATGCCCAATGCCTTCATCGATTCTGTCTGGCGATGGTTGTCGTCGGTGGGGCTCACGTAGTGGACCGTGACGCTCTTGTAACGATGGATGAGGAAGATGTGCATCAGCGTCATCAGACGCTTGCGGCGCATGTCGTCGGCCGTGTGCTGATCTCTGATCGACAAGATGCTGTGGCCTCGACGGTCCTGGATCGTGGCGAACACCATGCTCGCCAACAACCGATCAGAGCTGTCGATCAGGCTCAGTTCGAGTAGATCAGATCCGGCCGTGTTGGGCCGCAAAGACACGCGCGGCGCATCAGCGATGCTGTTGTGCCCTGCCCATTCCACGAGCCAACCGGCAAGCAGTGACTTCGGCACTTCGGTCTGAACCAGATGCTGGAATTGTGTGGACCCGGCACCCATTGCCTTGGTGGTTGCGGTGCGCCCCGCTGAGGCAATCAACGCCGCATCAAGCCGTGGACCGCCAACCAACGACTGTGGTGTGCGGAACTCGGATTCGGTGAGGCGAAGCTTGCGTTGCACACGTGCCAGAGCCAAAGCGCCGTCCTCCAAGAGCGCTGTGGCGAATTCCTCAGACGCCATGCCGTCGACCTGATGGCCGCCGTAGGTGATGAAGTTGAAGGTGAAGCCGAGCTTGCCGATCTCCTCAGGGAAGTTGCGCATCTCATCTTCGCTCATGCCGGTTGTGTCCCAGTTGAACGACGGTGAGAGGTTGTAGGCCAGCATCTGTTCTGGGTAGACGGCGTGGATCGCCTCGGCGAATTCCTTGGCGTCGGGCAGGTTGGCTGTCTTGGTCTCCATCCAGAGCAAATCGGAGTACGGAGCCGCGGCAAGCGACTTGGCGACGGCGTAGGGGATGCCACCTGTTATCTGGAGGTAGCCCTCGGGAGTCTTGGCCAATTCGGGGTCCCAGTCGATGTCGATCCCCATCGAGAGGGCACGATGCTTGGCCTCGGAGTGGCCAACTCCACCAGCGAACGCGAGCCACTCGTCGACGCTCATCTCGAGGTTGTCGCCATCGTCGAGCCTGACCCTCATCGCCTCGGCAACCGCCTGCGGGTAGGTGGACAGTCCGGCGGCGGCTTCCCAAGCCTCAAGGAACGCGTCGGAAGCCGCGTCGAGCGTGTTGTCGGCGCTGGTCTCGGTGCCCGCCATATAGGCCGCCGCGGCTGACCGGATAGCCGTCATTGCGCCGCTCGATTCGAGCCATTCCGTGGCCTCCACGGAGTCTTGCTCCGACACCGCGTAAAGCTTGTAGCCGTTGAGTTCGGTCACACCGGCGTCGCTCAGGGCTTTGACCATGGCCAGGAAGGCCATCTTGTATGACGGCACCGAGGCGTTGGTGGCGCCGAGAATGAACGGCTGATCGCGTTCGTCGGATCCACCGTCGAGGAGCGAAGCTGATTCGGCGTCGGTGCGGGCCACGATGATCCCGGCCACGCCCATGATGTCGAGTTGGAAACGAGCCGCATTAAGACGTTTGATCTGCTCGTCGGATCCGACGAGGACCTTGCCGCCCTGGTGTCCACACTTCTTGACGCCGGGCTTCTGATCCTCGATGTGGTAGCCGGGCACCCCGACCTCGACGAAGCGTCGAATCAGGTTACGGACGTGGGCGTCTCCACCGTGACCGGTGTCGGCATCGGCGATGATGAACGGGCGGTAGTCGTGAGCTTTGGTGGCGGCCCGTTCCTCATCGCTCATGCGAGATCGAACGAACTGCTGGTTTTTGTCGGCTGCGAGAAGCGCACGCACGAGCACGGCTGCCTCGTCTGGCACCTGGCTCAGTGGATAGCTCGCCAAGTCGGAACCTGGGTCTTCGTTGACCGAACCCTTGGCGGACGTGGCCCAACCACCGAGGTAGATGCCCTCGATGCCCATGCGCTTCATGGAAGTGACCTGGCCCGGCGTGTAGGGACCGAATGTGGTTATTGACCTGTGTTGGTCGAACAGCTCACGCAAGCGGTCGTAGAAACCTTCGGCGGCATCGCGTGCCACCACATACTCGTTGTGAATCGTGCCGCGCTGCTCTACTACCTGGCGGGCGGAGTAGAGGCGGGTTATCGCCTGGAATCGTGGGCTCGCCATCCATCCGGCGGTCTCGCGGATTTCGGTTTCGAATGGACTCATCGGTACCCCTTCACTGTTTCCGCCGGCTCTTTTCGGCCGGTCGGGACACCAAACAGTGTGTCGAGGCTTCTAGCGATTCCTTTGCCCCGCGAGTGAAACAACTGCCGATATTCGCGCCTCGACCCCGGAAAGGTCGTCAATATCCCCAAAAAGGGTGTCTCCCATGCCCACCGCGGTGGCACCAGCTTCATAAAAACGCAACAAATTATCTGCTGTGACTCCGCCGGTGGCCATGAACGGCAGTTGCCCATAGGCCGGTACCAACGCACCGAGATAGGCAGGGCCGGGGGGATCGGCGGGATACAGCTTCAACACGTCAGCGCCAGCGGTGATGGCCGTCTGTATCTCGGCCGGAGTTTGAACCCCGGGGATCGTGAGCATTCCGAGCTCGCTACTACGTCGGGCCGTGGCGACATCGACTCCGGGGATCACGCAAAATGTCGCTCCCGCAGCCGCGGCCCGTTCCGCCAGTTCGACCTTCCAAGTAGTTCCGCACCCCACCGATGCCCGTTCGCCGTATCGGGCCGACAACATGGCGATGTCGTCAGGCGCGCCGTCGTAGTCGTTGGTGATCTCGAGACTTCGCACACCGCCTTCGACGAGCGCGTCGGCAAGTCGGACGATTCGATCGGCCGGCACCTGACGAAGCACCGCCATGATCCCATCCTCGCGAATGCAGTTGAGCGCGTGTGATTTGACGTCCATGGGTTCCTTCTCTTGCCTGGCCGCCGCATGCAGCCACCGACCCGATCATTCACCATGAATCGTGTGCCCACAAGGCGAGCAGTCGAGACGTCGCGAAGATCGTCTAGATTTACCAACCCGCCGATGAAAGGGATCGAACATTGCCCAGCGTGTTGGCCTACCACCGCCCCAAATCTCTCGACGATGCCGCTTCGCTCCTAGCCGCTCCTGGCCGAATCCTGATCGGCGGTGGCACCGCAGCAATTCCAGCTGTCCGACGCGACCCCACTGCAGGAGTCGAGATCGTCGACCTTCAAGCTCTCCACCTCGACATGATCATCGCCGACGGCGACCGGATCGGTGTCGGGGCCACTACCCGTCTGAGCGACCTGCGATCCGAGCTCAGGATTCCGGCGCTTCTGCGAGACCTCGCCCGGCGGGAACTCCCGAGCGCGTTGCGCAACCAAGCAACGGTCGGTGGCACAATCGCCTATGGCTCAGCCGACAGCGTTCTGATCGCCGGGCTGTTGGCCCACGACGCAACGGTTGAGATCCACGGCGAATCGACCAGCACTCTCACATCGGCTCTTGCCGAGGGGTTCAACGGCAAGCTCATCACAAGCGTCACATTCAACAGTGTCGGGGTTGGCGCGATTGCATCAACGGGCCGCACCCCAGCCGACCTGCCGATCGTGGCCGCTGTGGCGGTCGCATCCTCCGACGGCGTGCGGCTCTCGCTCACCGGCGTCGCAACCACACCGATTCTCGTCGACCCGTCCGATCCGACTGCCGGTCTCGCTCCTGTTGGCGACTTCCGGGGTTCGTCCGAATACAGGCTCCACTTGGCAGCGCTACTAAGCGCCCGCGC
>JBDNJK010000049.1:0-18387 GCA_041687805.1 Acidimicrobiales bacterium
ATCGGATCTCTTCAGCTGTATGTGCCATGTCGATTCGAGGAGCACTACTTCACCCTTCACGAGGCCGGCCCCGGTCACGACGACGAGTTCAGACGAATTTGTGCTCTCGATCTTGTCATCAACAACACCGACCGGAAGTCCGGCCACTGCCTGCTTGGTACCGATGGTCGTGTTCACGCCATAGATCACGGAGTTGCGCTTCATGAGGACTTCAAACTCCGGACTGTGATCTGGGATTTCGTAGGCGAGATGTTGCCCGTAGCCGACATCCGCGACTTGTCGTCGTTCGTCGACCGGGGACTGCCAGCCGCAGCAGCGGTTCTTCTCGGCCCCAACGAGCGTGATGCGGTGATAAGCCGAACCACAGATTTGCTCGAAAGCGGACGGTTTCCCGATGATGAAACTGGCGGCCGAAGGTGGCCATGGCCTCTCATCTGATCTCTGTGGACAACCTGGGGATAGCTCGCTCTATGTAGACCACGTGACCGCTGTCAGTGAGCCATGTCGAATTTCCTTAAAGAATCTTGAAAAATTTGCCCTCCAATCCGACACGGAACAATCAGGTGTGATAGGAAGGATAAATCGCATCGCTCCAGCGGTAGCCCCGCTCGGGCGATTCTTGCGTTTTGGCTACGAATTCGTCGAAATTGCGCCTGGGAGTGGCCAAGCGAACCGAATCCGACACAATCTGGGGAAGCCTGTGGCTTTCCTGTGGATTTCTTCCCCTGATGGTGCCGCTTTCTTTGAAACGGACAAGACATGCGCCAACCCCTCACCAGCCCCACCGCCACCGCGGTCGGTCCATACTCGCACGGCATCGACGCCGACCCGATCGTGTTCTGTTCCGGACAGACGCCGGTGGACCCAGAAACCGGCGTACTCGCCCTGGGCACAGTCGCAGATCGCACCAATCAGTGCTTCGACAACCTCTTCGCGGTGCTCGACTCCACCGGCCTCAGCCCCGACGATGTGGTGAAGGTCAACGTCTACCTCACCGACATGACAGATTTCCACGAGATGAACGAGGCCTATGCCCGCAGATTTGCCGCGCCCTACCCGGCGCGCACCACAGTCGGCGTGGCTTCGCTCCCACTCGGATCCGACATCGAGATCGAATTGGTCGCCCGCCGTCCAGGCCCAGGCGAGGCCTGACCGCCAGGCGAAGCCCGAATGATCAGGCTCTACCGAGAGCTTGATCGAGATCGGTGATCAGTTCATCCACCGGCTCTATACCGACCGAGACCCGGAGCAGGTCGTCAGGCACGAGCGACTCGGGAGGCTCGACCGCCACCCGATGCTCAATCAAACTCTCGACCCCGCCAAGCGATGTAGCGGGAATGAACAAATTCGTAGTGGTGGCAACCCGGCGGGCCGCATCGAATCCACCGGCCACTCGAAAAGACAGCATCGAGCCAAAACCTCGCGACATCTGAGAGACCGCAATCGTGTGACCCGGATCGTTGGCAAGGCCTGGATATCGGACCACAGTCACCGCAGGATGAGAATCGAGATGTTGGGCAATGGCCTGCGCACTTGATGAGGCCCTGTCGACACGCAGGTGAAGCGTCCGCAAACCGCGCATCAGCAGCCAAGCTTCGAATTGGCCGAGAATCGCGCCACCCAAATCGCGAGCAGCGCAGATTTCGTTCCACCGGCCGCTGGCGCGTGCCGTGATCACGATGCCGCCCGTGAGGTCGGAGTGGCCGTTGTAGGCCTTGGTGGCAGCATGAAAGGTGAGGTCTGCACCCAGATCGATCGGCCGCGTCGTGACGGGTGTGACGGTGGCATCGACGGCCAACTCGGCTCCCGCGACATGGGCGACCGCAGCCGCAGCCCGAATGTCGATCACGTCCCAGGTTGGATTGACAGGTGTTTCTATCCAGACAAGATCGGTGGTTCCGGGTTCGACCGCAGCCCTCAATGCGTCGGTATCAACCGCATCGAAAAGCGTGAGTCGGATGCGACCGAGCCGATCGAGACGTCGCAGCCATTGTTGACCACCGTGGTACATGACGTCGGGAGCCACGACGTGCCCACCCGGCTCGACACTTTCCAACACGGCAGCAAATCCTGCCATCCCCGAGGCGAACACCTTGGCATCGACTCCGCTGTCGAGGCGCGCGACGAGAGCCTCGAGCGATGCAATAGTGGGACTCCCGTAACGGCTGTAGACGTAGTCGCCGACGGGTTCGTAGTTGTCGTCTCTGGCAAACGTCGTCGACAGCTGCAGTGGCGGCACGATCGCGCCGTCTCTGGAGTCGATGAAGTGACCGGCTTGGACAGCCTCGGACTCCCTACTGGATCGGGTCACCGAGGCCGCCTCCTGCCAATCACTTGTTCTGTAGCGCCTCTATCAGCTTAGGCATGACCTTGTGAACATCACCGATGATTCCAAGGTCGGCGACGGCGAATATTGGAGCCTCGGAGTCCTTGTTGATGGCAATGATGTTTTTCGAACCCTTCATCCCGACAAGATGCTGGGTGGCTCCCGAGATTCCACAGGCCACATAAACGGTGGGCTTCACAACCTTGCCGGTCTGTCCAACTTGGTAACTGTATGGCACCCATCCCGCATCGACGATGGCACGTGTGGCACCGGGTGCGCCTCGCAAGGCCTTCGCCAGATCTTCGACCATGGCATAGGCCTCTTGGCTGCCGAGCCCACGTCCACCGGAGACAACAATGGCCGCCTCGTCAAGCTTGGGACCCTCGGTTACCTCAGCGAAGCTGTCGATGATCTTCGCAGCACCGGTGGCACCAACATCGGGTACGTCGAGGTCCTTGACTTCGGCTTCATCACCATTGACTGACTCGGCCTCGAACGACTTCGGCCGCACCAAGAAGATGGCGACCTTGTCGGAGGTGAATCGGGTCTTGACGTTGGTCGAACCGCCGAATACCGGTTCGGTGCCCACAATCGAATCGCCGTCGAGTTCGAGGTCGACGACGTTGGTTATCACCGGGGCGTCGAGCTTCACGGAAAGCCGACCGGCGACGTCGCGACCGTCCTGGGTGGTGCCCAACATGAATGCATCGGGCGTGTCGAAGTCTCCTGCTTCCAAACCTGCCGCTACGGCTGAAGCCACAGAGGCACCCTGAAGTGATCCTCCAAGATCGCCGGTGGCGTAAACCGATGATGCGCCATGAGCTCCAAGCTCTTCGGCATAGTCGTCGCCGTCGCCGGCCATGAAGACCTCAACGGTGTCGGCCAACTCGCGAGCCTTGGCCAGGATCTCGAGGCTGATGGTTGCCACCGAACCTTCGCGGCCCTCGGCAAATACCCAAATCTTGTCTAGTCCCATATCAGTCTCCCTCACAGAACCTTGAGCTCGTCGAGGAAGGCCATGATGCGCTCGTGGGCGTCTCCCTCGTCTTCGAAGATTTCCCCGGCCTCACGCGACGCAGCGGCGGTGATTTCGACAATTTCCTGGCGGCTGCCGGCCCACCCGACTTCGGCTGGCTCGAGGCCCAGAGCTTCGACGGTGAGTTCGGTGACCGGCTTGTTCTTGGCGGCCATGATGCCCTTGAACGACGGGTAGCGAGGCTCGACCACACCGGCAGTGACGGACACGACTGCCGGAAGCGGACACTCGACATCGTCGTAACCCGCTTCGGTCTGACGCTTCACCTTGGCGGTGGAACCATCGATCACGATCTCCTTGGCGAACGTGACAGACGGCAGGCCCAGAAGTTCGGCCACCTGAACCGGCACGGTGCCGGTGTAGCCATCGCTCGATTCTGTGGATGACAGAACGAGATCCGGCTCCTGGGCCGCGATCGCCTTGGCCAGAACCTTCGCGGTGCCGAGCGCATCGGAGCCGGCCAGACACTCGTCGCTGATAAGGCTGGCGCTCGCAGCGCCCATGGCAAGAGCGGTTCGCAAACCGGACACTTCGTTGTTGGGGACCATAGACACGAGGTGGACCTCACCCTCGCCGGCGTCGTCAACCAACTGGAGAGCCATCTCGACCCCGTAGGAGTCGGACTCGTCGAGTATGAGCTTGACGTCACGCTTGAGCGTCTTGGTTTCTGGATCTAGTTCACCGGGATCTGCAGGATCCGGGATCTGTTTGACACATACGACAACCTTCATGAGCGGCAGTTTGCCAGCCCACGCCAAGATTGCCTATTCCGGCGCCGGTGCTAGCGTCGAAATTTCCTCCAATCGTGCATGGGAATGGAATCCTGCGAATTCTTCTAATTGTGAACTCGGCTGCATCATCGGTTACCGCGCGCCGCCGCGTCCTCATCCACCAGGCACTCGCGGTCGAACACGACGTCACCCTTGCGGAGACCAGCCGGCGTGGCCACGCCACCCGCCTCGCTCAATCCGCGGCACGCGACAACTACGACATCGTGGCCGTTTTGGGCGGAGATGGCACTCTCAACGAGGCAGCCAACGGACTAGCTGGCAGCGCCACCGCATTGGCACCACTTCCGGGCGGATCCACCAATGTGTTCGCCCGCATCCTCGGCCTCCCAGATGATTCTGTGGAAGCCACAGACGTGATCATCAACGCCATTCGGCGTGGAGCGGTGAAGCGCATCGGCCTGGGCGCCGTCGAGGGTCGCTACTTCCTCTTCCACTGCGGGGTCGGATTCGATGCTGCGGTCGTCGAACAGGTCGAGAAGCGCGGCCCGTGGAAACGGTGGGCCGGTCACCCGCTCTTCATCTACTCCGCCATCGACACATGGTTGCGTCGGGTTGACCGACACACCCCGCCGATCCGGGTGCTCGATTCCCACGGCACAGAAATCACCAAGGGATTCTTCACCATCGTGATGAATGCCGACCCCTACACATTTCTCGGCAACCGTCCGTTCAAGCTGGTCGACGAGGCCACGCTCGACCAGCCGCTCGCTGTGGTGACATTGGAGAAGTTGTCGCTACGAACGCTCACTCCGGTTGCGTTGTCGGCTCTGACCGGGCGCGACATACGTCAACTCCGATCGGTGAATGTTCGTACGGGGATGCGTTCGCTCATCATCGAAGCCGACCCACCGGTCCCCTATCAGGTCGACGGAGACCACATTGGGGCAAGCCGTCGTCTGCGATTCACATGGACTGCGGACCACATGTGGCTTGTTAAGCCGTAAGGCGATCGATCACTGCTCGGCCCACGTCGGGAACATTTGTGATGATGCCATCCACCCCGAATTCGCAGAGCCTTGCCATGCGTTCTGGATCGTCGACCGTCCATACGTTGACCCCGAGCCCTGCGTCATGGGCCCGCCGCACGAATGCGGCATCGACTGTGGCGTCGTAAGGGTTGATGGTGACCATGTCGTGGGCCACGGCCCGGCCAATGGCCGAGGCCGGATCACCCATGTCGAAGGTGAGCCAACCACACGGAATGCTCGGGTCGACGGCTTTGAGGCGGTCGAGAGCATCGATGTTGAAGCTGGTGACCAGCGCCCGTTCGACCCCGAGATATGCCTGCACCAGGCCGGCGACCGCCTCTGACACCACGTGCTGGTCGTCGTAATCTGGCTCGTCGGGCAAATTCTTGATCTCGATGTTGACCCCCATTGACTCGCACTCCTCAAGCGCTTCAGCCAAGTTGGGCATCGATACGGGCAGGTCATCGCTGTTGGTTTTCACGATCATCCGGCCATCTGCCAAGCAGGCGTCGTGGCTCACGACCACCATCCCATCCTGCGAACGTCGGGCGTCAAGCTCGACCCAATCGGCACCCAGTTCCCTCGCCAGCCGGAAAGCTGGGAGGGTGTTCTCGGCTGCTGCAGCGGAAGCCCCACGATGTGCGATCACCAACGTCATGTGAGGAGTCTCGCGTGTGATCGGCCCGAGTTGGTGGCAAGGACAGCAACCAAGGACCTCTCCCAATGGATCGGCGCGACGTACAAATCGCCAAAATTATTCTGCTTGATCGAAAGAAATCCTTGCGGAGAGTAGAACCGGTTCCTATTATCTCGATCGTCGGGGCATGGTACCCAGGCGAAGTCAGTCATTGGGCCGGGACCAGCCCCGGACCGCCAACAGGGGGCAATGTGGCAGTCAGTTTCGACTCGAACGCGTCAACGATCGACTGGCGAATTAACGCAGCGTGCAGAGACACAGACCCAACTCTGTTCTTTCCGGTAGGAACCACCGGCCCTGCTGTTGATCAGATCGCCAACGCCAAAGAGGTATGTATCGGATGCCTGGCCAGCGCCGATTGCCTGCAATTCGCTATCGCCACCAACCAGGACACGGGCGTCTGGGGAGGCACCACAGAGAACGAACGTCGAGGTATTCGCCGCCGGCTTCGTGCCAAGCAGGTCTGAATCACAAAATTCCCTCTGGCTGATCAACCGAGAGGCATCGTCGTGACAGAGCGAGGGACCTTCACTTCCACTTCGCATCCCGTTACATCACCGCGGCGCGACTGAAGGCTGATTGCTCCTCCGAGATCCTGCACCACGAACGTATGCACGATCGTGAGACCCAAGCCGGCATCACGGTCGAGCGAATATCCGTCGGGAACACCCGGGCCGTCGTCCACCACCCGCAGTCGCAGCTGATGACTTGTGGCCTCCAGCTCGACCGATACCACACAGTCGTGACCAGCATGGTCGATCGCATTCTGGACGAGCTCCGCCAGCACAACAGCCAACGGCATTGCGAAATCACCAGGCAAAGTGCCCAGTCGTCCGGTGACGGTCACCCGCAGCGGGCTGTCCTGCGAACTTGAACCGGTCTCGATCATGCCCAGAATTCCTGCGACCACGCTGTCGAAGTCGACCTCATCGGCAGCATCGGCCGACAAGGTCTCGTGGACCAGCGCGATCGCGCCCACACGTCGAGCCGAGTTTTCGATCGCCGATTTGGCGTCAGCCGAGGATGCCCTTCGGGCCTGCAGTCGTAGTAGCGCCTGGATGGTCTGGAGATTGTTCTTCACTCGGTGATTGATCTCTCGAATCGTGACCTCACGCGACAGCAGAAGCCGATCACGAATGCGCAACTCGGAAACATCTCTGGTCAACAACAGGGCCCCGGTTGCCCTGCCACTTTCAAGCAGCGGATGACACCTGACAACCACGCTCAGATCCTGGCCGAGTTGGAGTTCTGCCACGGTGCTGTGGTGCGAAGCGAAGGAGCGGCCGACAACCGAATCATCGACGCCGAGTTCACCCAACGTCCGGCGTTCCGGATTTTGGACAACGCCGAGCCGGTGAAGGGCCGAGATTGCGTTGGGGGAAGCGAATTCGATCCGGCCCTCACGATCGAGCAACACACAACCATCACCGACCCGTGGTTCGCGATACTCACCGGCGCCTTCGCGCGTGGAGGACGGGAACTCCCCCGACATGACCATCTCGGCCAATCTCTGCCAGACATTGCGATAGGTGCGCTCCAACAGACTCGGCTGGCGCATGAGGCTCGGAGCCGACTCACGAGTCATGACGGCGATGTGTCGCTGCCCGAGCCGAACCGGCACGTACTCGACGACGATTCGGTTGCCGAACACCGGCTGCCCGATTGCCTCCTCAACCACCTCGTCGTTCATGGCAACCGACGCCGGATTCGGAAACGGTGCCAGCCCTTCGAACCTTCGACCCTGTGAGATGGCCCTTGCCATCAATGGCTGGCTGCGAGATTCGATGATTGTGCCGACCGGGTCGCTAGGGCGAACGGTGGGGCCCGTGACCGAGCGGCAGTGACCGAGGGTTATGAACCTCGAATCATCACCATCCACCTCAACGTGTATGAGCAGGTCGGCGAACGACAAGTCACACAGCAAAGACCAGGATCCGACCAGCCGCTGGAGCTGGGCGATTTCCTCGTCGTCGAGGCTGGTCTTGGAACGAGCCAACTGGTCGAAACTCGGCACGCTCTTAGGATACGGCGGGCGACCCGGCCGCGAGATACGCGGCGATTCGGCCCACCCCTTCAACATCATGAACGTCGACATCGAGCATCGGCACGACCACTTTCGGAATGCCGTCGGTAAGCCCCTCCACGATCGACTTCTCTGCCGCCGCCGTGGCGTTCATCTGCCGCACCGTCTGATTCATCACCGCCACGACGCGTTCCACGACAGATCGATCTCTGGCTGCCAAGACTTGAGCCGCAGCGTCAACCGAACATTCATCGAATTTGGGGGTAGCCCGATTGACAACCACACCCTGGATTCGGCACCTTCGTCGAACGAGTTCCTCTATCACATTGGTCGCCTCGCCAACCGGCCCTCGGGCAGGGGTTGTGACGACCACAAATCCCGTCGACTCATCGGTTAACGACTCCTCGACCTCGTTTGCGTGCTCGACAAAACCCTTCTCCATGGTTTTGATGAGAGCGAAGAAATCGGTGAGGTCGCGTACGAACGGACCACCAAGTATCCGATCTGCGACCAACCGAAACGGCCTGAATGCTTGCAGGGCAAGGCGCGAATTGGCAGGGGCGGTGAGCCATCTGAGCAGTCGGCCACCGAAGAAGTCACGCATCCGTGCAGGAGCGTCGAGAAAGTCGAGTGCGTTACGGCTCGGAGGAGTGTCGACAACTATGAGGTCCCACTCCCCCGACGCTTGCAAGCAATGCAAACGCTCCATGGCGGCGTACTCATGACTGTGAACGAATCTTCGCGTGACGTTCTGGTAGAGGGGGCTGGTGAGGACGGAATCTCTCACCACTTCGTCGGGGGCATGGGTGCGGATGAGGAGGTCCCATTCCTGTTGGGCATCAAGCATCTCTATCCACAACTCACCACGGAGCCCTGCGTCGAGCCTTCTCGCTGCGCCGTCGGTGTCGCCGAGACCAAATGCGCTTGCCAAACGCCGAGCAGGATCGACCGTAAGAACGAGTACTCGTTTGTTCGGCCGATCCGCGGCGAGATATCCGAACGCGGCCGCCACCGTCGTCTTGCCAACTCCACCAGAACCCACGACGATCAGCGTCGAGCAATTCTCGGTGAAACTCAACCCGGAAGGCAGTCGATCAGCCATGGCCGACTCCCCAGTTGGCCTCAGCCGCGAGCGCGGTCGCCAATTGCTGCACCGCTGTCGGATCGTCGCCACGCATGAGCAGTTCGGGCAACAACAGCATCGGCAACCCAGTGGGAAGCTCGGATCGAAGCCTCACGAGATGTTTCGATCCTGTTTCCCTCCGGCGAAGCGCATGCGCTGTCGCCTCCAGGGCCGGCAGCAGATTCGCAGACTGTCTCGACGAAGTTGTCGATGATACCCGTGCCAACTCATCGAAGATGCTGCGCTCGGTGACCGTGAATGGTGCCGGCAGCACCCGATTGACAACGGCCGCCGCCAAGTTGATTCGTGCCTCGCTTTGGACTCGCTGCGACAATTCGATCGTCTCAACGACAGGCATCTCCTCAGGAGTTGTCACGACGATCGCCGAGGTGATTTCGGGATCTTCCAAAATCTCGATCATCCAGTCGAGTTGGCTGCGAATCATTCCGAACTGCACCAGTTCACGAATGGCCGCCGGGGCGCTCAACTGGCCAATGACATGGCCCGAGGCAGAAGCGTCAGCGATCACCAAATCGAAATTCGAACGACGAACCTCCCAAGCGAGCTTGCCTATGGTGAGCACCTCCCGCACACCGGGTGCAGCCGTTGCCACGAACTCCAGTACGCCTGCCAGCGGCCGAATCAATCCGGTGAACGGGATTTTCGCCTGCACGCGCAGGTATTCGGACAGAGATCGCTCGGTGTCCATTGTCATGGCAACAAGACCGGGCCGAACTTCTGACCCTGAGTAGCCGACCGGCTCGCTGCCAAGAAGCCGCGCCAAGTCTCCCTTGGCATCGAGCTCACATACCAATGTCCTGAGGCCCTGCTCGGCCGCGCAGACACCCAATGCTGCAGCGACGCTCGACTTCCCGACACCACCCTTGCCGGTGACCACCAGAAAGCGATGATTGAGCAGGTCGAGTGACATGTTGCTTTCAAGCGGCCGGTCTACATTCCGACCAAGTCGGGGTTCAGCCGAAGCCGATCGGATTGACGTCGGTTTCCGGACCGAGTTCGACATACGCGATCTTCGATGCCGGGATAGCGATGTCGCGACCCTTGTCGTCGACCAACCACAGCGTGTCGGATGCGCCTTCCAACGCTGCAGAGATCGCGCTCTTCACGGTGTCTCGGTCCGTATCGGCGGCAAGTGCCATGCTGATCTCGCGGGGTGTATCAGTTACACCGATTCGGATATCCACGGATGTCTCCTGGTCGAGGTGGCTCAGATGAGTTTGAGTTCTGGGTGGCCGCGCTTGCTCGGCGCGTGATTGACCACCCACTCTGCCATCTGTGCGAACACAAGCGACGCCTCAGCGTCGGGATCCTCAGCCACAATCGGATGGCCGGTGTCGGAACCTTCCCTCATCGCGATTTGCATCGGCACCTGGCCGATCAACTCGACATCGAACCTCTTTGCAACCTCTTCGCCACCGCCGCTGCCAAACAATTCATACCGTTTGCCATCATCGCCGGTGAACCACGCCATGTTCTCGATCACACCTTTCACCTCGATCTTGGTCTGTTCGAACATGAACGCGGCCCGCTGAGCGACGGTCTGAGCTGCAGGGTTGGGGGTGGTCACCACGTAGGCCTCGGCACGGGGCAGGAATTGTGCGAGGGAAAGAGCGATGTCGCCGGTGCCGGGAGGAAGATCGATCAGGAGGTAGTCGGGATTGTCCCAGAAAACATCGGTGAGGAATTGCTCGAGAGCCTTGTGAAGCATCGGGCCACGCCAGATGATCGGTTGATCCTCGCGGGCAAAGAAGCCCATCGAGATGCAGCGCACGCCATGGGCTTGCGGCGGAATAATCATGTCGTCAACCACGGTGGGCGAACGGTCGATGCCCAACATCCTCGGGACGGAGAACCCCCAGACATCGGCGTCGACTACAGCCACTGACGCTCCTGTGTTGGCCAGCGCAATCGCCAAATTGGTGGTGATCGACGACTTGCCGACGCCGCCCTTGCCCGATGCAATGAGCAGCGAACGTGTGCGATTGGTGGAGGCCGAGAAGGGAATCGCACGGCCTTCGGCGTGACCGACCGATGGTTGCGATCCCGCCGTGGAGGCCGGATCGCCGATCAGCAACTCCCGTACTTCGGCCCGCTGGCTTTCGTTCATCACCCCCATGTCGAAGGTGACGACGGCTACGCCTTCGATCGCCGACACTGCATCAACGATGACCTGCTGTAGTTCGGTGTTGCCAGGGTGATCACTCACCACAAGATCAAGGCCGATCTCGACATGGCCTCCATCGATCAACACCCCCCTGACCATTCCCAAGTCGTCTATGTCGCGGCGAAATTCGGGGTCTTCGATCGTGTTCAGGACATCAAGAACGGCAGATTCGTTCACGGGCATTGAGAGCTCCGGATCGTTGGTGGGGGTGAGCGTCAGGAATTTGTCCTACGACGGTAGGTAGAATACCGGCGTGGATAGCACGACCCCCAGCCCGGCCAACTCTTCAGGATCCTCCGAGTTGAGCCCCACCGAGTTCGCTTCGGCGGTTACGGCCATCACGTCGGCGTTCGGTGACCCGACACGTCGCAAGATATATCTCCTCGCCCATGAACACACCGAAGGGATCACCGCCACCAAAGCTGCCGAGGCATTTGATCTTCACGCCAACGTGGCCCGCCACCACCTCGACAAGCTGGCTTCAGGCGGATATCTCGATGTCGATGTGTCAAGGCCAACAGGTGGAGCCGGGCGGCCCTCCAAGCGATATCGCGCGTCTCAGCCCGGGGTCAGGCTCGAAGTTTCGGTCAAACACGACGACATCCTGGTCGCCCTGCTGGCAAAGGCGCTCTCTATGTTGGCGCCAGAAGCAGCCGAGAAAATGGCTGAAGAAGTCGGGATTGAATACGGAAAGGCAATGACCGAGTCGATGGACCCCACGGCAACCCAACGATCGTTCCGAGGAGCCTTGCACGCTGCAGCCGATGCCCTTTCGAGCCACGGCTTCGCCTCACGTGCAGAAAACACCGACGGCGGACAACAGATCATCTCTACCAATTGTCCGTTCGGCGATGCGGTCATCGAGTCGCCCGTGATTTGTGCCGTCGACCGCGGAATGGTTCGCGGCATTCTCAGCGAACTCTACGGACCGGCCACCGCCGACACATCGTCTTCCAAGCCACAGGGCGACGACATCTGCGTCACCAGCGTCTCGCTATAGGCGCAACGAATCGCTATGAATCATCGTCGGCGGCGGGAGCCCGGCGGCTGCCTTTCCGCCTCTCCCATCCCACCTTCGACCAGTCTTGGAAGACTCGACGATCACTGGACGAACGTCGCTCAGTGACAATGGTGCCGGTCTGCTCTCGCTCATCGCGCCGCTCGAGGAGTGACGACAACAGTTCGGGAAGCTCGATCAACCGGCCGCGGTTGAGAACCGCGTAGGCCCCGGTCTTTGCCGGATCTAGGCCAGCCCATCGGCAACAATCACCACGAAATCCGATGTTGGTGCTGCATCCTTGAGGTGTTCGAGCCCTTCGAGACCTCCCTCACCGTCGAGTTCGTTTTCCAACAGCACGACATCGGGAGACACGCCACTGATCAGCTACAACCCAACCGACACGGATGGAGCGGTGCCCAACACCTCAAAAGACGAGGCCTCGAGGATCTTGACGAACATGCCATTGTGGCGGGATATGACCACGGCCGTTCGGGTGGTGTTCGACATGAGTATTCCTCCGATCGAAGATTGGCAGGGTCACGGACCAATACAAGTGCTCGATGGCCAATTTGAGATTGGACACCCTACTATCGGCCCAAATGGTACTTCACTTGGTCCGCCACGGCGCCGCTGGTTCAAGGCCCTACGACCACGGCGACGATCTCAAGCGTCCGCTTGACCAACGAGGTCTGGTCCAGGCCGTTGATTTGGTTCGGCATTTCGAAGGTGTCGATCTCAGAGCCGTTTGGTCGTCAGTCGCAACTCGCTGTGTCGACACGGTTCGCCCGACTGCCCAGGCGCACGGCCTGGAGGTGGATGCCCGCCGCGAGCTCCTCGAAGGCTCCAAGCCTGCCGCGCTAATCGAACTCATGAGATCGGAGGCTCACAACGACGGCGACATCCTGATGTGCAGTCACGGTGATCTGATCCCCGAAGTAATCAACACGCTGCTACGCGACGGCATGTCGATGATCGGCCAGCGCGGCTGCGAGAAGGGTTCGGTCTGGACCATCGAGACACGAGGTCGTGATCTTGTGCGAGCGACCTACGTCGCCCAGCCCAACCTCAGCCAACCAGAACGACATCTGCCAACGCTGCTGCATCGACAACAGACACGTAGCGATAGCCGGTCTCGATCAGGTTCCGCTCTTCGAGGCGACGCAGAGCCTGGTTGACGCTGGTGCGGCGAGCACCGAGCAAATGTGCGAGGGTCTGCTGGCTCACGGACACGCCTTCGCTACCGGCCTCACGCAGAAGCCACGACGCAACTTGGCGGTCGAGATTTCCCACCAAGAGGTCGCTGACACGATCTTGCATTTCCGACATCCGACCGGCAACCGACACCAGCCAGCGGCGGGCCAACATCGGGCGCTCTCCCAGAAGCGAGAACAGCTTCACCGAATCGATCCCCAGCACTGTGCTGTCGTCGACCGCTCGGGCCTCAGTTGGTTCTCCGGTACGCAAGAAAAGCGGAATGTCGCCAAATACCGAGCCGGGGCGCAGTAATTGGACCACGACACGTCGGGAACCGAACTCGCGGGCCAACTCGACGGTGCCAGAACGCACGATTCGGACCCGGTCCGGTAGCTGACTACGCTTGTAAATCTGAGTTCCGCCCGCGTATTTCACTTCCGTGAGATGACTCGCCAGCTCCTCCAGGTCGTCGCACGACAGAGGCGCAAGATTGCCCCTTCCGAGCGAGCTGGCCAGCCAATCGACTAGATCTGTTGAGCGTTCGGTCGTGATCGCCATGGCATCGGAACCCCACTGGGGGCCATCATGTTCCGTTGTCGTGCAACGATCAATGCCTCAGAGCCCGATTACTTCGACATCAGGATCGAATGATCCGATCGCGAACCAGAACGTGTCGAGATGCTCCACGGGTTCCAGACGGACCCCGGATCCGTCTGTGGCAACGCCGAAGACATCGAATGTCAACCCGCTGACGTTGTCGAGAAATCCCTCTGACGTAGACACGAGATCAACCTTCTCGCCGTTGAGTTCAGCGAGGAACACTCCGGTGGATCCCTGGTCGTAGCCGTCTGAGAGGTCGGAGTTGTCGAGTGCACTCGAACTTCCTCTTTCGAGAATCGCCACGACATCGCGACCCTGAGCGGTGAAGGGCACCACCCGCTCTTCGAACAATGTTTCGAGCGGTAGAGCAATCGCCGGGCCAGCATCGCTTCGTACCACGACCACTCTTGTCTTGGCAGCCAGTCGGCCATCCACAACGCCTTTGAACAGGAACGGGCTGGTGTTCACATCGTCGTAGCCCGCGTAGGGGTTGCGGCCGTAGTCGCGACGGAATCCGGTGGATCGGCTCAGGACAAGCGCATCTGGATGAGCATCGCGGAACCTCTCCCATGAAGTCATCGCTATGGGCAGCGTGGTCAGGCGCTCACCGGTGAGCGACCCGACCACGGCCTTGCCTTCGAAGTGGGTCCACAGGCTCTCGGTCTGACGGTCGTACATGACCAGCGACGAATTGAACAACTTCCCCGACGTGCCGAAGTCGAATATTCGATCGCCCACTCGGCGGTCGTAGGCCAATGCCGAATTGCAGAGGGGACAGTATGAGATCGTCACGGGCACTCCGGCGATCGTGTCGTTGACGATCTCGTGCCAAGTCATGATCTGAATGGGGTAGCCCCTGACCTCGCCGTTGACCTCGATGGAAAGGATCGGCTCCACGTTGAAAAGCCAGTCGACCGAACTTGCCGGCTGGAACTTCGGCTCGTCGATCGGTGGTATCCCATCTGGCGGCGGACCGCCCGACAAGATCTTCTCGGGGTCAATCAACGGTGGGGGGAAACTGGCGTCATAGAAGTCATCGAGCGCCGAAGGGAAGTCTTCATCACTGGTCGACGCAATCTGGTCGACAGAAATCGGCGTCGGGTCGACGCTTGGGTCGAGCGCCGGAAGCAGGATCCGCTCCACCACCGGCTTGTCTGAACCGAACTGTGGGGCAGCCGGGTCGGAGGCGACGGCATCGGGCGACGCTGGCGCACCGGCGATCGCCGCACCAGACGGGCTGGCTGCCTCAAGGTGATCGCCACCGCCTGAGCAGGCCACCGCAAGCAGGGCGATTCCCACTGTTATGGGCAAGAATATGATCTTGGACATAGGTGGTAAACCCGCCATCGTCGCCGGTCCTTCCATTGTGTTCTTTGAGCGACATCGCTGCCCTTGATGGTTGTCATGAGGTGAATTTGTGGAGGACAATGGCAACCATGACGACACTTCCCAGGAATCCAATGTCCGAGGCAAACGAACGGCTGGGCGCCGGAATGGCGGGATACGTGCTCGAACCGTCCCCGCCAACGGTCAACGAAGAGCCATTTTTCGCCGATGACCCCGCCACACCATCTGGCACGAGCAATGGCGACAAAACCGTCACCCCGACATCGGGCGGCGACCTCACGTGGGACGAAGTGATCGCCTCCCGGCCCGAACTGGCCGACTACGTCGCCGACCATTGGCTCGGGGCACGACGTCCGCTCCCGGCGGTACCCGACAACTATCCAGCAGAACGTGATGGATTTCATCGACTCGGCTATTCGGTGATCGCCGAGGCGCGGCGCAGTTCCAACACCAAATTTGGTCTGCGATACACCCACGGCGGGTTCGGGACACCGTTCTTCGGAGCCGACGAGCAGGTAAGGGTCGAAGGCGCACGAATTGTGATCCAACGTGGCGACACGGTCGAATCTGCTCCCATCACGTCAATTTCCGCGGCCGCCGCGTTCGTAGGCGTCTCCCCCACCACGGTGGCAGCCGAAAGCGATTCGCCGGAATTGGGCGATATCGACGCCGACCTCGGAGTCAGCGAAGCTACCGGTCGATTCCTCGGGGATTGGTTCGGATTCTCCTGGGCCGTAATCGAAGAGCTACGGCTCACCGAGGGGGCGGTCGACGTTGAACATACCCAACTCTGGCCAGGCCATTTCGATGCTGCCATCGCCATGGGCGACGCCGAGGCAGGCGGCAGGGCCACGTTCGGTATGTCGCCCGGCGATGCTTCACACGACGAGCCATACATCTACGTGGGCGCATGGGGCGATGTCGATCGCAGCGACAGCTACTGGAACGAGACCACCTTCAACGGCGCTTCGCTCACATACTCCGACTTGCAAGCCGCTGATGACGAATACGCCGCCGCTCTCGATTTCGTGCGCGGCGGCTACGAGCGGCTCAACCGCTGACGCTTCGCTAATGATTCCGGGCTGACGCTTCCGGCGGGACCAACCCGCTGGAATCACTTGAATGCTCGAGAAACACATCTCGTCGACCGTGCCCTCGTTCCAAGTGACGTAACGAGGCTGATCAAAGTTGCCCAGTGATCGGTCCCAGGTGCATTCGAAACGAACAACGTCGTTGCGATCAACGATGATTTCTTCGACGGGCTCGTAATAGAACTGCCACTCGAAACTCCACACCGGTATGTCGAGCAGCACCTTCTCTTCGGGTGTGTCGGGGTTGAGCGTCATGCGGTAGGCGGAGCCGATCTCATGCATGTGACCGAACACCGAGAAGATCGTTCCGGGATTTCTCAGGTGGAGATCGCAGGAGCTGTGGGACGTTGTGCCGGTCAATTCGTCGAAATCTGAAAGTTGCCCGCCACAACGTGCGATCAGCGCATCGGGAATGAACGGCGCGATAACGCCATACTTGGATCGGATCTCATTGAGCGCCGCCGAACGTGAACACAATGGACCTTCCTCGTCAGCCGTGCACGGGATCTCAGCCGGAGTGAGGTAGGTGCTGCCGGCGATCTGCACGAAGTCGTCCGGTAGTGCTGCGAGCTCGTCAGGGGTCAACGTGTCGAGAATGATCGCGGATGAGTCGGGCGGTGTCGTGTCATCGAAGTGGTAGTGGATCTGGTTGATGATGAATTCGCCCGGATCGAGATGAAGCCCAACTCCAAGCGGGTAAACAGTCGGCTGTTTGCCCGGGGCCCAACCGGCGATCGGGTAGACGCCTTCCCCCAGACCCGTGAGTCCGAAACACTGCCACCCAGCACCCGGATCAGCCTCGTCCATTGCCTTGGCCGCCTCCAGCTCCGAACCCTCGGCACGGAACACGATCGAGTGATGGACCACCTCTTTCTTGTCGGGTACGAAGGTGAAACCGCTCACCCATGTTCCGTCCGCCTCCGGATCCGGAACTGGAATTATCTGGCATCGATAGTCGTCGGGCAGATCGAGCGATCCGACGTATGGCTCGTCGGGAAGGAGCACCAGATCCCGCTCCAGGGATTGGACCCCAGAAGCCCGGGCCACCAGTTTGGTGTCGGGGGCTATGTCGAGGCCGCCCCCGGACTCGGCCCAACCGGCGAGAATGTCGATATCGCCCTGTTCGAGCGACCAGTCGTGCTTGAACGCCACACTCAGATCAGAGGCCGGCCAGGGAGGCATGTAGCGGGCCCGAGAAACGAGCGCTATATCGGCGGCAATATCGGACGCCTCGCCGGCGGTGTTGATCGACACGGTTGTCCACCCGGAGCCGCCTGCGCCATGGCACGACACGCAAGACTTCTCGAGGATCGGCTGAACCAACTCGGCGAAATGGCCGCCGACCGGTGCCGACACCTCGACGGCTCGCCCGAGGTCATCGGCAGACGGGGCCGCGCTTGGGCCGTCGACCCGATCGGCCACCACATCAAACTCGAGAGTGATCTGATCGTCGGTGTGAACCAACCCGGCGATGTGGATCGGGCCCACACCGAACGTCGACGTGAGAACCGTCGAGGAGACCAACGCCTGCAGTTGGTCGGGGTTCGCCGAAACTGATCCAGAGAACGTGACCGGTGCTGTGGTCTCCTTGATCGTGAGATCACCTTCGATCGTCAAGGGATACGAGGCGCCCTCTGCGAATTCTGTAGGCATGCCGATGATGTCTGATGGCGCAAAAGTCGCGAACGGGAACTTTGTCGAGGACAGGAAATCGTGACGAATTCGTTTATCGCGCAGATTGGAGTCAGATCGAAACATCTCAACATTGACGACGATCGTGCCCACGCGACTCAATGATGGATCGGCCGTATCGATCACAATGTCGCCAGCCACCACCGACGACACGCCAGTCACTGTGTTGTCGGCACCGGCCAGAGTCTCGTTGACTACGTAGCGAACCTCGGAGCCGTTGTCCGCAGAGATCCGGTAGAGCCGTTCGGTGACTTCGTCGACGTCGTCGATCGTGGGTGCCGCAACCTCTTGGGTTTGGGCTGCATCGGAGGAAA
>JBDNJK010000050.1:0-7246 GCA_041687805.1 Acidimicrobiales bacterium
CCGCCACGACAGCATCTCGCAGGTCAGAGCCTGCTCGGTCCAACAGCCCGACGTCCAACGGTCCGGCAGCCAACAGTCGACAGACCAACAGTTGACAGACCAACAGTTGACAGACCAACAGCATGGCGAACCCGATTGGGACCGCCTGGCCGGCCCCGAAGTGCTCGGCCGTTCGTTGGTGACCGCATCCGGAGCCGAAGTTCCCCTTGCTTGGGCCCATGTCGCTCATGTTGTCGTCAACGCCAAGTCCTCCGCCGACCATACATGTCTGGCCGATGTCCTCACCAACTTGCAGGATGCCTATTCCCAGCGGCGCCGCGTGGTGATTGAGATCGTGGGGCTTCTCCTCGAGCCAGAGCCTTCGATCGAGTGGACGCTCGACGATCTCGACACCTCGGTTGATCTCCCTGGAGACCGCCTCGATCATCTGATCTTCAGCAATTCCATTGATGCCCGCGATCCAGCCGCACCCTTGAGCCGAATGGTTGGCCTTGCCATCGCTGCAGGCGCACACCCAGCGCCACCCGGGCAGCCTGGCGATGTCGTTTCACCATCTGGCGAGCCGCTCTGGTGCGACGGCGGCCCCTCGCAAGCGTTTCCCTCCGAGTCCACCGGAGGCACCGCCGTAATCCCGCGGGTTCATCTCGCGTCGGGCATTCTGCGACCGCTCATGTCTCGAATCTCCGCTGCCGACCTCGCCGCCGATCAGCTTCAAGCGGTCGACTCCCGCCACGGCGCCGCACGAATCATCGCCCCGGCTGGTTCAGGCAAAACACGCGTCCTCACCGAGCGTGCCCGCCACCTGATCCATGACCTCCAAGTCGACCCATCCACCATCTGTCTCCTGGCGTTCAACGTGCGCGCCCGTCAAGAAATGCAGCAACGCACCACCGATCTTTCCGGCCTCGAGATCCGCACTCTCAACAGCCTTGCCCTGGCCATAGTGCGCGGAACCGGTCCGTTTCGACGCCCGGCATCACCCACCTGGACGGTGATCGACGAGCATCGCGTCCGCCACCACCTACGCGATCTGGTGAAGACACGTCGACGCGCCATGACAGATCCCTTCGCCGCGTGGATCGAAGCGTTCACGGCCTGCCGCCTGGGACTCCGCGACGCTGAAGACGTCGAACGCGAGTTTGACGGCGATGTCAAGGGACTCCCGCGGGTGCTCGTCGACTATCGCACTCGGTTGTCACAGCTCGGAGAGATCGATTTCGACGAGCAGATAATCAGAGCGATAGAGGTCCTGGCTACACAGCCTCACTGCCGCAGGGTCGCCCGGGCGGTGTGTGGCGTGATGTTGGTCGATGAGTTCCAGGACCTCACGCCGGCTCACCTATTGCTGCTTCGGCTCTTGGCCGGCCCGGCTGCTGAGGTATTCGGCGTGGGTGACGACGATCAGACCATCTACGGCTATGCGGGGGCGTCCCCGTCGTGGCTCATCGACTTCTCGAACTGGTTTCCCGGTGCCGACAGCCATCTGCTGCACATCAACTATCGATGCGCCCCCGAGGTGGTCGATGCGGCAACCAACCTCCTGAGCCACAACCGGCATCGTGTCCCCAAGCTGATCTCTGCTCGCCCAGAGCGCGCCAGCACAGAAATCGACCGAGACGACGCCCTCCACCCGCTGCGACGAATCCAGGCAGATGACGAACTCGGGGCGCTTTGCGACGCCGTCGCCGCAATGATCGACCTCGGCACCAAGCCGCGCGAGATCGCGGTGCTCACCAGGGTGAACGCCACTCTCCTCGCCCCGATGCTCGCACTCCGGGCGGCCGGCGTGGCTACCACCACCCCCGTGGATTCTGCCTATCTGAGCCGCACGGGCGTAGCAGCCTCCCTCGCATGGCTCAGGCTCGCCACCTGCCCCGACACAGACCTACCGACCGATGCACTCGTCACCGCGGCACGACGTCCACCACGTGGGCTTTCCCCAATGGTGCTCGAATGGATGGCCGAGCAAGACTCGGTCGATCGCATCCAACGGCTTGCCAACAGACTCAGAAACGAACGAGACCAGGTCAAGGTGTCAGAGTTCGCCGACCAATTGGCACTGCTGCGCCGACACGCAGCCCAAGGCGCCGACACCGTATCCATCCTCACAGCAGTGAGCGACACCATCGGCTTGGGCAACGCCCTCGAGACTCGTCTCGATGCGTCCAGAAGATCACTCGATCGGTCGAGTCATGGTGACGATCTTGCCGCGCTCATCTCCGTCGCTCATCTCCAACCTGAGCCCTCCGAATTTCCCAAATGGCTTTCGGCTCAACTGCAGGGCCGCAAGGACTTCGACACCGGTGGCATCTCGTTGTCGACTGTCCATCGCGTCAAGGGAATGGAGTGGCCGCGAGTGATCGTCTACGGCGTCAATGAGGGACTCTGCCCTCATCGTCTCGCCACCGACATAGAGGAGGAGCGCCGAATCTTTCATGTAGCCATCACCCGATCGATCGAGCAGAGTGTGGTGATCGCCGGCCGGGACCCATCCAGATTTCTCGCAGAGATCGAGGAGGAATCCCCACCGCTTTCAGACCCTGAGCCTCCAGTGCGACCACCTACCGATGGCCCCAATCCACCCCACAATTCGTTGTTCGAGGCCCTTCGCGTCTGGCGATCAGGTATAGCTCATGAAGCCGGAGTGCCGGCCTACATCGTGTTCGACAACCGCACGCTCGAAGCCATCGCCCAGGCACGGCCATCCGACGATGCCGCGCTACTTGCTGTGTCCGGAGTGGGTCCGGTGAAGCTCGAACGCTACGGACACGACGTGCTAGAAATCGTAGGGAAAGATCACTGACCCGAAAATTTCGGAGCGCGTTTCTCGACAAACGAGGCCAGCCCCTCCGTGAAGTCGTCGGTCTCCGCTAGCTGAGCCTGAGTAGCTCCAAATGCTGCGATAGCTGACTTCTGGCCTTCAACGACATACCTCGTGGACGAAGCCTTCGTTGCTTGCACGGCCAATGGCGCGCCTCGACAGATCATGGCCGCGATTTCCATGGCCCGATCCAACTCGGTGCCCGCTGGAACAACCTCTTGCACAAAGCCGATTCGATACGCCTCGGCCGAACCGAATTCATCGCTGGTGAGCAAGTGATACATGGCGTTGCCCCAACCACCGCGCTCGACGAATCGAAGCGTCGCTCCCCCAGTGGCATGGGTACCTCTCAAGGGCTCAAGTTGAGAGAAGCGACAGTCGTCAGCCGCAATCACAATGTCGCCGCCCAGCATCAGCTCGATGCCAAGCGTGTAGGTGATCCCCTTGACCGCACTCACGATCGGCTTGCGACATGCTCGGCCGAGTGCCGTCGGGTCGACCTTGCCCAACCGTTCGCCAGACCGCAGACCCTGTTTCATGTTGCCGGCAAACCGCGGCAAGTCGAGTCCCGCCGTGAAGTGGCTGCCCCATGCGTGGAGAACACCAACCCAAAGATTGGGATCGTCGTCGAGGCGCGTGTAGGCATCGATGAGTTCGCTCATCATCTCGGGCGTGAACCCGTTGAGCTTCGCTTGACGATCGATTCCTATCTTGAGGATGTGGTCGTTGACCACGTCGGTGGTTATGCGACCGAGATCGACCTCCGCAGTCACCGCGACACACCTCCGAAGTCCTCATAGACGGCTGGTCGCTTCTCGAAGTAGGCGTGTACTGCCTCTGCCTGGTTTTTCTGCCCGATGAGCGAGCTGATGACCCGGCGCTCCTCGGCGAATCCGGTGGCCCAGTCGGCGTAGCTCGCCAGATCGATCAGGTGTTTGGCACCGCGAACGGCATGCGGGCTCTTCGCTGAAATTTCATGCGCCAATTCGAGAGCCGCGGATCTCGGATCGTCGGCGACCCTCGTAGCCAATCCGATTCGAACCGCTTCCTCTCCGTTGACCTCCCGGCCCGTCCATGTGAGTTCTTTGGCGACATCAGATCCCACCAATTTCGGCAGGACTTGCGTGGCGATCATGTCGGGTGTGATTCCCCAGCGGATCTCAAGTACCGACATCCTCACGTCAGGGCTCACGATGCGAATATCGGCGCCGAGCGCCAACTGCAGACCACCGCCGAACGCCACTCCATGAACCGCTGCAATCACCGGAACAGGCAACTCGTGCCAGGTCCAACAGGCCTGCTGCGCATGATGGGTGATCCTTCCCTCGGCGACACGACCGATCGAGCCCGTGTTGCCTGAGTCTGATCCATCACCTGCCATCGCTTGAAAGCCCGAGAAGTCGAGGCCCGCACAGAATGCGCGACCGCTGCCCGACAGGACCACGGCGCGAACCGAGTTGTCGGTCGCCAATTGATCGCCAGCCTCGACCAGAGCATCGAACATCGGGCCGTCGAGGGCGTTCATCTTGTCGGCCCGGGAGAGCCGAACGTCGGCCACCCCATCCTCAATCTTGATTGTCAGACGATCGGCCATAGCTGCCTCCAGGAAAGTGAGAGCCAGATGTTAGCCATCGTTCACTTTCGGGGCACAACGGCCGCCGACCGGCCTGTCGCCGGACCAATATGGCCCGACGACGTGTGGCTCAGTACCTGTAGTGCGAAGGCTTGAATGGCCCAGTTGCCTGCACACCGAGATAGCCGGCCTGCTCGTCGGTGAGCTTCGTGAGCTTCACGCCCAACGCGTCGAGATGAAGCCTCGCCACCTCCTCATCGAGGAGTTTGGGAAGGGTCAACACCTCAGGTTTCATGGTGCCGTCGTTGCCGTAAAGTTCCATCTGAGCGAGCACTTGATTGCTGAAACTACAAGACATCACGAAGCTCGGATGGCCTGTGGCGTTGCCGAGATTCAATAGTCGACCCTCGCTGAGCATGATGATCGAGTGTCCATCGGGAAAGACAAATTCGTCGACCTGAGGTTTGATGTTGATGCGTTGCACATCCGACATTCGCTGCAGCCCGGCCATATCAACCTCATTGTCGAAGTGGCCGATGTTGCCGACTATGGCCTGATGCTTCATGCGGGCCATGTGACCGGCAAGGATGATGTCCTTGTTTCCGGTGGTGGTGATGAAGATGTCGCCAATCGAGACGACGCTCTCGAGGGTGTTGACCTCGAAGCCCTCCATGGCTGCCTGCAAAGCGCAGATCGGGTCGATCTCGGTGATGATCACTCGTGCACCTTGGCCCCGCAGAGATGCGGCGCAGCCCTTACCGACATCGCCATACCCGCAGACCACCGCGACCTTGCCGCCGATCATCACATCGGTGCCGCGATTAATTCCGTCGACCAGCGAATGGCGACAGCCGTAGAGGTTGTCGAACTTCGACTTGGTGACCGAATCGTTGACGTTGATAGCCGGGAACAAGAGCTCGCCGGCCTCCATCATTTGATAGAGACGGTGGACGCCGGTGGTGGTCTCCTCGGACACCCCGAGGATTCCGGGAGCAACACGGCGGAAGAATTCGGAATCATCGGCGGCAATGGACCGCAAGCGATCCAGAAAGACGCCGATTTCCTCGGAATCATCTTCGGTGGTCTCTGGAATGGCACCCGCCTTCTCGTACTCGAGTCCCTTGTGGACCAGCATCGTGGCGTCGCCGCCGTCATCGAGAATCAGGTTCGGACCCCCGCCGTCGGGCCAGTGGAACAGTTGCTCGGTGGCCCACCAGTATTCCTCGAGGGACTCACCCTTCCAGGCGAACACCGGGGTTCCTTTGGGCGCGTCGATCGTGCCGTCGAGACCTACGGCAATCGCGGCGGCGGCATGATCCTGGGTTGAGAAGATGTTGCAGCTAACCCAGCGGACATCCGCGCCGAGCACCTCAAGTGTTTCGATCAACACCGCTGTCTGCACGGTCATGTGAAGGGAACCGGCGATGCGGGCTCCGGCCAACGGTTGCTCGTCGGCGTACTTGCCGCGAAGAGCCATGAGGCCCGGCATTTCGTGCTCGGCCAAACGGATTTCATTTCGACCGAATCCGGCAAGAGACAAGTCGGCGACCTTGAAGTCGCCGACGGCGTCGGTGATGGCCATGATGGCCCTCCTGTGTGAGTTTGTTGGGTGTGGGGCCGGGGTCAACTGACACCATCTCACGACAGCCCGCTATAGCAGAGTCTAGAGCCGTGCAACATTGATCAGATGATGCTCATCGGTTGGCTCAGGCTATTTCACCGACTCCAGCCCGAAAAATAGTGGCCTGCCCCTCGACCACAACTCGTCCATCACTTTCCGGCAACCAGATCGTGGATCCTCGGCCGAGAACGTGAGGGCCGATCTTGGCCCCCCCGTCAGTGCACAGCACGATGGCGGGTCCTGACTCCAGCTCGAATTCTCCGTCGAGTTTGATTCTGGTCAGTGAAAATTCCGACACTGGCGAGTGGTAATGCGTGGCCGGTCCATGGCCGTCGACCCGCTGAATTCCAGGATGGCTCGGCGCCATGAGGACGGCTTCGAGCAGTCCGGGCACGTCGACATGCTTGCTGGTGAGACCTCCCCGAAGCACATTGTCGGAGTTGGCCATGAGCTCCACTCCCGTGCCCTTCAGATACGAGTGGAGAATGCCGGTCTCGAGAAATACCGCCTCTCCGGGCAGAAGCGTTACATAGTTGAGCAGTAGAGCCAGAATGACGCCGACGTCGTTGGGGTATCTCTCGGCCAAATCGAGGAGCATTTGCCGCTCACCGACAAACTCATCATCGATCGCAGAACGGCATGCTTGCTCCACATCACTGACAATCTCTTCGACATCGCTGCTCACGATGGAGAAGATCCACTCAACCGCCCGTGCTATCGCAACCGTTTCATCGCCACTGAGCACCGTCGTCAACGGATCTAGACACGGCGCGGAGATGGCGGCAAGCAGGCGAACGGTCTGTCGTGGCTCCCGGAATCCGCAGAGGCTCTCGAAGGTGGTCAGAGCACAAATCAACTCGGGTTTGTGGTTCCGATCTCGAAATGATCGCCTTGGCGAGTTCAACGGGATTCCAGCGGCACTCTCACGTTCGAATCCAACCTCGGCCTGTGCCACACTCGGATGGGCCTGAATCGACAAGGGCGCTGCTGCCGAGAGGACCTTGAGAAGGAACGGCAATTCGCCGAAACGACTCGCGACCGACTCTCCGAGAGTGGCGATCTGATCCGCATTGATCTCCTCATTGAGGGGCCGGGCATGTGGCCCGATCAAAGACGGCGCCGATTCGTTCGCACCCAACCACAGTTCGGCCCAAGGGTCACCGTCGGGCACACGACCCAACAATTCTGGAATTTCTGTGGCGGAACCCCAGGCGTATCGCCGAATGACGCC
>JBDNJK010000051.1:0-6465 GCA_041687805.1 Acidimicrobiales bacterium
TCGAGTGGGTCGAAGGCTGCGCCTGAGCCGATGACACGCACCAACGAATTCGACCAGCCCATCGGGCCTGATCTCGGCGATTGGACATCTGCCCAGCCTCCGGAGCGAAGGCCATTGGTCGGCACCCACGTCGTTCCCACCACTCGATGCCGAAACCCACGCGACTGAACTGTTCGATGCGTTCCAGGATGCGCCCGAGTCGTTGTGGACCTACTTGCCCTACGGGCCGTTTGAGTCATCCGGCGAGATCGCATCGATGATCAACTCCTTCAACGAGCGGCCCGACTGGCAGCCATACGCCATCGTTGTCGACGAGGCAGCTCTCGGCTTCGCTACCTATCTACGAATCGATTCGAACGGCGGCGCCATCGAAATCGGTGCCATCACAGTGTCTCCTGCCCTCCAGCGAACCACCGCGGCCACAGAGGCAATCAGCAGCGACCAGGAAGTCAGAACCCGTAGACCTCACATGGATTGTCGACCAGTACTCGTTGTCTGGTCGCGCCGTCTCCCAACCATTCAGTGGCGAGAGCGGCCAAGACTTCGGCCGGCGGCGGATCGACTCGACCGGGATGAGGCCAGTTGCTGGCCCACAACATTTTATCGGGGGCCTGCTCGACCAGAGCCTCGACGAGCGGGCTGACATCGCCATAGCCGGGCGAACCAATCAGCGAGGACTCGTAGGGCGCTGACAGCTTCACCCAGCAGTTCCCACTGTCGACCAAGCTCTGCAAGGCAGCGAAGGATCGATGACCAACGTCGACCGGGGGCATGAACCTGCCAACATGATCGATCACCAACGGGCATGGCAGGTCAGAGAGCATTTCGAATCGGTCAGGTAGTTCCCTGCCGTTGAGCTGAAGCTGAATATGCCAGTCGTGCTCGTGGACCCGCTCTGCCACCTTCGCCAGTTCGCTCCACGGGACTGCGCCACCGGGCAACATGTGGAAGCGTGCACCTCGGACACCCAATCCAGTGAGGCGATCGAGCTCCGCCTCGGTCGTTGAGCTGTCGACCACCATCACGCCGCGTGCGTTGTCGCCGAATTCTGCCATCGCCGCGAGTTGACACGAATTGTCGAGGCCATACGTCGTGGGCTGCACCACCACCACGCGTGTCAGACCCAGCTGATGTTGGATCTGCCGGTAATCAGCGACGGCGGCATCGCTTGGATGCAGAGTGGCGGCCGCAGACGCGGTGAACCGGCCATCGTAAAAGTGGATGTGGGTATCACAAGCACCGGACGGAAAGGGGCGAGCGGTCAACCGGTTCACGTACTTGCCTCGGCCTCAACGGTCGACAACATCGAAGCGAGCTCTTCGGCGTGCAAATTCGGGTCGGACGAACGATTTTCGAACGCGGTTTGGAGCCAGGTTCGCGCCGTCGAGGTGTCAGACCGGGCGAGGTAGCGTCGCAGGAAGAGCCGCCGGACAGCGGCAGCGGCCAGGCGTTGAGCCAACGGACCATCCACTTGGGCCGCAGCGATCACCAACCATGCGTCGGCAGTGTCCAAGCCGCTGGGGCCGATGGCCGCGTTGGTCCAGTCGATCACTACAGGACCGCGATCGGTGAGCATCACGTTGAGGGGATGAAGATCTAGATGGACGATCACCTCGGCCTGATCGCCGACAATCGGGAGGTCGTGATCAGGAAGCGGCATCTTTGTAAGTTGCCCGGTGAGATCGGCGAGCGTCCGGGCCCACGTAGCGACCCGCCAAGGTCGCCTCCCGAACGCATCGAGCATCGTCGGCCCGTTGATTCGCTCCATCACGAGGTCGGGGCCGGATACGTCGAACACTTCCGGCACCGGGTAGCCGTGACGGTGTAGGTGTTTCATTGTCAGCGCCTCTGTGACGCTCGATCTGCCACCGCGTGAGCGTCGCAGCACCTTTCCCCCACCGACATCGAACACGTCACGATCTCGTCCACTACCGATCAGTGGGCCAGGTGGCGTCGATTCGCTCATCCCCGCGAACCTAATCGTCGCCGCGTCGACCCACCCAATGAGACAGCCACTCGCCATTTGTCGTCACATACAGATGGCCCAACAGCTCCCCTCGGCGGTCGTTTGCCGGGATCTTCACGGTGCGTTCGAGTCGCATACCAAGCCGGTCGGCCACCCGAGCCGATGCCGGGTTGCCGACTTGAGGAACTGATGTGATCTGGTCCAGCCCCAGTGTTGTAAAACCCTCTCGCAGCGCTGCTTGCGCGCCCTCTGTCGCGAATCCACGACCCCAATGGCCTGGATCGAACCGCCAGCCGACCTCCACCGCCGGAAGTATTTCGGGCAGAAACATCGGCACTGAAAGCCCTACGTAACCCACTACCTCGTCAGTTTTCTTCTCGATTGCGATCCAACAACCGAACTGGCATTGCTCCCACTCATCGATCGTGCCCTTCAGGAACGATTCGGTTTCGCTTCGGGTCAACCCGCGGCCGAAGGGGAATCGCCAAACCTCCGGCTTGGCAAAGACCCTGGAGAGGGCATCCAGGTCGGTGAGTCGAAATTTCCTCAGATGCAGCCGCTGGGTGTCGATGTCACCAAGACCAGCTTCGATAGGTGGCGGCAAGAATTTCGTCACTCACGAAAGCTATCTGCTGCGCACCGGTCGAACCGCAGGACACAACGTCGTAGGGTCTGGAAATGTCGACCGCGAACACCGGCCCGCCGGAACTGCCGGAGCTCAATCGTTCAACGGATGAGCGCACCACCCTGACTGAGATGCTCGATTTCTACCGAGCCGTGCTGTTGCGAAAGTGTTGGGGCCTCAACGCCGAACAACTGGCGATGGCTGTCGCTCCTGGTGAAATAACGCTCGGGGGTTTGCTGCTCCACATGGCTCTGGTGGAGGACTACTGGTTTGATCATCGCTTTGTCGGGCGAGACGAGCGGGCGTTGTGGGCCGACATTCCTTGGGACGATGACCACGACTGGGAGTTCCACCACGCCCACGATTGGACCACGGAGGCTCTGATCGACCAATTCAGTGAGTCGCTTGACCGGAGCCGAGCGGCCATCAGGTCGGCGGCGTCTCTCGATCAAATGGCTCAACTCACGCGTGACGACGGCACCCGTTGGAACCTTCGCTGGATCCTGGTTCACATGGTCGAGGAATACGCGAGGCACTGCGGACATGCCGACCTGGTACGAGAGTCGATCGACGGTTCAACGGGTGATTGAATCCAGTGGCATGATCACCGACATGAACGACACGCCGATCAGCGACTTTCCACTCAAACATCACCTGGGGATGGAGATCCGCGCGGTTGAGCCCGGACATTCGGAGGCGGAGATCACCGTCGATGAGCGCCATCTCAACCCCAACGGCGTGTCCCACGGATCGGTGGTATTCGCAATGATCGACACTTCGATGGGCGCCGCCGTAATGAGCCTTGTGCCCGACGGCAAGATCTGCACCACCACCGATATTCACATGCGTTACTTGCGCGCCGTGACACATGGCCGGCTGATTGCCGACACTGTGGTGGTGAAGCCTGGGCGGACTCTCATGCACCTCGAATCAAAGGTTCGCGACGACGCCGGCAACGTGGTCGCATCGGCCACCGGCGCGTTCATGATCTTGGACGCACCCTCAGCTACTCGACCTCGATCCAACCCCTGACATCGTCCACCGTGACTGGCCAAGAGCATGGGCGACGTCACCAGACGACGATGCCTTGGCCCGACGAGCCTCAGCCTTGCTCGATCGGCATAGCCGAGTTCATGCCCCATTCGGCCCATGAACCGTCGTAGACCCTCACATCCTCGAAGCCGAGCAGATGGGTGAGAACAAACCATGTCGTGGAGGCTCTGGCTCCAATGGTGCAATACGTGGTGAAGCCATGCCCAGCGATCAGGTTGAGTTCCTCAGTCATTTCACGAAGCTCGTCCACGGATCGGAATGATCCTTCCTCGGTGACCATGTCGCAGAACATGTGCTGTGACGAAGGGATCCGTCCGGCTCTTCCACCCTCAGGCACCCCGCCCGATGGCCAGAAGCGCTCACCCTCAAATTCGAGACGGCTCCTGACATCGAGAATCGTGTGATCCCACCGGCTCGTTGACTCGCGAACCTCACGATCGAGGGCACGAATATCGGAGTCGATCTTGTCGACGTGAAACCCGCTGATCGACGGAGTCTCCACATCCGCGTCCCACGGACGGCCCTGATTTCGCCACGCGTCTCGGCCTGTATCGAGGATCTTCATGTCGCAATGCCCAAGCAGTTGCATGATCCAGAAACCGAGCGCCGGTGCGTAGCCGTAGAACACCACGGTCGAATCGTTGTTGATTCCCGACCGACGGACCAGTTCGATGATCGCGGCGTCTGGCCTGGTTCGGTAGGTCTCATCCTTCAAATCGCTGTAGATATTCCACAGGACCGCGCCAGGAATATGACCCTCGCTGTGGGCGGCTGGGCTCACGTCAACCTCAACGACCTTCACGCTCGGGTCGTTGAGATGCTGCTCCAGCCAATCAGCGCTCACCAGCGTTCCCGCTTGAGTTGCTGCTTTCTCCGTCGTTCCGGTCATGTTGATCCCCTCGGTGCTGGCGGCGCACCATAGTGCCCCTGCCAATGTGATTCCGATTGCTTAATGCGGAAACCTTGACAAAACCTTGCGGTCCAGCCGACATGAGATACGACTCTGTTGACCGGTGCGGCTAGTTTCAGCACATGACCGTGACAGATGCCCCCGCGCCGGCAAAGAAAAAAGAGCGCTGGACTCAGCAGTGGAAAGAACTCCACTCCGAGGTCATCACCAGTGGGCTTTGCACCGGATGCGCCGGATGTGTCATCGCGTGTCCCCACGATGTGATCGGGTACGAGCATGAGCCTGGCGCGTATCGACCGTTTCATCTCGAGGATGAACTCGGCGTCGACGACTGCATCCACGGCCAAAAGGGATGCACCTCCTGCACTCGGGCTTGCCCACGATTTCGCATGTGGGAACCTGAGGCCGATGCCCACCTTCACGCCCGCGAACGCCGGCCCGACGAGGTCGCCGGCATCTACTCCGACATTCTCCTCACTCGAGCTTCCGATGATTTCGTGTACGAAACCGGTCAAGACGGCGGGCTCGTATCGGCCATCCTCATCTGGTGTCTCGAAAACGACATCATCGATGGGGCCCTCACCAGCGGCGTCGAGCCACTACCCAACGGCGACCCGGGTTGGAAGGCTCACCCAATGGTCGCCACCAACCGGGATGAGGTGATCCGAGGAGCGGGCAGTCGCTACACCTACTCGGCCAACACCATGGCCTACGACGAAGCTCGCGAGAAGGGGTTGGAGCGACTGGCGTTGGTGGGAATGAGTTGCCAGACGTCTGTGGCCCCTGTGATGTGGCATCGCAAGGTCGGCAAGGTCGGCAAGCCGTTCAAGCTCAACATCGGCTTGCTCTGCTCTAAGTCGTTCGATGATTCAATGTTCGATGAACTCTTCGAAGTCAAGTACGGCCTTCGCCGCGACAACATCGCCAAGATGAATATCAAGGGGGTCTTTCAAATCTGGACCAAGGACGGCGGCTACCACGAGATCAACCTCAAGGAATGCCACGCCTGGACCAGAACAGGCTGCCTCCACTGCCCCGACTTCGCCGCCGAACACGCAGACATCTCCACCGGGGGGATCGGCAACGAGACCGATTGGACCCTTACGATCGTACGAACGGATCTCGGCCGGGCGGTGATCGACGCAATGGTCCGAGACGGAGCAATAGAGACCCGGCCCGGTGATGACGACCCCGGTGCGATCGCCCTGCTCCAACGTCTCGCCAAAAAGAGCCGTGACCGTTGGCCTGATTGGGCTCAGGGAGCACCCAAAGTTGGAATACCAGTGGCATCACACGGTTGAATCCACACGTGACATCAACCTCCCCCGCAACCGACGTCCACGATCTCGAATTCTGGATCGACCCCATTTGACCGTGGTGTTGGGTGACGGCCCGTTGGGTCGTCGACGAAATCAAGCCAGCCCGCGACCTCCACATCAAGTGGCAGCCGATAAGCCTGTTCTTCAAGAATCAGCCGAGCGAAGACTCCCCCTTCTACGATCGAGTCTTTTTCACCCATCGCCTATTGCGGGTGATGGAGTCAATCCGTGCCGCTGAAGGCGACGATGCTGTGTTCGATTTCTACTGGGAGTGCGGACGTCGTATCCATCACGATCAGGACACCGATTTCACCGCCGCCGAGGTGCTGGCCGCGGCCGGGTTCGACCCTCGGCACGCCGAAGCCTTCGATGACGAAACGTGGGACGCCGAGATCCGTACCCGCATGGACGCCGGCCTGGCCCTCACCGGAGATAATGTCGGCACTCCAATCCTCGCGTTCGATGATCGCAACGGCGTGAAACAGGGCTACTTCGGTCCGGTGATTACCAGAGTTCCATCACACGAGGATTCACTAGCCATGTGGGATGCATTGGTCGCGATGATGAACATCGACGGCTTCTGGGAACTAAA
>JBDNJK010000052.1:0-3132 GCA_041687805.1 Acidimicrobiales bacterium
CGCCACGTCGACCCAGGCCGCGTCGACACATGGAAGATGGCCGACATGCAGTTGGTGATGGGCGACCGCGAAGGGCCACGCTTCAGCGATGCGTTCACCGGCAAGTGGTACGTCAACTGCCACTGCAACGGTGGCGTGTTCAATCTTGGCCATCGCAACGAGCGCGTGATCAAGGCCGTGCGCGATGCCATGGATCACATCGACATCGGCAATCACCACCTCGTGTCGATCCATCGTGCCCGCGCCGCCGAAAAGCTGGTCAATTCCACAGACGGCAAGTTGCCCGGCGTGGTCTTCGGCACCACCGGCGGCGAGGCCATCGACCTCGCCATCAAAGCGGCGCGACACGCGACCCAGCGTGACGGAATCGTGTCGGTGCAAGGCGCTTACCACGGTCACACCGGGCTGGCCCTTGCCACGGGTGAGGCGAAGTTTCGGGACCCGTTCCGCCATGTGGTCCCCGGCTTCTCGCAGGTGCCCTACAACGACGTCGAGGCCATGGACGCCGAGATCGGCGACAACACCGCGGCAGTGATTCTTGAGGCCATTCCCGCCACACTCGGATTTCCGATGCCCGACCCGGGCTATCTGACTGGCATTGCCGCGATGTGTCGCGATCGTGGCGCTCTCTTGATCATCGACGAGGTGCAAACAGGGCTTGGTCGAACCGGTTCGGTCTGGTATTACCAGCAGGAATCAATCACTCCCGATGTGCTGGTCACCGGCAAGGGCCTGGGTGGTGGCATATATCCGATCGCCGCCACGCTCATGACCGCCGACGTTCATAGCTTCACCAGCGACGAGCCGTTCTCCCACGTCTCTACCTTCGGCGGATCCGAACTCGGATGTGTGGTCGCTTCCGAGGTACTCGACATCGTCACCGACCCCGATTTTCTCAAGCGAGTTCGCTCAGTTGGAAACCGGATCGGAGAGGGCCTGGCCGACGCGCCATTCGAGGTTCGCCGCCGTGGGATGCTCACCGGCCTGAAATTTGATCAGCCGATGGGCGGAATGTCGGCAATGAAAGCTCTCTTCGATGAGGGGATCTACAGTTTCTTCGCCGGTAACGACCCGTCCGTACTCCAGTTCAAGCCGAGCCTCATCGTTTCCGACGATGATGTCGACTGGCTCATCGCAACTATCCGCAGAGTCCTCTTCTGAATCGAGCCCTTATGACCTCCACGGAGACATCTCTCCCAAACCCGATCTACCCCGAATTTTGGGTACGACCCGAATCCGACGTCGAGTCCGATCTGGCGAAGCTGCGAGCAGCACCACTCTCATTTCATTCCGAACCGCCTATGCCGCTCGACGTCGACTTGCAGGAGGGCCCCGGTTGCTGGGCTGTGACAAAACACGACCAAATTCTCGAAGTGTCGAAGAATCCGGCCATCTATTCCTCGGCTTCCGGATTCACCGCCCTGGATGTCCCACCCGAATTCAGCGAGTTTTTCGGTTCGATGCTCGCCATGGACGACCCCCGACACGCCCGGCTTCGCAAACTGGTATCGGCCGGATTCACCCCGCGGATGCTCGCGAAGCTCGAAAGCGGCGTGGCCCACCAGGCCAGCCGAATCGTCGATCGGATTTGCGACCGCGGCGAGTGCGACTTCGTAGTCGATGTGGCCGCCCGGCTTCCTCTCCAAATCGTGTGCGACTTGATGGGCATCCCTGAGAACCAGATCGAATTCGTGTTCGAGCAAACCAACACCATTCTTGGTGCCGGCGACCCCGAGTACGTGCCCGATGCCCACGACATTCTCACCTCGCTGCTTCTCGCCGGCCAGAGCTTGTCCGACCTGATGAATGATGTGGCCCAGTCGAAGAAAGGCGGCGACGCAGACGATCTCACCACAATCCTGGTCAACGCCACCGTCGACGGCGAACAACTGACCGACGCAGAGATCTCCAGCTTCTTCATCTTGTTGGTGGTGGCCGGCAACGAGACCACCCGCAACGCCATTGCGTGGGGTCTCAAGTACCTCACCGACAACCCCGAACAGAAGCAATTGTGGCTGGCGGACCCAGATGCCGTCGACCACACCGCGGTCGAAGAAATCGTGCGGCTCGCCAGTCCGGTCACCTACATGCGCCGCACTGCCTTAGCCGACACGGAGCTGGGCGGACAACAGATCCGCCAAGGCGACAAGTTGGCAATGTTCTACTTGGCGGCCAACCGTGATGAAGACGTGTTCGACGACCCTTATACGTTCGACATACGTCGCGACCCGAACCCCCACGTCGGGTTTGGCGGCCCCGGCCCACACTTTTGCCTCGGGGCCCACCTTGCCCGTCGTGAGATTCGCCTCATGTGGCGAGAATTGTTGACCCGCCTGCCCGACATCGAAGCATCAGGTCCGCCCGAACTCCTGCTTTCAAGCTTCATTCACGGCGTGAAACATCTGCCGGCCAAGTTCACGCCAACGTTGGCCTGACCCAAATCGCCCACCAAACCACCTGGTCGGGTCTTCCGTCACTGTGTTACAGAACAGTGACCTTCTTCTCTAAAGCTCCCGTGCCCCGGACTCTACGGTGAGGGTCAGAGGAAGATTCCGAGGCCATCATGCAGGTGACACCCGAGCTCCTGGCTCACCACGACCGACCTGGACCCCGATACACGTCTTATCCAACCGCGGTTGAATTTGCTGAAGATTTTGGGCCCGACCAATACGCCGAGCGTCTCAGCGCGGCCTCAGAGCTGACGATCACACCGCTTTCGCTCTACGTGCATCTGCCGTTCTGCCAGGCACGTTGCTCATTTTGCGGATGCCATGTGGTGGTCACCAAGAATGAAAGCCTCGCCGACGTTTATCTCGATCGACTGATCAAGGAAGCCCGGACGGTCTCTCGCCGCCTCGGTGAGCGCACCACCCTTCACCAATACCACTGGGGTGGAGGCACACCCACCTACTACTCCCCCGACGACCTGGCCAAGCTCCACACAGAGCTGCTGGGCATGTTCGACATGGCCCCCGGCGCCGAAGTGGCCATCGAGGTAGACCCTCGTGTCACCACGGTTGAGCACCTAGAGGTGTTGCGCGGGCTCGGTTTCAATCGAATCTCGATGGGCATCCAAGACTTCGACCCAGTCGTTCAAGATCTCATCGGACGGCACCAGACCGTCGAGGAGGC
>JBDNJK010000003.1:0-8605 GCA_041687805.1 Acidimicrobiales bacterium
AGCGATGCCGATCTTGTGTTTGCCCCGCTGAGGGTTCGACGCGGATCTCCGCTGGGTCCGGGTGATGTGGCTGTCGATGATCTGGTCGATCTATTGCCCGTTGTCATTTTTGCTCAAGCAGCCACCGACGTCGAACTTGACGTGCAGCCCGACGAGAGCGAGGCCGCCACGCTCGCGGTTGCGGTCGACAGAGCCGACGAACTGACTGCCCGCGCCGACGAACTTGATCACGAGGCAGGTTCGCTGATGGTGTCGGCCGAGATGAATCGCATCGATGCAATGGCCAGCGGCCGCGATCCAGACCGAACCATCGTTGACCGCGCCAAACACGCTCATCGGGCTTACATAGACGCCCGAACCCGTGCCGACGAGGCCTGGCGACTCGTCAACGAACTCGATCCCTCAGCGGCCAACGGTCACCTTGACCCTGATCTCTGGATGGGGTCTGATCCTGACTGACCGCAGCTGCGTCAGCGAAGAACCGTCGCTGAAATCTCGGCGTAATCCTCGGGGGAGCCGAGGATGATCAACACATGACCGGCCTGCAGCGGAGTCTCGCTCGGCGGGTTGGGCAAGTAGTGAAGGAGCGGGTCGCGGATCGCCACCAACATTGGGTGCGTTCGAAGCGAGGCCAGGAGTTCACCGGCTGTCATCCCAACTACGGGTGAATCAGCGGGCATCGTGAGATCCTTCATCGTCACATCGTGGAGCTCGTCATGGAGAATGTCTTCTATGAACCCGGCCACATTGGGATGTAGCGCAATCCGGCCCATCCTGGCGCCCCCGATCTGGTGGGGATTGACCATTCGATTGGCGCCAGCGCGACGGAACTTCGGTTCATCGGCTTGTCGTGTGGTTCGTGCCACGATGAACAGATCAGGGTTGAGGGCTCGAGCGGTGATTGTGACATAGATGTTGTCGGCATCGGTGTTGAGGGCCGCGACAAGTGTCCGCGCACGCTCGATCCCGGCACGATGCAAGACATCATCGTCGGTCGCCTCTCCCACCACCATTGGAACACCAATGTCGTCGGTGAATTCACGGTCGATCACCACCACCCCGGCTCGATGGCGTTGGGCGTAGGCGGTGATAGCCAGACCCACCCTTCCGGCGCCGGCCACGATGATGTGGTCACTCATCTCGTCGATCATTTGTTGTTCCTTTCGCCGCCGACGACCATCGGTGAGGCTGCCCTCGAGAAATGCCTCGACGATCATGCCGAGTGTGTACAGGACACCGCCAGTGCCAAAAAATACGAGTACCAAAGTGAATACTCGATATCCGCGGTCGATTTCATCTTTGGGTCCGATCTCGTCGAATCCGACCGTGGTGACAGTGATTCCGGTCTGGTAGATGGCGTCGAACATGCCGAGCCCGAGTAATCGGTATCCGATCACACCTACGGTCAGAATCAGCCCGAGCACCCCCGCCCCAAATCTGACTCGACTCCACGGATCCGGCCCGGGAGCAAGATGGTTGATTCGACGATTGGTGAGAACGCCGGAGCGTCTGGTCAACCGTCGACCTAACCCAGACTTCAGATGCACGATGCGAAACTACTACCCGCGGCCGATATTTCGTGCAATGAGATGCCCCGGCTCCGACGCGACATAACGTCATCGCCACGATGCGAATGAGGTCGGACGCCGAACCCCTTGTGGACAGAGATCGCGATGAACTGTTCACCACCAAGTCTGGATCGACTACGACTCGCCCACGTCTGGAATACCAGCCAGCACTCGATGGCCTTAGAGGCATTGCGGTGGCCGGCGTCATCGCATTTCACCTTGGGTACCTACAGGGAGGATTTCTTGGCGTCGACTTGTTCTTCACGCTGTCGGGCTACTTGATCACACGACTGCTCTTGCTCGAGCGACAAGGCACCGGCCGAATCAACAGGTGGGCCTTCTGGAGCCGTCGAGCGTGGAGGCTTCTCCCCGCACTGCTGATGGCGGTGGGCGCAGGAGCCATCTATGCCGAAACGGTGGCTCGCCCCGATGAACTCAGCGGCATTCACGATGCCGGACTCACGGCCTTGGTGTACGTCACCAACTGGCAATTCATCTCCGCAGGCGGCGGATATTGGGCCATCTTCACCGCGCCTTCGCCTTTCGACCACCTGTGGAGCCTGGCGATCGAGGAACAGTTCTACGTGCTCTGGCCGTTGATCGTGATCCCACTTCTCGGACGAAGCGGCAAGACCCGCAAGCTGCTGATCGCCACGACCGTGTTAGCTGCGGCAACGAGCCTCATTTTCATTCTCGACAATCCCACTAATGCATATCTGAGCTCGATCACCAGATCATCATCAATCCTTATCGGCGCAGCGTTGGCGCTCACCATTCACCGTGGCGATGCGTGGCTTGGTCGAGTGACCCATGGGCGAACTATCATGATGTTGGTGACAGTGTCGGTCGCGTATCTCGTCTGGTCGTGGACCTCGATCAATGGTTCTCTCGATCTGGGCTTCTTCAATGGCGGTTTCTTCTTTCACGCCGTCGCCGTCGCAGTTCTCATCGCGGCGATCACCGCAGCCCCCGATGGACGACTCGCAGCATTCCTTCGATTTGGCCCTTTCCGGAAGTTGGGAGTCGTCTCTTATGGTGCCTACCTCTGGCACTGGCCGATAATTGTTGCGTTCAACGCCGAGCGAACCGGACTCAACGGCGCGGCATTATTGCTGACCCGACTTGGGCTGACAGCTGTAGCGACAGTCGCTTCGTACCGCCTTGTGGAGAGGCCGGCCCGCGTCGATTGGTCGAAAAGGATTCGCCCCTACATCGTCTTCCCGGTGATCGGCATCGCCGTGGCCATTGCGCTCCTATTCGCCACCGCCGAGCCAGCTCGCAGCATCGTCATAGGACCCACACCAAGCATCGAAGCGGCGCCATCCACAACTGCGGCGCACACCCAGACTCAACCTGAACTGGTCGACCCGCCGGTCGAGACGACTGACACGAATCCAGCTCTGATCGTCATCGATCCATCGGAGCTCCCGTCGCTTCGAACTCCAACAGTCGCTGATCCCCTTCGAGTTCTGCTGCTCGGTGACTCCTACATGTTCGATGCCCAGCCCGGAATAGTGGCCTCGCTGGAAGCAAACGATCTTTTCGATGTAGTCGCCGATGGTCATCTCGGATTCGCGTTGCTCGACCCCGGTTCGCTCGACAACCTCGCCGAAAGTATCGCCAAGAATCAACCCGAGTTCGTGCTCACGATGTGGGCGCGGTTCGATGTCGCCAAGCTCGAACAGGGCTCCAGCGACGCTATCCGCTTCGAATATGGCGATCTACTGGATTCGGCCATTGCGACGGTTTCGGGTAGCGGCGCGACGATCGGTGTGGTGGGCTTGGCGCCCTCACTGAGTCCTGGTGTCGATCGCAAGCCGGTCGATCTATTCATCAACGATCTATTTCAAGAGGCCGTGGACCGATCGCGCGAAAAAGCCTTCTATATCGACCCCGATCCGATCGTTGCGCCCGATCACACACCTCGGAGATGGATTCAAACGGTCGACGGTGACCTGCTCATCCGCAAGGCCGACGTGAGCCATTTCTGTAGCGATGGATCGGCACGGTATGGCCTCGCTATCGGGCAACTGGTCGCCTCACTCACAGACACCACTATCACCGACCCGGCCAACTGGTGGGCTGGCCCATGGCGAGACAATTCCCGCTACGACGATCCGCCGGGGACATGTGTCGGATGATGTGAATCCCGCCGTGAGGCCAGAGCGCCACCGATGGCACGAGTGAACGCCACCGCACCGATTGCGGCAAGGAGAACCACGGATGGTTCAGCGATCACTCGGAACCGTTGATTTCCATACGAAACGGCGGCCGTTAGAGCCGCAATTGCTACGGGTATGAGAAGCAGCCACACATCGTCACTGTTGCGGCGGCGAAATACCGCTCCCGCCAGAGCGAAGGGCACCAATGCAATCCACATCAGCCAGCCGGCCCAGAGCCAGTCGTAGTCACGCCCCTCGAAACTCTCGAAGAACAGTTGGGTGCGAATGTCCCAGGCGCCGAAAGTGCGTGCAACCCTGATTGCGGCGACCTTGGGCAACTCCGACAAATGATCGGAGGCGTAGTTGAGTCCGGTGTCGCGTTGTAGGGCCGCACCTTCGACTTCGTCGCTGTGTTGAAATTGGATTTTTGGCACACAATCGAACCACCAAAGGCCGATCCGAAAGCCGCTGTAGACCTCTGCGCAATTCGAACCGGCGATGAGTGTTCCACTGTTGTTGGTGAACGGTTGAGGATGTCCGAGCGACACAGCATTTCGCACTGTCCAGGCCATCGACACAACCAGCGTTCCAGCCAAGGCGACACTCAATGTCCGGATCCAGATCCTGCGGTCGACATGCCGTGTCGACGGCACGATCAACAACGGCGCCAGCGCTATCGACTCTGTGCGCGTCATCACAGCAAGGCCCAATGCGACGCTCACGAGAAGCCACCATCGACGCGAAGCCCTGCCCTGCTGGCGGCGCGCCCTGAAGACACCTAGCAGAACCGTCGACACCAGCAGGAGGTACAAACCCTCGCTGAGAAGAGACACATCGAAGACGATCCACTGCGGATACACGGCCACGACAGCGGCCACCACCGCTCCCACATGGCGACCACCGACAGCCTCACCGAGCATGGCCATCACGATGATGCTTACGCCTCCGATGAGTGCGCCCACGAGACGATGCTCGACGGCACTATCCAAACCGATCAGATCGAGCCCTGCCAGCAACATCGGCCAAAGTGGCGGAAATTCGGCGGTGTGTACTCGATCTCCAAGAAAGAAGAACTCCATCGGCCGGATGTAGCCCTCGCCTCTCGCGAGAAGCTTGCCGAGCAGGTGATAAATAGTTGCGTCACCGCCGGTAGAGAACTGACGTCTGCCCTCGGCAAGCACGTAGATCACCCGCAGCCCTACCCCAGTCACGGCTGCGGCGAGCACAGCTAGGCGAAAGCGTCTGTCGGACATCGGCCGCAGTCTTGCACCCCCACGACAGAGCGGCCGCGTATCTCTTGCAGCAGAAATCCGGCTCACCGTCAGAGATCGATTCGGCGCGCTGGATCCTGCCTGTAGAAGTTGGCCAAGAGTTGGTAGACGTCGCCCTCGGAATTTCGTAGATCTACGGGAGAGGTGAAGAACGTCTCGGTGGCCACCGCAAAAAACTCGACGGGGTTGGTCGCCGCATAGTCGCGCAAGCCGCTCGGCATCACACCGCCACGCAACCGTTCGAAAGCTTCGGTAAAGACCCGTATCCAAAGCTCTCTGCGGTCGTTTTCGAGAATGGGCGGCGTTCCATCGAACATGTTGTCGAGCAGATCGATCTTGTGAGCAAACTCATGGATGACGACGTTGTGACTCCGACCGACGTGACGTGTGTCTGCCACGACGGAGTCCCATGCCAACACGACGGGGCCGTCGCCATCGGCCGCCTCACCGGCCAGATACATCGATGACTCCTCGACTACACCGGCGACAGGGCCCTCGCTGACTCGCGTGCGCCTGACACTCGATGGCCTCACCACCACCGTCCCGACCTTCGCATACGCGCTTTCATCGAGCTCCACGATCAGCAGAGACGCCTGCGCCGCTATGTGGACACACATCATGTCGCTCAAGTCGAACCCATTTGCGGCCTCCCACCGAAACCTCCGGAGCAATCGATCGGTGAGATCGAACAGGCGATCCTGTTGATCCGTGCCGAGATGAGCCCAACCGGGCACGACCCGCCCCACCACCGGTCGATCCGTCTCGTCGAGGCTCCTCTTGGCGCGTCGTGCGAACATCCGGCGACGCTACAACGCCGATGGCCCTCAGATGGAGCGCATCGTGACCGAGACCAGCCGGCGCGGCAGTTCACCTTCCGTGAATTCGAAACGGTCGATGATCTCAAACCCCTCAGAAAGCTGCAGTATCAACTCAGGCGAGAAGAAGTGAACGATGAAGCCACCATTTTCGAACATGTCGTCACCGCGGTCGGTGCCTACGCCAAAGTGGGCATCGGATGTGGTGCGGGCGGTGTATGCGACCAGACCATGATGACGCAGAACACGTCGAACCTCCCCCACCAAGGAGACCAATTCGCTGGTCGTGAGCGCCATGCAGAACAACATGTGCGAGTAACACGCATCGAAGCGTCCGTCGATGAAAGGCAACCGGTCCCGAACGTTGTGTTGAACACTCCTGACCATGGCACCGCTGTTGGCGGCACGACGGCGAATGGCTTCGAGCCCGGTCTCGGAAAAGTCGACAGCTGTCACGTCGAATCCACGACGTGCGAAATGAAACGTGTCGCGTCCTTGGCCAGCACCCAACTCCAACAGTGACGACGCCTCAACCTCTCCAAATCTTGCCGAGGCGGCCAGAGCGGCTTCGCTCGCGAAATTTCCGTACATGCCGGGATTGAGCGCGTAAGTCGATTCCCAATGGTCATATTGACCAGTTACCGCATCGACATCGAGCCCGGGCACAGTCGGATTACCTCACGTAAAGACGATATGGCCGCCTTGGGCCATTTCGTAGAATTCGCCCACCGTGATGACATCGTCGACGCCCTCAATGAAATCGCCGATCTCGAGCCCAAACAGATCTACCGATGCCTTGCATGCATACAGTCCTGCACCAGTGTCGGAAATCAACTCGACGAACTCGGGGATCGACGGAATGTCGAGCTTCTCCATCTTGTGTTCCATCACCTGGGTCATCGCCGACGACACGCCCGGAAGGCCACCAGCCCATATGGGCACGTGAAGAGCGGGATTGCCGACCGTGGCAACCTTGACGTGGCTTTGATGCTTCTTGTGAATGGCATCCAGGCCGAAGAAGGTGAAGAAGAGGTTGGCCTCCATGCCTTCGGCACGGGCCCCATTGGCCATGATGAGGCCAGGGTAAATACCTTCGAGACTTCCCTGAGATATGACTATCGAGACCTTTTCGTTGCTGAGATCCATCATGATCTCCTTTCGTTTCGGAACTCTCGGACGTTCAGATGCAACCGCGGGGCTTGGGAATGCCGGCGATGCGGGCGGCCACCTTGGCCGGACCCTTCGGGAACAGCTTGTAGAGCTGTTTGACGGTGACGCCGGAGGTCTTGCCAAGGGCTCGCACCGTTGGGCCGGTGCCGTTCTCAAGGTATTCCTTGCGCATGAAACGAATAACGATCCAGTGGTCGTCGGTCAGCTCATCGATTCCGTCATTGGCCGCCAAGGTTGGGACCATTTCTTCGAACCATTGGGCAGGGTCGGAGAAGAATCCTTCGTCATTCAGTTCAATTTCTGAATCGGCAATCGTGGTGATTGGCATGATGATTCCTTTCTCGAATCAGGTCGGTTCTTTGCCGGCGAGCGGCATGTCGGGTTTGATACCGGGTACGTCACGACCAGGCAGCAGGCCGTGCCAGTAGAACCACTGGAACATGAGCTTTCCCAAATGGTTGATCCTCGACTCTTTCAGGAGAGGGATCCCAACTCTTGAGGGGTAGTGACCCTCAACTGGTTCGTATTCGTAGTTGAAATCGATGAGAAGAGCCTTCTTGAAACCAGTTTCTATGAAGCAGTTTGCGTGACCATCGAAGCTGGCCTTCAGTTCCTGGCCAGCCATGTAGTGAATGACGTTTTCCGTCAGGATCTCACCTTCGAAATGGGCCACCGACCCCGCCTTTGACGACGGCAGATTGGTCGCGTCTCCGATGGCGAAGATCGCAGGTGACACTCTCGATTGGAGCGTGTGCTTGTCGGTCTCCACGAAATCGAGAGCATCGCCGAGGCCCTCGGACCGGCCGACGTAGGAAGCACCCGAGTGAACTGGAATCATCACAGCCAAGTCGAACGGAACCTCACGTTCATCAAAGCTGATGAGACGACCACCCGGCCCGTCAACCTCGCCGGTATTGAACTCTGTTACAAGTTCGACGCCTTTCTCGCTGAGCAGACCCTCTAACGTCCTGGCCGCGCAAGGCTTGGTGAAGGCGTTGTCAAGAGGTGTCACGTATGTGATCTCGACCTTGTCTCTGATCCCGCGCTTCTGGAAGTACCAATCGCTGAGGAAACAAAACTCGAGAGGCGCCACCGGACACTTGATTGGGTTGTCGACAACGTTGACGACTATGCGTCCGCCCTGGAAGTTTTCGAGCGCCTTGTGTAGCGCGGTCGCTCCCTCCGCGTCGTAGAACGTGAAAGTCTTTTCCATCCAACCATCGCCTGTGAGTCCTTCAGTCTCCTCGGGAACTGTGTGGGCTCCCGTAGCGATGATCAAGACGTCGTATGCGAGGGCACGACCGTCCTCCAGGAAGATTTTGCGCCCCTCAATATCAACCCTGTCGATCTCACTCTCGTAGAAATCGATCCCGTGTTTGAATTGGCGCTCGCGTGGCCGAATCAGATCCTCGGTGTGCGCCAGGCCGAAGGGCACGAACAATAGTCCGGGCTGGTAAATGTGAGAGCGATCCTTGTCGACCACCGAGATGACCGCTTCGGATGGTTTATAGTGCTTGCGCAGGCGGTTTGCAGTGAGTGTCCCACCCGTACCGCCGCCGAGAATGACGATATTTCTTACCATGTATTAAAGATAAGTACGTACATATGTTTTCGTAAGG
>JBDNJK010000053.1:0-9455 GCA_041687805.1 Acidimicrobiales bacterium
CGGCAGGTGCATGACGTCGATGGGCGATCAGGTTGAACGCCACTGAGGAAGCACGAGCTGGGATCGCCACGAACCGCCGGCGACGATCTTCGGGAGGAGCGTCGGCCACCACGATCCGGTAACCGATGTAGATGGCGATCACCGCGTGACTGAACGCAAGCGTCCAGAAGAAGGCTGACGCATCGATTGTCGACATGGCCGCTGCACCGAGGAGCGGACCCAACACTGCGCCGACACCATTCGTGCGCACCAGAGCGGCAGACGCGCCATTGAGCTTGCTGACGGGTAGCCAGTCGGCTGTGTAGCCAATGGCAAGCGAATACAGGGGGAACGACATTCCTCCGATCAGGAACATCAGACCAACCGCTGCCCAACCCCCCTCTGGCACGATCGTGAGGATGGCCCCGAATACGGTGGCCGCGACAGCAACCCAGAACATCACACCCCGGCGGCTGACCCGGTCGGAGATGTAACCAATAGGCCATTGCAGAACCACAGAGCCGACCAGCGGGGCGGCAAGAAAACTGGTTAGGTGTCCACTCGACATTCCGACGTTGACCGCATACACCGCGCTGAGGCCGAATAGCGCCCCAGCGGCCGTACCGACCCAGAACGAACTGACCACTCCAGTGGGCGCCAACCGCATCAGATCTCTGAGAGACAGCGGCTCAGGAACAGAAATCGGTGGACTGCTCGATGCCGAGAGCACGACCGGCACCAACGAGGCTGATACCAGGATCGACGACAGCACAAACAGTTCGAATCCGTCGGGATCAGCTAGATCCAGCATGAACTGGCCGGCTGCAAGCCCACCCATGCTGGCCACCATGTAGACGCTCAAAAGCCGACCTCGCGTGGCGTTGGTGGCGAGATCATTGAGCCACGACTCCGACACGACATAGAGGCCAGCCATGCACATGCCGGTGACGAATCGCATCAGTCCCCACGTGATGGGAGATACGAACAGTGCATGAACCAGCACGGCGCTCGAGGCAATCGATGCCAGGCCGGCAAAAACGCGGATGTGGCCGACCCTTGACAAAAGGTGCTCCGCAAATTTGCTACCGGCAAGAAAGCCGGCGAAATACGCGGCCATCACCACACCAGTCACCTGAAGACTGAATCCCTCGCCCCCCGCCCGCAAGCCCAGAAGCGAACCTTGGAGTCCGTTGCCCGCCATGAGCAGGAAAATACCGAAGAACAAGGCGCGGGCAGCAAGCGCCAGATTGGCATCGTCGATCCAAGGCCCACCCTCGACCTGATCGCCGATCAATTCCTCTGGTTCGCCGACTGGTTGATTCATCGACGGTCAGTTTGCTCGATTTGAGTCGCTGACACATCAATGTCAGGCATAATCGCGCACGATGACTTCCAGGCCGATCGAACGAGCCATGAGGCTCGAGCGCGCTTTGGTGCGTTACCCCACCAAGGGCGGGAGGCGATGGCTCTCTTTCGAAGATCCCATCGAACAATTCATCGCCCATCACCTTGACGATGTCTTGCCCACAATTGAGCGCATCGACAATGCAGCTCACAACGGCCAGTGGCTCGTTGGGATGGTCAGCTACGACGCGGCACCAGCGTTCGATACCGCACTCGCTGCCCGACGCGACCCCAGCGTTCCGCTAGTTGCGTTTGCTTCTTTCTCCAACCCGCGAATCTCGCGTGGACCCAACAGCGGGGAATACCAAACCGGACGATTCACCACCTCGTGCGACCAACGCGAATACGAGTCGACGGTGTCAAGAATCAGAGAAATGATCGCCGCGGGTGACACCTATCAGGTCAACTTCACCATGCGTTTCCACTCAGAGTTCCATGGTGACGCAGAGGCGTTCTTCGCCGAAATGAGCCGGGCGCAACTTGCCGATCATCTCAGCTACCTCGACTTTGGCCAGTTCGCGGTGTGTTCCGCCTCGCCCGAGCTATTTCTGCGTCGGATGGGGCGCGATGTAGTCACCAAGCCGATGAAGGGAACCCGACCGCGTCACCCGGATCCGGTGAGGGATCGCACGTTGGCAAACGATCTGGCCAAGAGCGAAAAGGACCGTGCCGAAAACACGATGATCGTCGACATGTGCCGCAACGACCTGGGCCGGATCGCCGAGACCGGTAGCGTCCGCACTCCCTCGCTTCACACCATCGAGACCTACCCAACCGTCCACCAGATGACCTCCACCGTGTCTGCCGAAACCGACTGTGGGCTGGTAGATCTTCTGCGAGCAACATTTCCGGGCGCTTCCATTACCGGAGCACCAAAGGTCGCCACCACCCGAATCATTGCCGAGCTGGAGGATGAACCTCGCGGCGTCTACTGCGGAGCGGTTGGAGCCATCGAACCGGGCGGTGATCTCGAGTTCAACATCGCGATTCGCACTGCATGGATCGACAAGATCCGAAACGCCGTCACCTACTCCGCGGGCGGCGGAATCATCTGGGATTCTGATCCTGAGAGCGAGTGGCTGGAGGCCCTCGACAAGGCCAAAGTTCTGGTCCGTGCCGCCGAGCCGTTCCGTCTGTTGGAGACGATGGCCTGGCAGACCGGCACCGGAGCGCTTTTGCTCGACCGTCACCTCGACCGATTGGCTCGGAGCGCGGTCTATTTCGGGTTCGACGTCGATCTCGGCGAGGTTAAACGAAGGATCGGTGCGGTCAACCGCGACAGTGAAGCAATGCTTCGCGTGATGGTCACTTCCGACGGCGTGGTCGACATCGAAGTCCATGATCCTCCGGCCTCTCTGGAGGGAACGAAGGTTGCTCTGGCACTCGACTCGTGCCCGATTGCCAGCGACGACGAGTTCCTTCGCCACAAGACGACCCGACGCACACGTTACGAAGAAGCCAGAGCACGCTTTCCCGAAGCGTTCGACGTGGTGCTCTGGAACGAGAGCGGTGAGATCACCGAATCCACCATCGCCAACATCGTCCTTGAAATCGATGGTCAGATGCTCACTCCACACTCCGATTCGGGCCTGCTTCCCGGCACTTTCCGAGACGAATTGATAGCAGCGGGCCGAATCGTCGAGTCGCGCCTCACCCCGGAAGATCTCGCCAGCGCCGACGAAGTGTGGTTGATCAACTCTGTGCGCGGTTGGCTTGCCGCATCACCACTCACCGGCGCCGCCCCGCAACCACGCTTGCATCTCGGTCATCAGCCTCGCCAATAAACCACGCCAGGCAGGAATTCTGGCTCCAGTTCGTAGGTCAGGGTTTGACGGAATCAGCTCTGGCCAAGGCCTTCACCATCTCGTGGCGGACTTGATTGGGGGCTTCGGCCATCATCAGGTGTCCCGTCCCTTCGAGAACGACGGTTTCGACATCACCAAACGCATCCGTCAGAGCTCCAGCAGCTCTGACGGGCGTCATCTTGTCTTGCCGGCCAAGGATCATCGTGGCCGGACACGTGACTTCGGCGGCAGCTATAACGGCTCGGTCGTAGGCGTTGCAAGCCGCCATGTCGGTGCCTAGAGCGCCGGGTGGCGACGCATCGACGAGAGCCATCGCCGAACCGATCAACCAGGTGCCGGGCGTCGGGTTGCCGCCAATCAGGGCGCGTGATCCCACACCCCACGAGGCCATCAACTCAGCCGCGTGATGGATGTTGTCGCGCGACGATGCAAGCAACTCCGGATGTACCGGCATCGCCTCCGCTGTGCCCAGCAACACCACCGACCTCACCGATTCGGGGTGACGCGCCGCGGCCTCGATGGCGACAAAGGTCCCCGTGGAATGGCCGACCAGATGAGCGGGAGACAGGCCGAGCGTCTCGATTGTGGAAACTGTCCAGTCGGCCATTTCCGCGATCGTCTCAAGCGGTGGTCCGTCGGACCCGCCGTGGCCAGGGAGGTCGATGGCCGCGGCACAATAGCCGTGGTGGGCCAGCCAACGAGTCTGCAGCTGCCAAACCGTGCGATTCATGCCTGCGCCGTGAATCAACACAACCGCCGGCGAGTCGCCCGTGTGGGCTCGGCCGCCATCGGACCAGCGCACCGACCTACCGTCGATAGTCGTCCTCATGTATTGCGCACCCGCTGTGATGCTTTGAGTGCCTTCGTGAGATCGGCGATGATGTCGCGCGAATCTTCCAGTCCGATCGATAACCGAATCAGATCCTCACCAATACCAGCCGCTTCGAGATCCTCGGCCGACAACTGCTGGTGGGTGGTGCTTGCGGGGTGCAGAACCAGCGTTTTGGCGTCGCCCACATTGGCCAGATGCGAGGCCAGTTTCAGCGATTCGATGAACTTGCGACCTGCCTCTCGACCGCCTCGTATGCCGAAGCTCATGATGGCTCCAGCACCGTTGGGATATGTCCGTCGGGCGAGATCGTGATCGGGATGGTCCCGAACCGACGGATGACTCACCCAGGTGACGTCGTCGTGGCTGGAAAGCATGCTCGCTACTTCTTCAGCATTGCTCACGTGGCGTGCCATCCTCAGCGGCAGCGTCTCCACCCCTTGGAGAATCTGAAAGGCATTGACCGGGCTCATGCACGCGCCAAAGTCGCGCAGCCCTTCGGCTCGGGCCCGTGTGATGAACGCTGCCGGGCCGAACTCATCGGTGAACGAGATGCCGTGGTAGCCGACATAGGGCTCGGTGAGCGTGTCGAAGCGGCCCGATGCCTCCCAATCGAATCGACCGCCATCGATCAGTGCGCCGCCGAGCGCCACACCATGGCCTCCGATGAACTTGGTGACCGAATGCATGACGATGTCGGCGCCGTGTTCGATCGGCCTGATCAGGTACGGGGTGGAAAACGTGGCGTCAACCATCAGGGGAAGGCCCGCAGCGTGGGCGACCTCAGCCACAGCCGCTATGTCGAGCACTTCGATGCCTGGGTTGCCGAGCGTCTCAGCGAAGACAAGACGGGTGTCGTCGGTGATGGCATCGGCGAAGGCTTGCGGGTCGCGCGGGTCGACGAGCGTCGACGTGATGCCGAACCGGGGCAGCGTGACATTGAGCATCTGGTGGGTGCCGCCGTAGAGATTTCGACTGGCCACTATGTGGCCACCCGACCCCATCAGTGTGACCACCGCCAGGTGGAATGCGGCCTGTCCGCTCGCGGTGCAGATGCCTCCGACCCCGCCTTCGAGCGCCGCCAGTCGTTCCTCCAGGACAGCGGTGGTGGGATTGGATATCCGGGAGTAGATGTGGCCTGGTATCTCCAGGTTGAACAGTGATGCTGCGTGGTCCACATCATCGAACGAATACGACGACGTGAAGTAGATGGGTACGGCCCGCGCCCCGGTGGTGGGATCCGGATGTTGCCCGGCGTGCAGGCTCAGGGTGTCGAAGTGCAGAAAATCAGGCTCGACCATGGTCCTCTCTGATCTAACGGTTGGGCGCAGTGCTCAAGCGGGAACGTGGCGATAGAAGTCGACCTGCTCAGCAGCCAACGGGGTGTTGCCGACGATGAGATCGGCGGCCTTCTCGGCGAGCATCATCACAGGTGCATAGATGTTGCCGTTGGTGACGTAGGGCATGGCTGACGCATCGACCACACGCAACCCGTCGACTCCCCTGACCCGCATGCTGGTGGGGTCGAGGACGCTGTCTTCGCCCTCCCCCATGCGCACCGTGCACGAGGGGTGGAGTGCTGTCTCGGCATCGCGCCCCACCCACTCGAGGATTTCCTCGTCGGTCTCGACCGAAGGACCCGGTGAGGTCTCGCCGCCGTTGAATTCGGCCATAGCGGGCTGTGTGAGCAAGCGGCGGGCGTTACGCACCGCTTCGACCCACTCTCTACGATCCTGGTCGGTCGACAGGTAGTTGAATCGCAACGCCGGCTTCTCCCGAGGATCGCTCGACTTGATTTCGACCGACCCGCGAGCGTCGGAATACATAGGCCCGACATGCACCTGGTAGCCGTGCCCCTTCCCGGCCGTGGACCCGTCATAGCGAATGGCTATCGGAAGGAAGTGGAACATCAGGTTGGGATAAGCAACGTCGTCGTTGCTTCTGATGAAACCGCCGGCTTCGAAGTGATTTGTGGCGCCGGGGCCACGTCGAGCCAACCATTGCAACCCAATCAGCGGGCGCCTCCACATGGCAAGCATGGGCTGCATCGACACGGGCTTCTTGCACGCGTACTGGACGTAGACCTCGAGATGGTCCTGGAGATTTTGACCCACCGCGGCGACATCGGCGACCACATCGACGCCGTGCTTTTGCAATAGTTCGGCCGGGCCGATGCCGGAGAGTTGCAGCAGCTGTGGCGTGTTGATCGACCCGCCGCACAGGATGATTTCGTCGGCATCGACTGTGTGGCCGCGCCCGTTGTGCCGATAGTCGACGCCGACTGCCTTGGTGCCATCGAAGCGAACCTTCGACACGAACGCCCGTGTGACGACATCGAGATTGGCGCGGCCCATCACGGGATGGAGGTAAGCGCGCGCCGCGCTGAGACGCCTCCCGCGCGAGATGTTGCGATCGAAGGCGTTGAATCCTTCCTGACGTTTGCCATTCACGTCGGTGGTGCGGGGATGCCCTGCCTCGACGGTGGCGTCAAGGAACGCCGAGAAGAGCGGGTTGGTTGCCGGGCCACGTTCGAGTGTCAGTGGGCCACTGTCGCCCCGATAGTCGGGGCCGTCGTCAGGGGCCAGGCACTTCTCCATCCGCTTGAAGTAAGGAAGGCAATGGGCGTAGTCCCACGACGACATGCCCGGATCTGCGCCCCACCGTTGGTAGTCGAGCGGGTTGCCACGCTGGAAAATCATGCCGTTGATGCTTGATGAGCCGCCGAGGACCTTGCCGCGGGCGTGGTAGATACGTCGACCACCCATGTGGGGTTCGGGTTCTGATTCGTATTTCCAGTCGTAGAAGCGATTGCCGATGCCGAACGCGAGCGCGGCTGGCATGTGAATGAACACGTCCCACCGATAGTCGCTGCGGCCAGCCTCCAGCACGAGCACCTTGTTGGACGGATCTTCCGACAACCGGTTGGCCAATGCGCAACCAGCTGATCCGCCTCCGACGATTACATAGTCGTACTTCTCGGGCATTCAGGCTCCTATGTCTCGAGCGACGACAATACCCCTCTAATACTCCGGGTCTTGCGGCGGACGACAGCAAGTTTTGGAGCAAATTCTTACGCGGCTGTTCACCTCGTGTTTACCAGAATCAACCCTGCTCGCAAGGCGGTTCTTCTAGGTTCAATTCAGCGATGGCATCGGCTGTCGTTGCGAAACACATCACCAACCCAAGAAGGACCCGTGTACCGCACATCATCTCGAATGGTTCGACTGCTCGCAGTTGTTCTCGGTCTCACTTTGGTTGCCACCGCTTGCGGCGGCGGCAGCTCAGATGACTCGGCCGCTTCGGGCGACAGCACCGCCGCCACCGGCCTTGCGTCCATCACACTCAACGGTTCTGGTGCGACCTTCCCGGCCGCGTTCTACGAAGAAGTCCTCGCGGCATTCAACTCCGACAACTCCGGTGTCACGATCAACTACAACCCGGTCGGCTCCGGGCAAGGTCAAAGCGACCTCGCAGGAAACCTCACCGACTTCGCTGGCAGCGACAGCTTGGTGAAAGATGCCGACAAGGCCAACTTCGACGGCGGTTTTCTCTACATCCCGACCGTGGCTGCTCCGATCACAGTGTCGTACAACCTGAGCGGCATCGACTCGCTGCAACTCTCTCCAGAGGTTCTGGCTGGCATTCTCCAGACCGACATCACTTCGTGGGACGATCCGGCCATCGCCGCCGACAATCCCGGGCTGGAATTGCCATCCACCGACATCACCGTGGTTCACCGCTCCGATGGTTCGGGCACTACAGCCAACTTCACCCACTATTTGGAGCTTGCCGCTCCTGGCGTTTGGACGTTGGGCACCGACAAGACCATCGATTGGCCGTCTGGCACTATCGGTGCCGAGAAGAACACCGGCGTTGCCAACGGCATCAAGTCGACCGATGGTGCTATCGGTTACGTCGACTTTGCCGACGCCCGGGCCACCGGACTCACGTTCGCCGCCATCAAGAATCGTGACGGCAACTTCGTCACCGCATCGTTGGAGGCCAGCTCAGCTGCTCTCGATGGGGCTGAGGTCGCGGCTGATCTCACCTACAACCCGCTCGACGCGGCTGGTGCAGATTCATATCCGATAGTTGCCCCCACCTACATCCTCACCTACACGAGCTACACCGATGCCGACGTGGTCGCCGTGTTGCAGGCAACGTTGCGTTTCCTCTTGGGCCCTGCTCAGGATCAGGCCAACGCCCTCGACTTTGCCAGGCTCCCTGAGAGCCTTCGTGTGAAGGCGCTAGCTCAGGTCGACTCGATCAGCGTCGGCTAGGGCTCAGAGCATGACGACCGACTCCGCCGCGCTATTCCGCGATCATGATCGTCGCGGGCTATTCGCCGACCGTGCATTTCGCACGGCTGCGATGGTGGCGGGGTTCTCGATCCTTGCCCTGTTGGCGTTGATCTTGGTATCGACCACCAACGCGGCATGGCCCGCGTTGAAAGGTCAGGGGCTCGGTTTCTTCACCTCCACTACGTGGGACGTTCCCCATGGGCAGTTCGGAATGCTGGCATTCGCCTACGGAACGATGGTCGTGTCGCTCATTGCCATCGCGTTGGCAGTTCCCGTCAGCATCGGGATTTCGCTCTACATCACCGAAGTCGCGCCCCGCAGAGCCCGCAAGCCGGTGATCTACACCATCGACCTCCTGGCAACCATTCCCTCGGTCGTCTACGGGCTGTGGGGCGTGCAGGTTTTGGCTCCGTGGATCGATCCGCACTACGAATCGATCGCCGGATGGTTCCACTCGATTCCGGTTCTCAACACCATTCTCAGTGGGCGTCCGGTGAGTGGTGTGAGTTTCATGACCGCCGGGATCATTGTCGGAATCATGATCACACCGATCATCACCTCGCTCACCCGCGAAGTCTTCGCCACCGTACCGTCGAGTCTCAAACAGGGCGCCTACGCCATCGGTGCCACCCGCTGGGAAATGATTCGCGGTGCGGTGTTCCCCCACAGTCGTGGCGGCATCACTGCGGCAGTGATGATCGGTCTGGGTCGAGCCATGGGTGAGACCATCGCCGTTGCCCTCGTGATCGGCTCCTCATCGGTCGTCAGCGCTCGTCTGTTCAACCCCGGCGATGCCATGGCCGCCGTGATCGCCAACCAGTTCGGCGAATCAACCGGCGAGTACCGAGCCGCGCTGATCGGTCTTGGTGTCGTGTTGCTGATCATCACCTTCTTGGTGAACGGTCTGGCCAGAGGCTGGATTTCCAGGGGTCGACGCAAGGCCGGTATCGCCTGATGACCTTCACCGTCGACGATCTCACCCGCCCTCGAGGCAATACTCGTTCAATCCGCGATGCCGCCGCCACCACACTTATGACGAGTTCGGTTGTTCTCGTGATGGTTCCGCTTGCTCTGGTGCTCACCTACGTCGCCCAGCGAGGCAGTGCCTTGTTCGGCTGGAGTTTCCTTACCTCCGAC
>JBDNJK010000054.1:0-15917 GCA_041687805.1 Acidimicrobiales bacterium
CGATGCGTGGGGGTGGCTTCGGCGCTTGGCAACACGTCGGCACACACTTGGCTGAAGTTGCCGTCCACCGATCAGGTCGAAAAGGTAATGGCAGCCACAACGCTCCCCGCATTGATCCTCGGCGGGGCCCCCGGACCCGACCCGGCCTCAGTATTCGACTCATGGCGTCGGGCCATGGCAGTGCCAAACGTTCGCGGTCTCGTCGTGGGGCGAAGCCTTCTATATCCCGCCGACGGTGATGTCGAGGCCGCCGTAGCCTTGGCCGCTGAGATTGTTCACGGAGGCAATTAATGCGAGACCTTCACTTCCCCAACGGCTCGCTCAACGACGGAGCCGATCCCGTAATGCTCACCACGGAGATGGCGGGCTGGAACTATTCGGGCCTTCGAATCATCTCACTCCAACCGGGTGTAGCCCGACGTATCTCGACCGGTGCCTACGAGATGGCTGTGCTCCCATTGAGCGGAAGCGCCACCATTACCCACTCAAGTCACACGATCGATCTCCATGGGAGAGAGTCGGTCTTCTCCAGGGTCACCGACTTTGCCTACATGTCGACCGATTCGGAGTTTCATATCGAGAGCCCCGACGGCGGCGAGTTCGCTCTCTGCATGGCCAAGACCGATCGCAAGCTGGCGCCCAAATACGGTCCAGCCGACGGCGTCTCCATCGAGGTTCGGGGTGCTGGTCCAGCCACCCGCCAGGTCACCAATTTCCTCAGCCCAACCGTTTGGGGCCACGCCGACAAGCTCATGTGTGTGGAACTACTCACGCCAGACGGGAATTGGTCGTCGTACCCGCCACACCGTCACGACGATTCCGCCGAGTGTCTGGCCAACAACGAAGAGATCTACTACTTCCGTATCGGAAAGGCCGGCACCACTGATCACTCGGCCGACGGGTTCGGTATGCACCGTACCTACACACCCGACGGCGAGATAGATCAAAATGTGGCGGTGCGAGACGGCAGCGTGTTCCTGGTTCCCAAGGGTTACCACGGCCCCTGTATCGCAGCCCCGGGTTACACCATGTACTACCTCAACATCCTCGCCGGAGGTGGCCGGGAGCGATCGATGGCCTTCTGCGACGATCCTTCTCACCACTGGGTTCGCGACACGTGGGCCGGGCAACCAGAAGATCCACGGTGCCCGATGACCACGGCCGACGGAGTCGTGGATCGGTCCGGCAAATAGCGGCTCGATAGAAGTCACCCAGGACTCGTTCAATATCACCACAGGAGGAGCCGCAATGGCTCGTAAACGAATTGGTGTCGGCGTCATCGGCTTCGGCTGGATGGGGCAGGCTCACACACGCTCTTACATACGAATTCCAACGCTGTTCCCGGAACGCACCTACGACATCGACCTGGTCTTGATATCCGACAATGTCGAGGCGCGCACCACCGAAGCCGTCGACTCGTTCGGGTTCAAGTCGTCGAGCCCCGACTGGCACGACGTAATCGATCATCCCGACATCGATGTGGTGTGTATCTGTGCGCCCAACATGTTCCACGAGGAAATCGCGGTTGCCGCTGCGGCGGCCGGCAAGAACGTATTTTGTGAGAAGCCGGTGGGCGGCACTCCCGAGCAAACCGTACGAATCGAAGCCGCAGCCAGGGCCGCTGGTGTGATCACGGGCGTCGGTTACAACTATCGCTGGGCTCCGCTCGTCCAATACGCCAAGCAGCTCATCGATGCCGACGAGTTGGGCGAGATCACCAACTATCGGGGTCGCTTTTTCTCGATGTACGGCGCCGATCCAATGGGACTGCTGTCGTGGCGATTTGTCCACGATCAAGCCGGCTACGGCGTCTCGACCGACATTCTCAGTCACTCCGTCGATCTCGCCCACATGCTGGCAGGACCTATCACCAAGGTCGTCGGCACCGGGCACACCTACATCACAGAACGTCCATTGCCGAAGGCGGGTGGCACCCACTACGACCTGGGGCAGCCCGGAGACCCCACCGGCAAGGTCGAGAACGAGGACTATTTCGGGGCGTTGGTCGAATTCGAGAGCGGCGCTCGAGGCGTGTTCGAAGCGTCGCGATCAATCATCGGACCTGAGTCGCAGAACGCATTCGAGATATACGGCACCAAAGGATCTCTCAAGTGGAATCTTGAGACGATGAACGAGTTGCAGTTGTACCTCGCTTGCGACAAGGCACGCGGCTACACCACCGTCTATGCAGGTGACCGCTATCCATATCACGGTCACTTCGTGCCAGGTGACGCCAACGCCATCGGCTACGAAGACATGAAAGTCATCGAGGACTACGAGTTCCTCACCTCAGTTGCGGCCGGACGTCAGCACCAGCCCGGCTTCTCCGAGGCGATCGATTACGTCAGCGTTCAAGACGCGCTGATTCGATCGTGGAAGAGCGAACGCTGGGAAACCGTCACTCGCCTCGCCACCAACTGAGCGCACACCGGAATCCAAGGAGAAGCCGATGGAAACAATTCGACTCACGACCGCCCAAGCCATCGTCAAGTTCTTGATGGCGCAACGTTCGATGATCAACGACCAAGAGGTCCCGTTATTCCCTGGTGTCTACGCCATTTTTGGACATGGCAACGTCACATGCCTCGGCCACGCCTTGGAGGCCGTAAAGGACGAATTCCCCACGTGGCGCGGCCAGAACGAGCAGGGAATGGCGCTGGCGGCCACTGCCTATGCCAAGGCGACCAGGCGCCGTCAGATCATGGTCGCCACATCATCAATTGGGCCCGGTGCAACCAACATGGTCACGGCGGCAGGGGTGGCCATGGCCAACCGTCTGCCACTTCTTTTGTTCTCCGGTGACACGTTTGTGAGCCGAATTCCAGACCCGGTTCTTCAACAGGTCGAGCACTTCGGCTCGCCATCCACAACCGTCAACGACGCGTTCCGTGCGGTCACTCGATATTGGGACCGCGTGGTCTCACCAGAGCAACTGCTACAAACTCTCCCGCAGGCCCTTGCCACTCTTCTTGATCCATCAGATTGCGGACCGGCCTTCATAGGGCTGCCACAGGATGTGCAGGCGGAGGCATACGACTTCCCGACCATCTTCTTCGATGAAGTTGTTCACCAACTTCGCCGTCCACGGCCCGACCAACACCAGTTGAGTGCTGCCGCCGCAGCGGTCGCTGTGGCCGAGAAGCCGATCATCATCGCCGGCGGGGGAGTGCACTACTCGCTTGCTGAAGAAGACCTGGCAAAATTCGCCGAAGCTCATGGGATCCCAATTTTGGAAACCGTGGCCGGCAAGGCCAGCATCCGCGTTGATCACCCTCTTTACGCGGGTGCCATAGGCGTCACCGGGTGCGATTCAGCCAATCATTTGGCTGCGGAGGCCGACCTCGTTCTTTCAATCGGATGTCGGCTCGGCGACTTCACCACCGGATCGTGGACCGCGTTCCAGAATGAGAGCGCGGTGATTCTTGGCCTCAACACCGCTCGTGTCGATGCCGTAAAGCATCGTTCGGTTCCACTCATCGCAGATGCAAGAGAGGGACTGCGAGCTCTCACTGCCGAGTTGGGTAGCTGGCGTGCTCCTGAATCATGGCGCCAACGGGCGACTGCGGAGGTCGCCGGCTATCACGCCTACATCGATGGCATCGCCTCGCCAATCGATGGCGATGCCCTGCCCACCTATGCGCAAGTCGTAGGCGCGGTCGATCGCAGCCAACGCTCTGGCGACTATGTCGTGGCCGCCGCCGGCGGCTTTCCTGGAGAAGTCAACAACGGGTGGCGCGCCCGCGAGCTCAACAGTTTCGACTGCGAGTATGGATTCTCGTGCATGGGCTATGAGATAAGTGGAGGTTGGGGCGCAAAGATGGCGCTGCCCAACAGCGAGGTGATCGTCTTCGTGGGCGATGGATCCACCATGATGCTCAACTCCGATCTCTACAGCTCGGTCTTATCGGGTCACAAGATGATCGTGATCGTTTGTGACAACGGCGGATTTGCCGTGATCAACCGACTTCAGATCAACCAGGGCGGCGTGCCGTTCAACAATTTGATCGCCGATGCCAAGGTGGTCGATCCGATTCATGTCGACTTCGCCGCTCTCGCGGCAGCACAAGGCTGTCTGAGCGAAACGGTGACCACGATCGCCGACCTGGAGTCTGCACTTCAACGTGCCCGCGATGCCGACCGCACCTACGTCATTGCTCTGAGGACCGACCCATATGAATGGACCGATGGTGGCATCTTTTGGGAAGTCGGTGTCCCCGAGGTGTCAGATCGCGCCGAGGTTAGGGCGGCACGTAAAGAGAACGAAGATGGCAAGATCCAGCAAAGAATCGGATGGTGACCATGTCGACCCAAGCAAGACTTGACCTGCCGGTTGCCCCCACATTCCTCGACGGTGTCGCCCTGATAACCGGCGGTTCGCAGGGCCTCGGCCGGTCAGTGGCCGAAGCGCTACGTGATCGCGGAGCGCGTGGGCTGGTCATCGTGGGTCGCAACGCCGACAAGGGCCGCGCCACCGCGGCCGAGTTATCGACAGATGCCTGCCACGCCGTGTTTGTGAGTGCCGACGTCGGCACCGCCGATGGTTGCAAGGAAGCCATAGCAACGGTTGCTGAGCACTTCGGGGCTCCCACCGCTGTGGTCAACTGTGCCGCTGCAACCGCTCGCGGGACCGCGTGGGACACCTCGCCGGAGCTCTGGGAGGAAATGTTGATGGTCAACGTCCGGGGACCGGCTCTGATTTCCCAAGGGGCGGCCGCGCTGATGCGCGACGCCGGCACCAGGGGATCGATCGTGTTGATTGGGTCGGTGGCCGGACATGGCGGGGCGCCGGAGCTCCTCGCGTATTCGTCGTCCAAGTCGGCGCTTGTCGCCATGGCTCGAAACCTCGCGTTTCAATTGATGCGCCACGGCATCCGGGTCAATTTGCTGAATCCTGGTTGGATGAACACGCCAGCCGAGGATGTGGTGCAGCGGAAATTTCATGGCGCCACCGATGGCTGGTTGGAGCGTGCGGCTTCTAGCCGGCCGTTTGGACGCCTCATCGAGACCCCCGAAATTGCTCGCACAATCGCACATCTCGCTACCGACGAGTCGGGAATGCTCACCGGCGCATGCATCGACTACGACCAGTCTGTGCTCGGTGCCGGAGACACACCGATGCCACCAGCTCTCAGCCACCGAAAGGTTCAGCCATGACCACCAAGATCGCAGTGTTGGGTTGCGGACGCATTGGCTCCATGCACGCTGAACTGATCGCCAATCGGGTCGACGGGGCAGAGCTCGGGCCGGTGTTCGATGTCTTCCCCGAGGCGGCGTCAAAAGCAGCCAGTCAATTTGGTGTCAATGCAGCCGCCTCCATCGATGAGATCCTCGACGACGCTTCTATCGACGCTGTGGCCATCTGCACCAGCACCGACACTCATGTCGACCTGATCGTCGCGGCAGCACGGTCCGGCAAGGCCATATTTTGCGAAAAGCCGATCTCTCAGGACCTGGCTGAAGTCGATCGGGCTCTGGAAGTCGTCGCCGACACCGGCGCCTACCTCCAAATCGGTTTCAACCGTCGCTTCGATCCCAGCCACCGCGCCGTCGCCGACGCTGTAAAGAGCGGCGCAGTCGGCGACGTGCATTTGGTGAGAATTACCAGCCGCGATCCGGCACCGCCGCCGATTTCGTACATAAAGGTGTCTGGCGGCATTTTTCTCGACATGACGATCCACGACTTCGATATGGCCAGATACGTGACCGGTTCCGACGTTGTGGAAGTGCACGCGGTCGGTGCTGTTCGTATCGATCCTGCGATCGGCGCTGCCGGAGACATCGACACCGCCGTGGTGGTCATGACCCACGCCAATGGTGCAATCACCACGATCGACAACAGTCGCCAGGCCGTCTATGGATACGACCAGCGAGTCGAAGTGTTCGGGTCCGCAGGAATGGCCTCGTCCGACAACCCGCAGAGCACCACCACCATTCTCAGCGATTCGAAGGGTGCACACGCTTCCCCAATTCCATACTTCTTTCTCGAGCGCTACACCACCAGCTATGTCAACGAGTGGGACGAGTTCCTGGCGGCTCTGTCTTCAGGGTCGCCCAGCCCGGTCGATGGAACTGACGGTCGGGCTCCGCTACTACTCGGCCTTGCCGCGTGGAAGTCTTATAACGAAGGCAGGCCAGTGAAGGTAACGGAAGTCGAGACATCGTGAATCAAACGCTTCATCCTCGCGACGGGGTCGTTCGCCACGAGGTCACGACAGCGTCCGCGGGATGGCGTTTTCTCGAGTTCTCAGTGATCGACCTTCCGGCGGGTCAGTCCCACACAATTGCCAACCCGGGCCGTGAGACCGCCTTGGTGCCACTTCGCGGTGCCGGCAGCGCGACGATGAACGGTTCGGCGACCCTCCTGTCGCGTTCCGACGTCTTCGACGAAATGCCCACCGTCGTGTACGCCCCCCCCGGCACAGAGATCGTGGTTAACACAGACGATCGCTTTGAGTTTGCCGTCGGAAGCGCTCCTGCAGAGGGAAAGTTCCCAGCCCGCATTATCCATCCGGCGGAGATGAAAAGCGAGGTCCGGGGTGGGGGAGCGGCGCTTCGCCAGGTCAACCACATACTTGCCCCACCAATTGCCGCCGAACGCCTGATTCTCTATGAGGTTTACGTACCGCGCGGCTCATGGTCTGGCTGGCCCCCTCATTGTCACGACGGGCGCGATGGATCTCCCTACTTGGAGGAGATCTACTATTTCCGTCTCGACCCCTCCGTCGGCTTTGCCATGCATCGCAACTGGCGAGACGAGGAAGATTTCGACGAAACACACACCGCGGGAGATGAGGACCTCGTGATAGTGCCGCGCGGATATCACTCAACCGCGGCCAGCCCCGGCGGGCACATGTTCTTCCTCAACTACTTGGCAGGTGAGCCCATCGATGGTGAGCGGGCCACTCCGCCATGTTTCCATTCCGACCACACATGGATCGAAAGTGATTGGGATGCTTTCGGATGGGACCTGCCCCGAGTCCGGCCATGACCGGAATGCCAGATCACAGAAACATCATTGCCCTCGGCCGAGTACGCCGCTTGGCGCGACTCGCCGATGCCGACGGCATCTTCAAGATTCTCGCCATCGACCACCGTGATTCCTTGCGGGCCGTCGTGGCACCGTCCGACCCCTCAAGCGTCACGCCCCGGCAACTCTCGTCGATAAAGCTCGACGTACTTCGCGCTATGGCTGACCTCGCCTCCGGCGCCATGCTCGACCCTGTCTACGGGTTGTTGCCTGCTATTGCATCGGGTGGACTTCCGAGAGACACAGGTTTCATGACCGCCCTGGAGGCACAGGGATATCTGGGAGATCCTGAGTCGCGTGCCACGACGCTGCTCGACGGCTGGTCGGTGGAAAAGGCATCACGGGTAGGAGCCGATGCGGTCAAGTTGTTGATCTTCTACCACCCCGACTCAGGCGACGCCGCGGCACGCCAGCGCGAGACCATCAGGTCTGTGGTGACCGAGTGCGCGTCGGCCGACATTCCGCTGTTCCTCGAGCCGATGCTTTACAACGTGGCCACAGGTCGCGACCCATCAACTGATCGCCGCTCCCTTGTCGTGGATACTGCACGTCAACTGTCTCCTCTGGGAGCAGACATCATGAAGATGCAGTTTCCCCTGGCCGACACAGCCTTGGCTGATCAGGCGCAACTCGATGATGCCTGCGCCGAACTTGACGAATCACTCAGTCAACCGTGGGCGGTTCTCTCCGGCGGCGATCCGATCGATCAGTTTGTTCGCCAAGTTGAATCCGCTGGTCGAAGTGGATGCAGCGGTTTCATGGCCGGTAGGGCCGTGTGGGGTGATTGTCTACCGGCATCCGGCGCCGCGAGAACCAGCGCACTTGCAACCACAGCCCGTTCGCGGTTCGAGAGGCTTTGCTTGGCGGCGACGCAATTTTGCCGTCCTGCGTTCCTCACCGGTGGCCAGGATCTCGCACCGCCATCGGACGACGCCTGGTATTCCGATTACTGATCGCCCTCATCGTCGAGTCCGCTCGCCTTGACCAGCGCCGAAGCCAATATTCCTGCTCGTTGGTAGACCAATTTCAAGGAATGCTCCGCGGCAACTTCGTGGGGCGGAATGGGCATGCGCCCGAGCGATCTGACCATGGCAGAGACGTCGGGTGAGGAGTGGACGTGGTCGATCCGTTCGGGAAGCGTGTCCGAATCACCCCAAAACTTCGACATATCAGTAGGTGACTGGCCCTTTTGACGTGACTTGCCCTTGCGCTTGCCACGTTTTTTGGAGCTGTGCCCGTGATGTTCAGAGTTTCTGTCTGATGCCGAATGATTTTCGTTGGCCGATGATGCGTTCATGCCGGTGCTACCTCTCCATCGATCGACTCGAGGTCGAGTAGGCCACCCTCGTCGATGCCGAACACTTGACGTAGCTGATCCGCATCCAGATCTCCGATCGAACTCGACTTGGGCAGCGTGACATCGGCGATGTGCCGCTTACCGGACACCACCTCTTCGACTCGTTCGTCAACCGTGCCCGGGCATACCAAACGATGACATATCACCGTGTTGGTTTGGCCGATTCTCCACACGCGATCTCGTGCTTGATCTTCGACCGCGGGATTCCACCAACGATCGTAGAGAACGACGTGGTTGGCCGCAGTGAGGTTGAGGCCGGTCCCACCGGCCTTGAGCGACAGGACCATCGCTCCGGCACCTTCCATCGCTTGAAAGTCGTCGACCATTCGATCTCTTGCGCCACGGGACAGTCCACCGTGATAGCACGACACTGGGACACCGTGTCGATCTGACAGATACTCGGCCAGCTTCACCCCCCACGTGGCAAAATGTGTGAACACGAGCAGTTTCTCACCCGAGGCGTAGACGTTCTCGACGATCTCGTTGAGTCGCGCCAATTTGCCGGAACGACCTTCGAGGGGCTTGTCGTCGTCCTGGTAGTTGACGGGATGATTGCAAATCTGCTTCAAGGCCGTGATCGCCGCGAGCACCGCTCCCTTGCGTTCAGGGGTTCCGGGATCCTTGGTCTGCGCGTCGACAACGAGCGTGTCGACCACGGCCTGGTAGAGACCGATCTGCTCCGTGGTCATGGCACATTGATCAAGTTCGTCGATTCGGTCTGGGAGCTCGGCCGCAATCATCGGCTCCGACTTGGTGCGTCGATAGACGAGAAGGCCGTTGAGAGCACGGAGCGCATCTTCACCATCGGATTTGCGCTTGTTGTCTGGTGTGAGCTGTGAGATGAATGCTGACCTATCACCGAGTAGGCCGGGGTTGGCCCAGTTCATGATGGCCCAGAGGTCACCCAGGCCATTCTCAATCGGTGTTCCAGTCAGGGCAACGCGGGTACGTGCGCCGATGCGTTGCAGTTGGCGTGACGTATCCGCGGCCGGATTCTTGATGGCCTGAGCTTCATCAAGAACCACCTTCCACCAGTCGATGTCGGCGATCTCCTCGATGTCTCGCACTGCTGTTCCATAGGTAGTGATGACAAGATCGGCCTCCGCCACAGACCTTCTCAGTTCGGCGTCGTGTCGACGGCTCGCGCCATGGTGAACAAGCACCTTGAGGCCCGGAACGAATCGACGGGCTTCGGTGGCCCAGTTGCCGACGACGGCCGGTGGCGCGATGACCAATGATGGCGTGCCGCTCTCGGCTGTCAACAAGTTGGCAAGAAGAGTCGGGGTCTTGCCCAGCCCCATGTCGAGCGCCAAGCAGCCGCCAAGGCCAGCGCCATCGAGAAAGTCGAGCCAGGCAAGCGCATCGGCTTGGTATGTCCGAAGTTCACCTTCGAATCCCGGCGGACGAGTGGGTGGGTTCTCGGGAAGTGCCTCCACGCTGCGGAGTAGGTCCGCGGCCCAGCCGTCACCCATGAGCGATATGCCACCGGAAAGCGGTGAGCCTTCCAGGCCGAGGGCATGACGAAGCATGTCGGCACCCGACAAACGGGTCTTGTCGGCGCGCTCAGCCAGAGCAGCCGCGGCCTCGACCAAGTCGGCCTTGTCGATCTCCACCCACTTGCCCCGAGACTTGACGAGGGGTCGAGCTTCGGCGGCCAGTTTCGAAATTTCCGCAGCGGTCAACTCGACGTCATCGAAGACGGCCGACCACCTGACGTCGGCCAATTGCTGAGCTCCGACCACAGTGGATTGAGCGTCCTCTGCCGTGAGTCGAAGAGAAGGTGTCGCTTTCTTGCGCGAGAGTGCCGGAACCCGCACGTCATACCCAGACGCCGACAAAATGTCGCCGGTGATGGTCATGAGTTGCCACGCCTCGTTTTGCGATAGGACAACTTCTCCACGTCGCCTACCGCCGAGACGAAGCAATTCGGGGAAGAGTCGTTCCAGCCGGGTCAGTTGTCCACCGACCTCGGAGGATCTTGACTTCGATCCGGTGGTGACCGCCACCTCAACTGGCTCAAGCCCTCCTTCGGGGCCAGGGGCGTGGACTGCTACGTGCCACGCTTCAGATTCATCGGGCGGATCGAGTTGCACCACGAGTTGGCAACTGGCCGAACCGGAAACAGTCGCTACCCACGACTGGAGCTTCCTCACGGTCTCCCCGGCAAGTGCGCGGGGCGCTAGGAAAGCCTGCCCGGCGAGATTGGACAGAACCGCCTCGCCCATGTCGGATTTGCTCAGAATCTCGGGTGGACTTGCCGTCGCGGCGATCTGCCCGGCCGCAGTCGAGACGATGGAATGGGTGAGATCTCCCAGGACCGCAGCGGTGAACTTCTCTGGGTTCTGATCTCGGTTGTTGACCATCACTGCGCCTGGCACACACGAAACCAGTTCGTCGAACATCTTTGGATCGACGAGTGCCGGCAACCATCTGACGCGGCACTTGACTTGGCCGTCGGCATTCTCACGCCTACCCCGCTTGGACTGAATCACCTGGGGAATGACTCGTCCCTGAGCAACAAGATCCACCGCTATCGCCGCTGCCAGGCCCATCCACGTGGCGCTCAGACCGACCGTTTCGTCGTCACCGGTGGTTCCAAGCGCCACCAACCAACCAATGGCCGACGAGAGGGGCGCCGACACTGTGTCGGCCCTGCCCAAGCCGGGGATCTTGAGCGTGCCATGTTCGTCCCACTCGATACCACCGCCGCCAAGAGCCTTAACATGTTCGAGGACGTCGGATTCCGGCCGTGGGCGCGCATTGAGACCGGCCGACCACGCAACGATTCGACCGTCGGTTCTGGAGAGCTGCAGTTGGGCTATCCCGGGGGCCACGGGCTTTTCGATGGCGGAGGTGCCGGGAACTGTGGTTGAGAGCTCCGACTCATCCGCGGGGCCGATCAGCGATGTAAGTACATCGTCGATCTTGAAGCACTCATTGTCGAGGTCGGCGAGCACGACGCTGCGCACCGAGCCCTGTAAGTCGTGTCGAGCCGACTCGAGATGACGCTCAGCGACATCGAGCAACCTCCAGAGTGAGGCCACCCACCGGTCGTGGTGCGCATCTAGATATTCAATTTGGTCTGTGGAAGCCCCGCCATCGATGTGGCTTTGAACGACTAGGTCCAGCTCATCGGGTGTCGTGGGTGTCCATCTGGTCTCTGTGGCTACAGCCATCTCCTCAGCGTCGAGACGCATCACACGTCTGCCATGCAGATTGGGTCGGGCGGTCACACCGACATGGCGGTGCGGCTGCTCAGCGCCGTTCATCACCGGAACGAACACTGATGCAGGTCGGCTTGCTTGGCCTCACATGCCCCGAGGCACCGTTACTGTACCGCAACTATGGCCAGGCGAAACCTTTGGCCTTCTCACCGAGAGCACCGATCAGTTCGTCGAAGCTCTTCGCAAACGACGCAACACCCTCAGACTCCAGCGTTCGCGTTACGTCGTTGATGTCGACGCCGACCGCTGCGAGCCTTGACATCACGCGGCGTGCCTCTTCGATATTTGCGTCGATCGTGCGTGCGACGGTGCCATGGTCCTCGAATGCTTCGAGCGTCTTGTCGGGCAATGTGTTGACGGTGTCGGGCCCGATGAGCGAGTCGACGTAGAGCGTGTCTGGGTATGCCGGGTTCTTTGTGGAGGTCGACGCCCACAACGGACGTTGACGGCGCGCTCCACGTGATGCGAGCGACTCCCACCTCGGACCGCTGAATGTCTGCTGATATGCCTCGTACGCGAGTTGCCCGCTCGCGACTGCGGCCCGACCGCGAAGCTCGAGTGCCTCGGGTGTGCCTATGGCATCGAGTCGGCGGTCGATTTCGACATCGAGCCGGCTGATGAAGAACGACGCGACGCTCGACACCCTCGACAAGTCTCCATCGGCCGATTCGAGTCCGGAGATGTAGGCCTCCATGACCTCGCCATATCGAACAAGAGAGAATATGAGTGTGACGTTGACACTGCGCTTCTCGGAAATCATCGTCTGGATCGGGGCCAAGCCCTCGGCCGTTGCAGGAATCTTGATGTAGACGTTTGGCTCGTCGATGGCCTCGTGAAGGTGGCGGGCTGCGGCTTCGGTGCCCGCAGAGTCGCGCGCCAACCCGGGATCTACCTCGACAGACACGTAGCCGTCGACACCATCAGATTCGTCGTAGACCGGACGCAAGATGGCGAGCGCTGCCTGAATATCGGACGTGACGAGCTTCCAGTAGGAGGCCTCCACGTCGAGCCCGTCGGTGATGGCACGACGAAACTCATCGTCGTACTCGGCGGATCCCTGTATTGCCTTCTGAAAAATCGAAGGATTTGATGTGAGGCCTCGCACCCCACGGTGGACCCACTCATCGAGTTGGCCACCGGTGATCCAGCCGCGCCGGATGTTGTCTAGCCATGGGCTCTGGCCTTGATCTGAAAAGACACTGTGCAAGTTCGACATTCGGTTCTCCGTTGAACGTTACGGGAGGTACTCAGACTGATTTATTGAGGATTTCCACGGCTCGGCGAGCAACATTCTCAGCACTCATGCCGAGTTCTGTCATGACTTTCGATCCGGGGGCCGAGGCACCAAATCGATCGATCGAAACGACATCATCGACCCACTTGTGCCAGCCCATTGACACGCCGGCTTCCACAGCCAACGAGGGCAGATCCCTTCGCAATACAGATTCTTGGTATTCAGTGGTCATTATTTCGAACTGCTCCCAACAAGGGAACGAAACCACCCGGGCAATGATTCCCGAGTCAGCCAGAAGCTCGGCTGCTTGCACACACAGCGACACCTCGCTTCCGGTTCCGACCAGCGTGATGGTCGCATCGGTCGGCTCTCTGAGCACGTAGGCACCGGAGAACACGCCGTCGACGGAGGTGCCTTCAAGCACAGGCACGTTTTGTCGAGTGAGAATTAGCGCTGCCGGCCCCGATCCCTCTAGTGCGACTCTCCACGACGCGACGACCTCGTTGGCATCGGCCGGTCGAATCACTCGCAAGTTTGGGATGGCTCGAAGCGCGGCGATTTGTTCGACTGGCTGATGGGTCGGGCCATCTTCACCCACACCAACCGAATCGTGGCTCCACACGAAGATGGTGTGGGCGTTCGACATTGCTGCGACACGCACAGCGCCTCGCATGTAGTCGGAGAATACAAGGAATGTGCCGACCACCGGAATCGCCCCACCATGCAACGCCATGCCGTTGGCGACTGCACCCATTCCGTGCTCTCTCACTCCGAAATAGATTTGTCTGCCGCTGCGATCTTCGGGCGAAAAGACGCCAGCGCCCTTGATTACCGTGCCGGTGTTGCCGGTGAGATCCGCACCACCTCCGGTGAGTCCGGGCACCACATCTATGAGCGATTGGAGGACTGCGTTGGATGCCTTCCTCGTGGCGACGGAGTCGCCCGGCTCCCAGGTAGGCAGCACGTCTGTCCACCCGGCGATGCCACGCCCACCGAGACACGCATCGAGTTGCGAACGATCTCCGGAGTAACCGTCGAGACGTTCTTGCCACGACTGCCGCATATTTCGGCCGCGGATTCCAGCCGCTCGATACATCTCCAAAGCATCTTCATCGACGTAGAACGTCTCGTTGGCGGGGAGGCCCATCTTTGTCTTTGTCGCGGCAATTTCCTCGTCGAAAATTGCGTATCCGTGGGCCCCGGATGTGTCATGGGACTCTGGCGCCGGCGTTCCAATGTGGGTTCGCACAACAACGAGAGATGGCTTGTCGGTGACGGCCATTGCCCGTCGAATACCGCGTTCGAGTTCATCAAGGTCGTCGCCAGCCTCACCCAACTCTTCGACATGCCACCCATAGGCACGAAAACGCTCCGGGGCGTTGTCAGACAGCGCGAGCTCGGTTGGACCATCGATGGTGATGTGGTTGTCGTCGTAGCACAACACGATGCGGCCGAGGCCCAGATGACCAGCGAGAGAGGCAGCTTCGTGGCTGACGCCCTCTGACAGATCTCCGTCGCCGCAGGTGGCGAAGACGTGATGATCAAAAATCTCTGCGCCGAACCGGGCCCGAAGTTGTTCCTCGGCCATGGCCATACCAACCATGTTTCCGATTCCCTGCCCCAACGGCCCGGTGGTGGCTTCCACTCCTGCCGTGTGACCGACTTCCGGATGCCCGGGGGTAGCGGAATCCCACTGGCGGAAATCGCGAAGGTCGTCGATGTTCAGACCGAAACCAGCCATGTAGAGCAGGGCGTATTGCAGGATCGATGCGTGGCCTCCCGACAAAAGAAATCGGTCCCGGTCAGGCCATGCCGGGAACTTTGCGTCGTAGTTCATCACTCGTGTGAACAGGACATGGGCCAGGGGGGCAAGCGCCATGGCGGTGCCTTGATGCCCCGATTTTGCGGCGTTGGGACCATCCATGGCGATACCGCGAATCATGTTGACGGCGCGCTGGTCGAGATCGGTCATCGGTCCTCCGTGTCGATATCGAAAGTGACCCTATCTCCACACGTCACACTACGATGCGACGGTGATCGAGACGCCTACCAAAGACGCCATAGTGGTGGCCGCTCAGAGGCTTTTCGCCGAGCGCGGATTCGAGGGCACGTCCCTCAACGACATCGCTGCCATCGTCGGAATCAGGAGGCAAAGCCTTCTTCACCACTTCCCCTCCAAGGAGCTCATGTACACCGAGGTGTACGAACGGGCTCTCGCCGAGTGGTACCAACGAGTCGAGCAGGCCGTCACCGACGACCAGGCCTACGGGTGGCAGAAGGTCGACCATGTGCTCACGGCGGGGTTCGAGTTCTTTCGTGAGAATCCCGAGTTCGTGAGAATTGTCCGGCGTGAGGCACTCGCCGATCGTGAGAGCAGCCACGTAGATCTCGGGATCGCGCTGCAACCGTTGTTCGCCCGTGCCGCCGACTACTTTCGGCAGGAAATGGATGCTGGCCATTTCCGGCGTCACGACCCAGAGCAACTTCTCATAACCGGCTATGGCGCTCTGCTCTCCTACTTCAGCGACGCCACATTCATCTCCGGCTTGTTGGGACGCGATCCCCTCAGCGATGAGGCATTGGAACGCCGTTTGCAACACGTGAGAGAGTTCGTTCGAGCGGCCGTACAACCTGACGATACAAACTGATCTTCGCCCGCATCGCTACCGGGCACCTTCCACGGCCTAACCTGCGGGGGCCATGCGCCGGTTCATTCTTCCTCTGATTCTTCTAGCAGGCGTGATTGCCAGCTTCACTCTGACTTCGCGGGCCGACAGCGCCTCCGATCCCGGCCACGCCGTCGAGTCCGCGTCGGTGAGCAACTCCGCGGGCACACCGTTGCTGAGCGTTCGACGAACTCCCGGTTGGTTGCGGCGTCCCACCGCCGACACCATGCTCGGCCGGTCCATCCAATCCGTTCTGGCCAACCCCGCCATGCCTGTGTCGCGCTGCGTGAGCGTTCACCGCGACGGGGTGGACGTGGCCAAGAATCAGGTTGGTGACTTGTTCACATCCGGACCGCTGCAGCGCCTCATCACTGCCGCCTCCGCTACCGAGACACTGTCAGCCGACACG
>JBDNJK010000055.1:0-12713 GCA_041687805.1 Acidimicrobiales bacterium
CATCTTCGAGCGCCGCTCGATGGTTTCGTCGATTCGTGACGCGTATCCATAGGGCGCGCCGCGGCCACCAAAGGCGATCCGATTGTCGGCTGTTCGCTGACCGTAGATGACAAGGTGGCGGTCGTCGGAGAACGTCTCCTGTTGGGCCAGGCCGATGTCGTCCCATACATTTTGGTCGAGCGGCTCGGTGGCGACCATGAGCGAGTAGAGCGGCACCATTGTGCGGGCATGGCCGTTGAGGCTTTTCGTGTATCCCTCAGTGGCACGAACCACGATGTCGGCCTTCACGCGCCCGCGCTCCGTGCTGACGGATCCGGATTCGATCGCAGTCGCCGCCGTTGACTCCACGATGCGTCCGCCGAGCCGCTCGACTGCTTCGGCCAGACCACGCACAAGGCGAGCGGGCTGCAACCTCGCCGTGTGGGCGAAGAACAGTCCGCCGAGAACGTCGGTGGCGTTGAGCCGCGATTTCGCCTCGTCGACGCTGAGTTTGCGAAGGTCTGATTCGTCGAACCCAAGGTATCGGTCGTGTTCGACTTCGTTGGCCTGCAAACGCAGTTGCGCTCCATTGCGAGCGACGCGCACGGTGCCGCCCTTGACGAAGTCGCAATCGATGGTTTCCGCTGCCGCGACTCGCCCGACTTCATCGACCGATTCCATCGCCGCTCGAACCATTCTCACTGCGGAATCGTGATCGGCGGCCCGCACCATGGAGTCGTAGCCGCCGGCCACTTCGCCGACGCACCATCCGCCGTTGCGACCAGATGCTCCGAACCCCACAATGTCGCGCTCGATCACCAGAACGCGAAGCGTCGGGTCGGCTGACAGGAGGTAGTAGGCGGTCCATAGACCTGTGTAGCCACCGCCAACTATTGCCACATCAACGTCGGTGTCGCCATCGAGAGCGGGCCGCGGCGCCAACGACTCTGGCTGGGATTCCAGCCAGAGTGATCGCTCGCGGTATTTGGTGTCTGGCTGCTCTTCACCGTTCATGATCGTTCTCCTCAGGAATCGAAACCAATACCGAATCGGTCGAGCAATTTGAGCCATGGGCCGCGGCGCCCCTGGTTGGCGTCGGCGTTCTGGATCGCCTTGCGTGTTACGGCGACCGCACCCCAACGCAACGGTTCGGGCGGGAACGGGAACGGCTTTTTGCGCACCATTGCCAGTTGGGTTCGCTCGGTGGAGCGGCCTTGGACAATGTCGAGCGCCACTCTCGCCCCAAATCGGCTTGCTCCTACCCCCAGGCCGGTATACCCAACTGCCCACGCCAATCGACCTTTGAAGCTCGTGCCCCAAGTTGCGGTGAACCGCGAGGTAGTGGCGATCGGCCCGGCCCAACGATGAGTGAATCGCAGCCCCTCCAACTGGGGGAACGTAGTGAAAAAGTGCTCCGAGAGCATCTTGTGGATGGTGTCGGAATTTTCGAACTTGGGATCGACGCCGTTGTTGAAGTGATAGGAGGCGTCGTAGCCGCCCCAGAGAATTCGGTCGTCTGCGCTGAGTCGGTAGTAGTGGAATTGGTTGGACGCGTCTCCAACCCCTTCACGGCCAGACCAGCCAATTGATGCCATCTGATCGGCGGAGAGCGGTTCGGTCATGAGCACGTGGTCGTAGACCGGGATCACGTGGCGGCGGATTCGACGAACCGGCGGGTTGTAGGCGTTGGTGGCCACAACCACCCGATCTGTCGTGACCGAACCGTTGGCGGTGGACACAACGAGAGAATTGCCCTCAGCTGAGATTCCGGTGACCTTCGATCGATCGTGGAACGTGGCGCCCAAGTCTTCGGCAGCGGACCGCAAACCCCACACGAGTTTGGCCGGATCGACTAAAGCGGAGTCGCGTCGGATCACCAGCCCACCCATATATGTAGGGGAATCGACCAGCGCTCTCACGCCGGCGGAGTCGAGCAATTCGAAGTCGTCACCCGCCCGAGCGAATTCGGTAGCACCTTCTGTGAGTTCGTCGACTTGCCACTGCTCGGTTGCAACACTGATCTCACCGCGACGGTGGAAATCGGCGTCAATGTCGTGGCGTTGCAGGGTTGCCTCGATGCCGTCGAGGTTCTCTCGACCGAGCCTGTTGAGGGTCGGCATCTCGTCGGGCCAGTGCGACAGTCCGTTGAAAAGCCCGTGGGTGAGCGAAGAGTCGCAGAAACCCCCGTTGCGGGTGCTGGCTCCGAAGCCGCAAACCTCGGCTTCGAGCACCAATACCGAAAGTTGTGGATCATCTTCGAGCGCCTGGATTGCCGTCCACAATCCCGTGAACCCGCCACCAACCACGACCAGATCAGCGGTTGACCTGCCCCTCAGCGGCGTGCCCTCCTCGGGAGCCCCAGGCTGGTGGGGCCAAAAGGCTGCGGGGCGGGCGTTGCTGAGGGCTTCGAGTGCCCAACTGGGAGTGGTCATGATTCGAGGTGTCGGATCAGTGCTTGATCATGACGTGTTTGACCTCGGTGTAGTGCTCTACGGCATACATCGACATGTCCTTGCCGTAGCCAGAATTCTTGAATCCGCCGTGGGGCATTTCCGACACGATCGGAATGTGGTCGTTGACCCAGACGGTGCCGAATTGGAGAGCCTTGCTCATCCTCATGGCGCGGCCCACATCGGAGGTCCACACGCTGGCGGCGAGTCCGTAGTCGACATCGTTGGCCCACGCGAGTGCCGTTTCCTCGTCGGGAACCGGCTGCACGGTGATGACTGGGCCGAACACCTCTCGCTGAACAATCTCCGAATCCTGGCGGACGCCCACCACCACCGACGGTTCGTAGAAGTAGCCGTCGCCTTCGCGGGAGCCGCCGCCGACGGTGACTTCGGCGCCGGCCTCGCGGGCCCGGTCGACATATCCACTGACCCGAGCGAGATGAGCATCCGAGATGACAGGCCCCATGGCAGTGTCGGGGTCCATCGGGTCGCCCGTGCTGACGCCGGCCACTGAGTCGGTGAGGCGAGCCACGAAATCGTCGTGAATCTTCGAACCGGCGATGACGCGACAGGGTGCGGTGCAGTCCTGCCCAGAGTTGTAGAAGGCGGTCTCGGTGAGATTGGCCACCACGGCCTCGATGTCGGCATCGTCAAACACGATCACCGGCGCTTTCCCGCCCAGTTCGAGATGAACGCGCTTGAGCGACTCGGCTGAGGTCCGGGCCACCGACTTGCCCGCTCCGACGCTTCCAGTGATCGACACCATGGCGATGTCGGGGTGTTGGCAGAGCGCGACTCCGGCCGTGTCGCCTCGTCCGCATACGACGTTGACCACTCCCGGCGGGAGAATGTCGGCTGTGATCTCGGCGAACTTCATGGCCGAGTAGGGGGTGAGTTCCGATGGCTTTAGGACCACGGTGTTTCCGGCCGCGAGGGCCGGCCCGAGCTTCCAGGTGGCCATGTTGAGCGGGTAGTTCCACGGGGCGATCGAGCCGATGACGCCGAGCGGATCGCGGCGGATCATCGACGTGTAGCCCTCCATGTATTCGCCGGCGGCCTTCCCCTCGAGGAATCGACATGCGGAGGCGAAGAAACGCCAGTTGTCGAGGGTGAGATCCATCTCGAATTCGATGATCGACACAGGCTTGCCGACGTTTTCGCATTCGATCCGACTCAACTCGTCGAGGTTTTCCTCGACGGCGTCGGCAACCTTATGGAGAATCTCGCTGCGCTCACGCGGGGTCTTGCCCGACCAGTCGGCAAAGGCGGCCTTGGCCGACTGCACTGCGTCGTCGACATCGGAGGCGTCACTGGATGGCGCGGTGCCCAGAGATGCCCCGGTAGCGGGGTTGATTACGGAGTCGGTCGCGCCGTCTCGTGCTGGACGCCAGTTGCCGCCGATGAAATTGCCGTTGGCCACGGTGATCCTCCTATGGATTCGACTGCGTGCTGTGCATCACATACTCGCGGCTGGGATAACAAGAATCAAGCGGAAAGTGCTATCTATGCAAGTGATACAGTAGTCAATAGCTACTACTTCGACGGATTCGGTTGCGTAGGCGTCACTTATGGTGTTGAATCAGCACAGACTCACACGACCGGGACTCGCATGCAGCATCAGGAACTGATCGAATACTCCCACCGGCATCTCTGGGGGCATTTCACCAACATTGGTGAAACTCCTGAGCACACCCGCATCATCGACCACGGCGACGGGTGCTACGTGTGGGACGATCAAGGAAACCGTTATCTCGACGGCCTGGCCGGACTATTCGTGAGTCAAGTTGGTCATGGCCGCCGTGAGTTGGCTGAAGCAGCGGCGACGCAGGCTGAGAAACTCGCCTACTTCCCGATCTGGACCTACGCTCACCCGAAAGCCATCGAGTTGGCCAAGCGGCTGGCCGATTATGCGCCTGGTGATCTCAATCGAGTCTTCTTCACCACCGGTGGTTCAGATGCCGTCGAATCTGCGTGGAAGCTGGCCCGTCAGTATTTCAGGGCTATCGGCAAACCCGGGAAACACAAGGTGATCAGCCGACACTTGGCGTACCACGGCACGAGTTTCGGAGCGTTGTCGATCACCGGTCTTGCCGACATACGCACACCGTTCGAGCCCCTCGTCCCGGGCGCCCGAAAGGTGGCAAACACCAACCACTACCGGTGTCATCTGTGCGGCCACCTCGACGCCTGCAATATGATGTGTGCCGACGACATCGAGCAGATGATTCTTCGCGAAGGCCCAGATTCCGTGGCGGCCGTGTTCCTGGAACCGGTCCAGAATTCTGGTGGCTGCTTCGTGCCTCCTGACGGGTATTTCCAGCGAGTGCGCGAGATCTGCGATCGCTACGACGTCTTGCTCGTGTCCGATGAGGTCATTTGCGCCTTCGGTCGGCTGGGCCACATGTTCGGCTGTGATCGGTTTGGTTACTTGCCCGACATGATCACCTGTGCCAAGGGACTCACTTCCGGCTATTCCCCCATGGGCGCTCTCATCGCCAGCGATCGCCTCGCTGAGCCGTTCACCGATGCCGAGGGCGAGGACTTTCTTCACGGAATCACCTTCGCCGGCCATCCTGTGGGGTGTGCTGTGGCGCTGGCCAACCTCGATGTGTTCGAAAGAGAGAGCCTGTGTCAACACGTGCTCGACAACGAATCGGCCTTCAGAGCAGCCTTGGACGATCTGTCTGATCTTCCCATAGTCGGTGAGGTCCGTGGGGCCGGCTATTTCTACGGCATCGAGCTGGTGAAGGACCAAGCGACGAAGGAGACATTCGGTCATGACGAGGCTCACGATTTACTTCGCGGCTTCGTGTCACTCCGATTGCTGGAGCTCGGGCTGATTTGTCGCGCCGACGATCGGGGAGAGCCTGTGATCCAACTCTCGCCTCCCCTCACCGCCGGCCAAGACGAATTCGATTTCATCAACCAGACCCTTCGCACGGTGCTGACCGAGACGATGTCGCGGATCGGATCCTGAGTTGGAGGCGCTGAAGCTAGACGACACCGACAAGTCGATCATTCGCGAACTCCAGGTCGAAGGGCGGATTCCCTACTCGCATCTGGCTCCTCGGGTTGGGCTGTCTGAGGCCGCCACGCGGCAGAGAGTGAACCGGCTCGTCGAGAGCGAGGTGGTGCAAGTCGTGGCTGTCACCGATCCGGCGGCTCTTGGGCTCGGATATCAAGCGATGATCGGCATCGGGGTCGACAACGATGTCACGAAGGTTGCTGATCAATTATCCGATCTGGTGGAGGCCAGCTATGTGGTGATTGCCGCAGGTCGTTACGACATCTTGGTGGAGGTCGTGTGCACCGATCCAGACCATCTTCTCCAAGTGGTGAACGAACACGTCCGCTCGATTCCGGGTGTGAAGAACAGCGAGGTGTTCAGTTACCTCCGTTTGGTGAAACAGTCATACAGCTGGGGGACAGCCTGATGTCGATCGAATCACCCGCCGTTGGTATCAGAGGGATCACGAAGCGCTTCGGGGATGTCACCGCCGTCGACGCGATCGACCTCGACATCGCCGATGGCGAATTCTTCGCATTGCTCGGTCCGTCCGGGTGCGGAAAGACCACCACGTTGCGAATGATTGCGGGGCTCGAATTCCCGACCGAAGGCAGTCTCAAGATCTTTGGCAACGAAGTTGGAACTCTTCCCCCCAACAAGCGGCCGGTCAACACCGTTTTCCAAAACTACGCGTTGTTCCCGCATCTCAACATCATCGAAAACGTCGGGTTCGGCCTCAAAATGCAGAAGGTGCCGAAGGCCGAGATCGCCGAGCGCACCGGTGAGGCTCTCGAGATGGTGAGGCTTGGGGCCATGGCCAAACGCAAGCCGACGCAATTGTCGGGTGGCCAGCAGCAGCGCATCGCACTGGCTCGAGCGTTGGTCAACCGACCGAAGGTCCTGCTTCTGGATGAGCCGCTTGGGGCGTTGGACCTGAAACTCCGCCAGGAGATGCAGGGCGAGTTGAAGAGCCTCCAACGTGAGGTGGGTATCACCTTCGTCTTCGTCACTCACGATCAGGAGGAGGCTCTCACCATGAGTGACCGCATCGGGGTGATGCATGACGGTCAGTTGCTTCAGGTTGATCCTCCTGAGGCGATCTACGAAAGGCCGGTCAACCGGTTTGTGGCCGATTTCATCGGGCAGACCAACCTGCTCGAGGGCACGGTCGCCGAGACAAACATCGTGTGCCTGGCCAACGGAGCTCGGGTTCCAGTGCCGACTGATCACCCGGTAGGCACCTCGGTTGCTGTGATCCTCAGGCCCGAGCGGGCAATGGTCGGGCCCCGGGGAGTGGCCGAAACCGGCAGGTCCAATGTCGACGGGGTGATCCGTTTGGTTACCTATCTCGGTAACTCGATCGTCTACAAGGTCGGTCTCGACTGGATGGAGATCGACGTTCGCGAGGAAAACAAGCCGGGCTCGGTACGCCCTGGCGTTGGCGAGGAAGTCAGCGTGTCATGGCGCGAGGACGCAATCGCCGTGGTGGCAGGCTGACATGACGGCCTCACTCACGCCGCCGGCCCCGGACGTGCAGCCGGAGAGACCTGACGATGCCCATACCTCCGTAGCCACTATTGCATTCGAGCGGGCCGCCGAGAAAGCGGCATCGCGTCGCGGCTTCGTCATGGCGCTCCCCGCCTACGCCTACCTCATCATGTTCTTCATCGTGCCGCTCGTGATCGTGGTGGTGTACTCGTTCGCCACGAGAAATCGTTTCGGCGGGACAGATTTGTCTGGCTGGAATTTGGAGGCTTACAGAAAGCTGAGCAATCCGATCGTCAGAAGCATCCTGGTTCGTTCGGTTTGGCTGGCTCTCATCACCACCGTCGTTTGTCTCGTCGCGGCCTACCCGTTCGCATATTTCCTCGCGACAAGAAAACCGGCGATCCGCAACATCCTGCTTGTTTTCGTGATGATCCCTTTTTGGTCCAACTTTTTGGTGCGAACGTATGCTTGGCGGGTGTTGTTGGGCAGCGGTGGCCCGGTCTCACGATTGACAGACTCGCTCGGAATGGGTGAGACCCGACTTCTCTTCACCCCGAGCGCGGTGTTGATTGGTCTCGTCTACGGATATCTGCCGTTTATGATCCTGCCGCTTTACGCCGCCATCGAGCGAATCGATATGGGCCTCGTGGAGGCCGCTCGCGACCTCTACGCGTCGAGTTGGCAGTCGTTCCGGCGGGTCCTTCTCCCACTGTCGATGCCCGGCGTGATCGCGGGTTCGATTCTCACCTTCGTTCCCAGTCTGGGAGCGTTCGTCACTCCCGAGATCCTTGGTGGTGCGAAGACCACGCTATTGGGTAGCTACATCGTCACCCAGTTCCTCACGGCGAGAAACTGGCCCTTTGGAGCAGCGCTGTCCACGGTGCTGATGGTCGTGATGCTCGGCTTCACCATTATCTACTTCCGAAAGGGAGGTCGCACGCTGTGAGCACCACCGCTCAGCCGCGAGGCACAGCTCGAGCTTTGCTCACCGCCAATGCCGCGATTATCTACGCGTTCTTCTATCTTCCGATTCTCGTACTTGTCTTCTTCTCCTTCAGCAACAGCAGGAACGTAGGCAGATGGGGGGGATTTACCCTCCATTGGTATGGAGATTTCGCCAACAATCATCCTCTCCAGAACGCTCTTAAGATCTCTCTCAAGGTCGCGCTGATATCAACCGTAATTTCGGTGATCCTCGGCACCATGGCAGCGCTTGCCCTCGAAAGGGCAAAGTTCCGGAGCCAACGGATTTTCGATGCGTTGCTCTATCTCCCGATCATCATTCCGGATGTCACGATGGCCGTGATGCTGCTGATTTTTTTCTCGCAGTTCTTCAACGCGTTGGACGTAATGTTTGGTATTCAGATGACGAAGGGCATCGGCACCATTGTCATCAGCCACGTGGCATTCAACATCAGCTTCGTGTCGGTGGTGGTCAGGGCGCGGCTTGCCGGTATGGATGAGGGACTTGAGGAAGCCGCTCTCGACCTTTATGCGAGTCGTTGGAAATCATTTCGATATGTCACGCTTCCTCTCATCGCCCCTGGAGTAGCGGGCGGAGGTTTGCTGGCACTCACGATGTCGCTCGACGATGTCGTGATCACCCAATTCGTATCCGGACCTGGTAGCACCACCTTGCCGGTCTATGTATTCGGACTGATTCGAAAGGGCGTGACCCCTCTCATTAACTCCGTATCCGTGGTGATCCTTGCCGCGTCCATCTTGCTAGTGGCGCTGTCTCTGATCGTTCAGAGAGCCAGCGGCGGCCGAGATGGCGGGGCCGTCGACAGCTTCGTCGACGTATCCCAGTGACCGTATGAGGACCTGGCCATGACAGATCAACCCGAAATCGCAGCCACCGCCAACAATCGTGGCGCACCGTTTCCCAAGTCGGCAAGGGTGGTGATCATCGGCGGTGGCATCGTCGGATGCAGTGTCGCCTATCACCTCACCGAACTTGGATGGTCAGATGTGGTGCTGCTCGAACGGCATCAGCTCACCGGCGGCACAACTTGGCATGCGGCTGGGCTTGTCGGCACGCTGCGCGCCACTCACAACATGACTTCGTTGGCCAAGTACAGCGGCGATCTCTACTCGCGGCTGGAATCCGAAATGGGTTTCCCGACCGGATTCAAGCGGACCGGATCGATCGCGGTGGCCGACAACGCCGAGCGCCTCGAAGAACTCACCCGCTCGGTCGACATGGCACATTGTTTCGACGTTGAGGCCAACGTGGTTTCAGTCGATGAGCTAGCGGCGTACTGGCCGCTGATGAATGCCGACGACATCATTGGCGGCGTTCACGTTCCGGCCGATGGCCAGACCAGCCCGGTCGACACCACCATGGCGTTGGCCAAGGCGGCCAAGCAGGGTGGTGCACGCATCATCGAGGGTGTTCGGGTACAACGGATTCTCACCCGCGATCGCAAGGCTGTCGGGGTCGAGACCACCCGCGGCAACATTGACGCCGAGTTCGTGGTCAATTGCGCAGGTTTGTGGGGCCGGCGGCTGGCCGCCGACGTGGGCGCGGCGGTACCACTCAATGGCTGCGAGCACTTCTACATCGTGACCGAGCCGGTCGATGGTCTCACGCCTGGACTGCCGACGTTGCGTGATCCTGGCAACTGCATCTACATCAAAGAAGATGCTGGGCGTCTGCTTGTCGGAGCTTTCGAGCCGATCGCCAAGCCGCTCGACGAGCGTGACCTCCCCGACGAGCCATTCCTTCACCTCGACGACGACTGGGATCATTTGGCTCCCGTGATCGAGTCGGCCATTCACCGCATGCCGATTCTCGGTGAGGTCGGCATCCGATTGTTCTTCAACGGGCCCGAATCGTTCACACCCGACGACCGTTACCTACTCGGCCCCACACCGGAGCTCGACAATCACTATGTTGCGGTGGGATTCAACTCTGTCGGCATTCAATCGGCTGGCGGCGCGGGCTTGGTGTTGGCGCAGTGGATGACCGAGGGTCGGCCACCCATGGATCTCTGGGATGTCGATGTCCGCAGAGTCCGTCCGTTCCAGGCCAACGAAAAATATGTGTTCGATCGTTCACGCGAGACTCTCGGGCTGCTTTACCAAATGCACTGGCCGTACCGTCAAGTGGAATCCGCACGTCAGATTCGTCGCTCGGCGATCCACGACAAGCTGGTGGCGGCAGGCGCATGTATGGGTGAGATGATCGGTTGGGAACGGCCCAACTGGTATGCCCGAGACGGGGCCACGGCCGAATATCAATACAGCTACGGTCGCCAAAACTGGTTCGAGTTCACCGCTGCGGAGTGCCGAGCCGTCCGCAACGAAGTCGGCCTGTTCGACCAATCGTCATTTTCGAAGTTCATGGTTCAAGGTCCAGACTCGATGAGGGTTCTCAACCGCATATGCGCCAACGACATCGACGTGCAGCATGGTCGAACCGTCTACACCCAGTGGCTCAACGAGCAGGGTGGAATCGAATCGGATCTCACAGTCACTCGGTGGGAAGACGATGTCTACATGGTGGTGACGGGCGTCGTCAGCCAAACCCGCGATCTCGATTGGTTGAGGCGCCAGATCACCAACGAGGATCGGGTTGTGGTCACCGACGTGACCTCGGGATGGACAATGCTCGGGTTGATGGGTCCCAACTCTCGCGCTTTGCTTCAGTCGCTTACCAACGCCGACATGAGCAACGAATCTTTTCGGTTCGGTGACCATCGCGAGATTGAACTCGCGTATGCCAGAGTCCGAGCCCAGCGGCTCACCTATGTCGGAGAGCTCGGCTGGGAGATTTTTGTTCCCACCGAATTCGCGGCCCACGTCTACGAGCAAATTGTGGAGGCCGGCGTCGAACACGGGTTGGTACATGCCGGCTACCACGCCATGGACAGTCTCAGACTCGAGAAGGGATATCGCCACTTCGGACACGACATAACTGATGCCGACAGTCCGCTGGAGGCAGGTCTCTCGTTCGCTGTTGCTTGGGACAAGCCCGGAGGGTTCATTGGCCGTGACGCTTTGTTGGCGCAGCGTGAGGCTGGGCTCGATCGCCGGCTGGTTCAGTTCAAGCTCGATGACCCCGAACCCCTTACCTACCACGACCATCCGATATTGAGAAACGGCTTGCGAGTCGGCTTCACATCCTCAGGCAACTATGGCCACACCCTTGGGGCAGCGGTGTCGATGGGTTATGTCAATCACGAAACTGGCTTCGACCGGGCCGAGTTGATCAACGCAGATTTCCGACTCGTCGTCAACGGCCAAGAAGTGTCTGCCACCGCCTCCTATAGGGCGCTCCATGAACCCACCAACCCTCACACCAAGGCATGACATGTCTGCGTTACACCAAATTCGATACACCAACGTTCGCGGGACGAACAGATCTTGTTCGTCCCTGACCCATCCCCCGAAATGACCCGACTAAAGGAGACCCGATGAATACAAGACACTTGTGGCGGCTGCTCGCTGTTGCACTCACGTTCACCCTTGTCGCTGGCGCGTGTGGCGACAGCGGCGATTCTGCCAGCGGACCCGCTGATTGCACGGTCGATCAGACCGACGGCAATCTTGCGATCTACAACTGGGCTGAGTACATCGACCAGGAGGAGCTTGATGCCTTCGCCGCGCAATACGGCATTGGAGTCACCATGGACACCTACGACTCCAATGAAGCGATGCAACCGATTATTTCTGCCGGCAACTCGGGTTACGACCTCATTGTCCCATCGGACTACATGGTCACGATTCTGTCTGCTTCCGGAGCGCTCCAGCCGCTCAACAAGAGTGCCATCCCTAACTTCTCGAATCTGTTGGCCGAGTTCGCGGATCCCGTCTACGACCCAGGCAACACCTACACCGCTCCATATCAGTGGGGTACCACCGGCATCGCGGTTAATACCGCTGTCATCGGCACCGACTTCCCGAGGACGTGGGGCCTGATCTTCGATCCGGCGCTGGCCGACCAGTACAAGGGCAAGATCACGCTCCTGAACGACCCCCGCGAGACCATGGGTGCGGCCCTCAAGTACCTCGGCTACTCGCTGAACTCCACTGACCAGAGCCAACTCGATGAGGCGCAAGCCTTGGTGTCCGCGGCGCGGGGCGACCTTGCGGCGTTCGACACGGACCAGGCCGACGAACTGCTCACCAGCGGGGAAACTGTCATTGCCCACGGCTACTCCGGCGACATGTTCGTCCAGTTCCTCGAAGCCGACGAGCCGTCTGACTTCGTGTATTTCGTACCCAAGGAGGGTGGAGCAAGGTGGGTCGACACGATGGGAATTCCCTTTGACGCACCTCACGCATGCACGGCGCACACGTTCATCAATTGGCTCCTGTCGGCCGAACACGGAGCTGCTCTGTCGAATTGGAATTATTACGCGACCCCCAATGAGGCCGCCATCCCCGGGCTCGATGAAGACTTGCAAGCGTTCATCACCGACCCCAGCGTCGTGACCAGTGGTCCGGACTCGCTCGAGCAATACCACGACACGGGCGATTTCGAGGTCAACTACTCCGATGCGTTCGTAAACGCGAAGGGCTGAATCTCAAGGGTCCCCTCCGACTGTTCATCCGTCGCGCAAGTCGACGGGTGAACGGACGCTGGTCGGGAGCAGAACTGAGACATGGATGAACGGATGACAGGGCCGCCGGTCAGTGAGTTTTGGTACGCGTTGCAGCCGCAGAACGACGACATCGTGCGCTTCGCTGAGGTCCACGTCGACCCCTATGCCGTGGGCGACATCTGGCTGGTTCGTGGCGCGGAATTGGCGCTGGCGGTCGACACCGGTAGCGGGGTCGTGCCC
>JBDNJK010000056.1:0-41902 GCA_041687805.1 Acidimicrobiales bacterium
ACCTCGGGCATCGCGTGAACGACACTGGACAAATAAGTCTCAATATGAGATGGTTTTGTCTATGCCCGGAAAGGTATACAAGAGACTGTTCGAGTTGGCTACGGACCAGTACGGGTTCGTAACCACCGACGACGCCCGCGAGTTGGGGATCGACCCGCACCGGTTGGTGGTGATGGCATCGCGGGGTGATCTCCGTCGTGTCGCCCATGGGCTCTACCGGTTCGGGCTGATTCCGTCGACGATGGTCGATCAACTGATGGAAGCAACATTGTGGCCGCGTCGCCTCGGGGTGATCTCGCACCAGACAGCACTCGAGCTGTGGGATCTATGTGACGTGAACCCGGCCAAGGTCGACGTCACGGTTCCCAGGGCCGCGAAGATCCGGCGGGCTGTGCCTGCGGCGTATCGGGTCCATGTCCGTGATCTTGTCGCCGAGGACGTGACCCGCCGGGAGGGAATCCCGGTGGTCGGCGTGAAACGGGCAATACTCGATGGCATCGAGACCCATCTGGCACCGCATCTGATCGGCCAGGCGATCGACACTGCCCGAGGTCGTGGTCTCGTGTCGGGTCCCGACCTCGATGAGCTGGCGGCGCTGGCCCTTGCAGATCCGGTGTCGCGGTGACTGGTCGTCGCCAGGCCCCACACAACGTCAGAGTGCTGCAACGATGGCTCACTGAGGTCGAAGCAAGTACTGGTGTCGCGGTCGCCCGCCAGCAGCGGTGGGTGTCGTTCATGGTTGTCGCGGCAATGCTCGACCAAGTTCGTGATGAGAACGAACAGCCAATGTTCTTGCTCAAGGGTGGTGTGGCGCTCGAGCTGCGCTTGGGTCTACATGCCCGAGCCACGAGAGACTACGACGCGGCATTTCGATCGGAGATGCCGGACCTGGTCGACAACCTGGACGAGGTCCTTCGCACCGGTTACGGCGACTTCTCAGCAGAGCGCAGCGAATTGGAGAAGATCGGGGAGACTCAGGCGCAGCGCACCACCATCAAGCTCTCATACCGGGGTCGGTCGTGGGCAAGCGTGAAGTTCGAAGTTGCTCCGGCTGAAGGAAATCTCGGCAATGAGATCGACCGAGTTCCGGCCCGGCCTCTTGATCATCTCGGTCTGGATGGCCCTGTCGATGTGGCTTGCATGGCTGTGCGGTGGCAGATCGCCCAGAAACTTCACGCATGCACAGAGCCCACCACCGGCGACCGCCGCAACGACAGGTTCCGTGACCTGGTCGATCTGATCCTGATGTGGGATCTCGTTGACGAGGCCGACAGGCCAACTGTCAGGCAGGCCTGCGAGGAGATCTTCGAGCTACGTGCCGCCCATGTCTGGCCGCCACGGGTGTCAGTGCGGTCACATTGGCCGGCCCCCTATCGGGTCATGGCCGAAGAGCTGCGATTTCCGATTCTCGACGTTCACGAGGCCGCACAGAGCGTGAGCGACATCGTCGAAGAGATCCAGTCAGCCTGAGAATCGCTTCCGCCCAATGAGCATGGCCGCTCCAACGAGATCATCAACCGTGCAGGTGATTCCCAGGGGGCAGGTTGTGTTATGTCTGAGGAATCGATCGGTTGACGATCCGGGTCACCATGTCGAGGTCAGTCTCTCTTGCCAACAGTCGATGTGGAGCCAATCCCCCGGCCACCGTTCCGCTCGCGTCCATCAAGAGGAGTTCGACATCGAAGCCATCGGCTCGGCACGCTTCAGCGATCATCGCTGCCTCAAATCGGTCGAATCCCAACTGAACCTCAACGAACCTGCTGCCCTCGTCGTCATTCGGCACGCCGAGACTCTATGTCGTCCCTGCGGGGACTGTCCGATCTCATTTGGTGGGTTTGACCCGAGCCCCGGATAGAGGTCCAGCTGAACCGCTCTCGATGGTTCAGCTCACATGCTGCACGCGGGACTCATTCCATTCGAGATTGCCGACCGAATCGGACCGCTTCCGATGAGTTCGTTGCGGCGGCCACCTCAGCGATGATCAAGCCCCGATCCTGCTAACCCATTGCTAACGAAATTCCCGCAACGGGCCGTCAGCCGACGACACGGCCCGACACGGAGTCCCGCGAAACGGCTGATCAGCGCCTACGAATCGACACTGGCCGATACGAGACGAGACCCACTCTTGCGATCTGACCCCCTCGGCCCTCAAGGGGGCTTGCGGGTCCGAATCCCGCCCCGGGCACCAAATTACGAAATCTGTGGTCGCTGCCCACACGACGTGTGGGCAGCGACCACAGATTTCGTAGGAGAGGCGTCGGCTTACCTCGTCGGGACGCTGTCGCCGGTGGCGCCGTCGAACACCTCGCGATCACCGAGCGGCTCGTTCAACGTGACTCGAACGAGTCCCGCGCACATGAGACCTTTGTCGACCTCACCGTTGATTTCAACGGTTACCAGAACCGCCTTGTCGTCCTCTGGCACCGAGGACCGCACTTCCCCGTGTCGATAGCAGCCGATCCAGATGTCGTACTCGAGTGCTTCGTTCGTGGGAGACATAGAGATCACGGGAGTGGAGTGCCAGGTCCCGTGCACTTGCCACCAGACGAAGGCGCCCAAGGCGGCGATGAGGAGCACGACGCCGGCCATGATCCCGACGGCGAGCGTTCGAAAGTTGCCCCATCGGCCGGTCAACATTTCCTGACCGCGTTGCTCGGAAGCCATGTCGCGATGGTAGTCCCCGAGCGTCCGACGGTTGATGCGCCGCCGGGGTTGCGTTGACTGATTGCTCTGGCCTGTGCGTGGGTCTACTTGTGAAGGTTCGATGAGCTGGATGCGATTCGATGGTGAGATTCGCCCGGTCAGATGGCGAGGGTTTCAACGTTCAGAAGCCCACCGAGCTCGCCGAACTGCCCGTGGACGCTACGCGGATCGCGGGTGTTCCGGCGGTACTCGTTGTCGACACCGGTGACGGGCCGCGTGCGTGTCTGACCGGGGCCCGGCTGTCCCTACCGCCCAAGTGACGCGGCCCCCGTCCATCGGGCTCGACAACGACAATCTGCCCGGTGTCGAGCAGCGCGGAGACACGCGCTAGACCAGCAAGGCCGGCTACAGATTCGCCGGTTCATTGAACGGAGTCGATGTCACTATCGCGTCGGCGCTGGACGAACCTGTCGGACCCGAGATCATCGAAAGACTCTTGGATTTCCACCAACCCCGGCGAAAAGGTTGCCCAGCCGTACTCCTCAGGGTGTCGGAACACGACGGATCCCACCAAAGACCGCATCGTCGGCTGCCTCCTCGACTACCGAATCCGCGGGAGACCCCAAAACCGCACCTACCGGCTTATAGTCCTCCGCTCTCAGGGGTTACCCGGCGACCACTCGATGGAGTCAGCGGTTGCGTCGATGTGCCCTACGTCGGCTACGACACTTGCCGGGGGAGTCGTCTCCGCGATCGCCTCGGCGGGAAGGAACCCATCGAGTTCCATGCCGTCGTCAGAGGGGTAGATGATCAAGACACGGAGACCAGCCGCCGCACGATTCTCGATGCGCGGCTCTGATCCGTAGGGCCGGAGGTGATGGCTTGTCGAGATTGCAGCAAGTTCGTCGATCGTGAGCTCCGAGCCTCGCTCCGCACGTGAGCAGTGAGCGCTCGCCGAGGCGCAACTGAACCTCGATCAAGAATCTCAGTCGCCTGACCGTCAACGCCCATGCATGGCATGTGACCCACACGGTCGGAGGTCGCGCTACACAACGATCGACAATTCTGCTCCTGGCGTCTATGCGGACCGGACCGCTTTCAGTGGCTCATGTCAGGTCGGCGTGCTGGTGGGCAGGGGTTCACAACTCAACGACGCGCATGTAGTATGCATGCATGCCGAATGTTCAAGTACGGAACGTGCCCGAGGATGTCCACGACGCGCTGGTTCACAGGGCCGAGCTCGCCGGCCAGTCGCTTCAGCAATTCCTGTCCGCCCAGTTGGCGATGATCGCTGCGACCCCGTCGCTGGAGGAGGTGCTCGACCGCATCGATCGGCGTGCCAAGGGGCGGCTCAGCGGGGCGGACGCGGTAGAGGCGCTGGAAGCCGAACGTGATCGTCGTTGACGCATCTGTGCTCGCACCGGCGGTGGCCGATGGCGGCGATGACGGCGACAGATACCGTCAGCGGCTGCGCGGCGAGCAACTGGCGGCCCCGGATCTGATGCGCATTGAGGCCATGTCGGTTATCCGCCGCCAACTCGGCCGCGGCCTGCTCGCCGTCGAGCAGGCCGATCGTGCACTCGAGGATCTCCTCGCGCTGCCCGTGACCGTATTTCCCACGGCGCAGTTCCTGCGACGCGGCTGGGAACTGCGTGGCAACGTCACCGCCTACGACGCCTGCTACATAGCGTTGGCGGAATCGCTCGGATGCCGAGTGCTCACCGCGGACGCGAGGCTCTCGCACTCCCCGGGCCCCGAATGCGTCATCGAGGTGATCTGAACTTCACCGCTCTGCCGGGTGGGTGACTCGAACACGCCGGAACCTTGCCGGTTTGACCGAGGTCGCCGTCAGTCTCTGTAGGGGCGTGAGGAGATGACGAGCCCTACGTAGGTGTCGTAGTCGGGCATGTACACGATGTCGGCGTACCAGCCTTCGGACGTGTAGGGCCGCTGACGGCCCGGGTTGCCGTGATTCGCGACCCACTGGGTCTTCCCGGTGGCCACTGATCTTGCTGAGAATTGTTCGCCGTCGCTCACCAGGAAGGTCCCCGGTTCGCCTCGGAAGACGCCACTTGTCGTCCGAGGAACCGTTTGCTGCCACAGGAGGCTGCCGTCGGAGCCGGCGTATGCGCTGAGGTAGGTGTCGTCGTTGAGCGATGTTGCGGTACCGGCTGTCTGGTCGATCACCACGACCATAGCCTCTCCGGATTCTGTCGACGTCAACGTCACCAGGAAGCCGGGCACCAAGCGGCTCCAGAGTTCGGTGTCGTGCACCGCGTCGGTCATTCTCAGTTGGAGTTCCTGGCGGTTGTAATCGCCTGCGCTGGCTGAGGACAAGCGCAGTCCGTCGAGTTGCGAGACGCTGTTGCCAGGGAATTGGCTGGTGGGAAACGACGGCAGCGGGTCCAGTATCTTACCGGTCGTGGGATCGATGGCTGCCAGCAACGAGGTTTTTGCTGCTCCGTTGGTGACCCACAGGACGTCGCCGCCAAGCAGTTGGACGGCTGCATCGAATCGCACTGTGGGGCCCGGCGTGTCGGATTCCGAATCTGGTTGAGAGATCGGGAACCGCCATTTCTCACGGCCGGTGGAGGGGTCGATTGCGATGACTTCACCGTCCGGCGAGTAAGTCGCAACGATCTCGTCGGCGGCTGCGAATTTGGATTGGATACCCGGTGCGGGTGCGGTCTCGTTGCACCAGAGCGCCGCGCCGCTCGAGCCGTCGAAGCCACGCAGGATGCCACCGACGCCCCCGACGACCACGGCTCCGTCCCCGTGGCCGATCCCGAGAGGATGTCCCGACCGACGCGACCACAAGAGATCGCCGGTCTGCGCATCGACCGCGACCAAGGCCGAAGGGCCGGGCGGATCAGAGCCACAGCCATGATCGACAAGTTCGCCGGCCGGCCAGTAACGGTTGAACCCGACCACCGCCAATACCAAGGTGACAATGCCTGCTGCCAGCGCACTCAACCGGTTCTGCACCCGCAGATTGTCGCAGGTCCGCGGCGCCGAGTCTGTTCGGGTGATCGGACGGTCGACGATGTTGACAGTTGAGGATCTGTGATTGACTTACGGCCGTGCAACTGACGCAACGGTCCGTGCGGGTGTCATCGCCGTTGGCAACCGGCCGGGCGGGCACCAGATCCAGTTACCGGAGGTGGCGGCGTCCCGTTTGGTTGATCGTTCTCGTCGTGCTGAGCATTCTGATCATCGGAGAGGGAGCCACAGCGGAGCCGTTTCCCGCAGTGTTCGTCTGGGCCGCGTGGGTGCCCACATGGCTCCTGTGTGCCTCGCCATCCAAATCTCATCCCCACACCGGAACGCGTCGCAGATTCCTGACGACCGCTCCGTTCGCCAGCTTCGTCACCGTGCTGGTGTTGGTGCTCGGACCCACGTACCCGGGTATTGCGTTTCGGCTCAGCCGGCCTTCGATGCAACGGACCGCGAATCGCATCCTCGACGACCACGACGCGTGGAATCGCGCTGACTTCGCCACCGTCGTTGACAGCTTTGATCTGGAGGGCGTGATTCCAGTCGTCCAAATCGACATCACGCGGCTTGGGGCCGCCCGCGTGGTTCGGTTCGAGACCGCCGGATTCGCGTTCGTGTCATATGGGTACGCCTACAGTGACTCCGAGATCGATCCGGAAACCGTGCGACCGTGCAGTTATTCGCCGATCGGGGGACGCTGGTACCAATTCCTATGCAACTACAACTGAACCCGAAGGCTCGCGGGCTCGCCATGAACTCGCCGCTTGCCAATCGCCAGGTCCGCTTTTGACCGGGCGTGTGGACTCCGTACATACGCCGGGGTCCAGATGTGGGAGTGTCGTGGCCGTGAAGCCGATGGAATCTGGAGAGGCGGAGAGGGCACCGAGACGGTGGCGGCATCTGCCGCGGAAGCTGGTGGCGGGCGTCGTCGTGGTGGTTGCGTTGGCGGCGGGGTTCCTGTTTTGGGGCAACACCGAGTCGCTGTCGTTCCCGACGTTTTTCCACGCCGACCCTGTGTCGCCGGGTGGCGTTGCGGTGGTGAGGATCGACGAAGGGCATTGCACAGCACCCTTGTTCGTGCTGGAACGCAAGTCGCTGTTCGGCCGCTGGCAACAGACCCATGTTGGCCAGAACCGAGATGTTCGGCAGTGGTGGCAGATCAGTACGCGAACGCTCAACTCGAACATGCCTTGCCACATCGGTCCGCTCGAGGTCGTCATCCCTGCGGACATCACATGGTCGCCGGTAGCGGTCTGCGACATCGACAGCAGTTGTGTCCTCATCCAAGTCGACCTGGATGGTCGGGGATAGGCGCCCCGGCCGGCCGCTTGTGCCTGCCGATGAGGTGCTGTGGCCCGACCCGGCCACGGCACCCAGTGAGTCGATGCCCGCGCCGCCTCGCACGCTCAAGAAGAACCCGGGCCGTTTCGACCGTCACGAATAGTGGAGGCTGGAAAAGAGAGCCTGCGCGTGATCGTGGGAGATCTCCCCGACTCCTCTGGCCCACAATGTGGCCGCCATCAGTTCGTCGCGTGGATCTGCCGGAAAGGACCGGAAGCGATAGAGACCGCGGGCGTATCTGTGGACATGCCCGTGGCGTTCCATGTCGACCAATACCTGAGACGAGCCACCGAGATTGTTCACATCGGTCTGTGTCACGAAGCCCTACTGATCTGAGGCCACCTCGAAGAGTTCGTTGTACCCTCGGCGAAGCATGTCAGAAGTATGGAGGACATCCATACAACTGGCGACACCCGATTCGGTGTCACCATCAGCCGCGGACGGGTGCCTGGAGATTGAACTCCTGCAGTGCGTCTGGGTGTGTCGTCGTCGACATCGGTGATAGCGAGGTCGGTCTTGGCGGCGATCTCGCGGAGCTACAGCACCGGGTGCTGGTCCGTGAGTCGACGACAGATCCCACGAGGCTCTCGCCATGACGCTGCGGGTCGACGCTGACTGCACGACCGTGCGGCGGGCACGGGATTGATAGTTCGAGGTCCTCGTAAAAGTCAGTTCATTCCCCTCGAAAAGGTCAACTCGGATAAGGTTGTGTCCATGACTGCGATACTCGATCATCTCGTGGACCGGAGGTTGCTGCCGCTGATCATCGACCGGATGCGAGAGGAGCCGGTGATACTTCTCGAAGGCGCACGCACTGTTGGCAAGTCCACTCTTCTTGGCGAGGTGGCGAATCAGACAGGTTCAGAGGTGTTGGATCTCGATGATCTCGCCACCCGCGATGCTGTAGCCGCCGATCCAACAACGATGTTGTCCGGGCCGTCTCCGGTGCTCATCGACGAGTATCAACACGTGCCCGCGATTCTCGATGTCATCAAGGCGGAACTCAACAAGGACAGTCGCCCGGGCCGGTTTGTGCTCACCGGCTCAGCAAGACACGAGTCGCTGCCGATCGCCGCCCAGGCACTGACCGGAAGGCTCCACAGGATTTCGGTACGGCCGCTCTCGCAAGCCGAGATCGGCGAACACCACAAGGACTTTCTCGCCGATGTCATCAGCGATCCTGACATCGCAGGGTCGGCCCCGATCTCGGTCACCACACGGGAGGAATACATCGAACGCATCGTCGCCGGCGGTCTGCCGTCACCTCTCCAGCGTGACTCGGTGCCAGGCCGACAACGATGGTTCGATGACTACATTCGTCTCACGCTCGAACGCGACGTCCGCGAGCTGTCACGTATCCGGCAGGCATCCATTCTCCCGCGGCTGCTGCAACGTCTCGCCGGACAAACCGCGCAGGTCCTCAACACCTCCAACCTGAGTACCGGCATCGGCGTGAACAAGGCAACTACAGACAGCTACATAAGGCTTCTCGAATCTGTGTTCCTCGTGCAGCGGCTCGAGGCATGGGGCACGACACTCACCAGTCGCAGCGCCAGCCGACCGAAGACGCACATTGTCGACTCGGGTGTTGCCGCTCGCCTTCTCAGACTGTCCGCCGACAAACTCGCCCAACGATCACCCTCCGCGCTCACCGAGCTCGGCCACCTGCTCGAAACCTTTGTGGTGGGGGAGATCATCGGCCAGTCAACGCTGATCGACGACATCACGGGAGTGGGGCACTGGCGAACCCACGACGGCCACGAGGTTGATCTCGTCCTCGAGCATGGTGACGGCACGATCACGGCATTCGAGATCAAGGCATCGCAGCGTGTGAGCGGAAGCGACATGATGCCGCTCCGGCGGTTGCGCGACCTCCTCGGAGACCGATTTCGATCTGGCCATGCGCTTTACCTCGGGCAACGTTCCTACACCTTCGAGGATCGGCTCCACATCCTTCCTGTCGACCGCCTCTGGGAGTCGTGACACGACGGATCCTGCTAACGCATTGCTAACGAAATTCCCGCAACGGCCCGTCAGTCGACAACACGGCCCAGCATGAAGCCTCGCGAAACCCCTGATCAGAGGCTATGAATTGATACTGGGCGATACGAGACAAAACCCAGTTTTGTAACTTAAACCCCTCGGCCCCCAAGGGGGCTTGCGGGTTCGAATCCCGCCCCGGGCACGGCTCTTGGCGCCGATATGGCCCAATCGGTTCTCGGCGTGGGAAAGTTGTGGTCATGCCCGCATGGCAACCCTCACAGCGCATCCAACGCCTCTACGCCAACCACCAGGCGTTCGAGCCGGCCGTGGGCGCCGAACGGGCAATCCACTACACGAAGTATTGGAAACGCGAGTCCCGCAGCCAGACAGCGTGCCAGCTCAATGCAGGGGCATTGGCCGATCATGTCCAACGAAGAACTATCAAGATCTATACCGATGAGCTAATTGTCGGCACCCACACCGAGCACCGAGTAGGTGCGATCTGTCAGATCGAAAAGGCCGGGACGGCCATGCTGGAAGACCTCTTTCGGTTCGAGAACCGGAAGGTCAACCCCCTTCGGATGGATCCGGGTGTCAAGTGGAAGCTGGCGCGTTCCGTAATTCCATATTGGCTCGGCCGAAACTTGGCCATGAGAGCATTCCCGCTCCGGGGCAAACTGAAGTACGTCAGAGAACAACTCGGCGGGGTCGACTTCGTGATCAACGAGGTCGGTGGGGTGGCACATTTCCTCCCCGACTATGGCCAACTCATAACGCTCGGAACCAATGGTCTGCGAGCAAAGATCGAGCGCAGAATGAGTGACGCGGTGCTCGATTCCGATGGGCGCGATTATCTCCAATCGAGTCTGATGTCCATCGACACGATTGAGTGCTACGCCGACCGTTATCGACACGAGGCCGAGCGCTTGGGGCATCAGGACATGGTCGAGATTTTGAATCATGTGCCTCGGCGGCCAGCACGAAATCTTCGCGAAGCTCTCCAGCTCATCTGGATCTTTCAGGTTCTGATCCAGATCGAGTCACTCGATCAGGGGGTGAGCCTCGGGCGCATCGACCAGTACCTCTATCCGCTTTACTGCAAAGAGGCGAGGAGAGCGGACTTCGACGCCGATAGCGTGCGCGACCTTTTCGCGGCGTTCTGCATAAAATTGTCGGAGATCATCCCGCTCTTTTCAGCGCGTGCCACAGATTTCTTCGCCGGCCTCCCGAGCGGTCAGGCCGCGTCGTTGGGCGGACTCGATGAAGATGGTCTCGACGCCAGCAACGAGTTGACCTTCCTTCTCCTCGACGTCATCGAAGGATTCAAGACAAGGCAGCCCAATTGGCACGCGCGAATTGGAGCCAACTCCAAGCACACTTACGTCACCCGCGTTATGCAGGTGGTGGCCAGCGGGGGAGGATCACCGGCGCTCTACAACGATGAAGTCATTATGCCGGCAATGGTCGATAGGGGGGTCGAGGAGTCGAAAGTCTGGAATTACGCCACGGTGGGATGCGTGGAACCAGCGCTCGTGGGCGAGAGCTTCACATCGTCCGACGCCGCCATTTTTAATCTGGCTCTCAGCCTCGAATTGGTGCTTGGGGGCGGCCATAGGCTCAAGCCGGGCCGATCCGTCGAACGACCGTGGCTTGCCGACATTCGATCGATCGATGATCTGATTCGAAAGGTCGAGGAAGTCACCAGCGAGCGGGTTGACCGGCTCAAAAAGTCTCTCGACGCCGTCGAGCTGTCGGGAGCTCGCAATTTCCCCACGCCCCTCTCGTCTCTCACGATCGGCGGATGTATCGAGAACGCCACGGACTCCACCCGGGGTGGGGCTTGGTACAACTCTTCCGGCATCCAAGCGGTTGGGGTGGCTGATCTGGCGAACTCGCTGGCTGTAATCGATCGGCTGGTCTTTCGTGACCATCAGAGCTGTCTTGAGGACATTGCCGACGCTTGCGCTGCGAACTTCAACGGGTACGAGGCGCTGCGCGCCAGGGGTCGAAAGACCGCTGCGTTCGGCAACGACGATCAGACCGTCGACAACTTTGCCGCCGAGGTGACGCTGCTGTTCGACCGCTGCATCTCCCGACACGTCAACACTCGAGGCGGGCGATGGATGCCGGGCTTCTACTCCATGACTTGCCACCAAGGATTCGGTAGCAGGATGGCTGCTATGCCTAGTGGCCGGCTATCTGGCCAACCCTTGGCCGATGGATTGGCTCCAGCTGACGGCACCGACATGCTCGGCCCCACGGCGTCGCTCAATTCCGTGGCCAGGCTCGATCACCGGCGATTCGGTAACGGAATCAACCTCAATATCAAGTTCGACGCTTCCACGGTCGGTGGCATCGAAGGCCGGCAGATGCTCGAGGCACTCGTTCTCGGCTATTTCGCCCAAGGCGGGATGCAGATACAGGTCAACGTCCTCGACCCCGATGCGCTCGAGGAAGCCATGAAGGATCCCGACTCTCATCGAAATCTGCTTGTCAGAGTCTCGGGTTATTGCGCATATTTTGTCGACCTCACACCCGCGATGCAGCAGGAACTGATCGATCGAACCCGTCAGGTCGCAAGGTGACGTCCACGGCTCCGGTCTTCGATGTCCAGCGGTTCTCATTGCACGACGGTCCGGGTATCAGAACACTCGTCTTTCTCAAGGGTTGCAATTTGGCGTGTCCTTGGTGCCAGAACCCCGAGTCCCAAAGTGCTCGCCCGGTGGTTGGGTTTCACAGCAGTCGGTGTCTGGAGAGTTTCGATTGCTCCTCTGTGTGCCCCGATGACGCAATACTGCGCGGGGGATACCGTGTCGACCACGATAAGTGCAGTCGCTGCGGTGTCTGCATCGACGCATGCGCGAATGGGGCGCTTCGCCTGATCGGGGATGAAATCACTATCGATGAATTGATGATGAGAATCACGGCGGATCGTCCGTATTACGACAAATCGGGTGGTGGTGTGACTTTCTCCGGCGGCGAGCCGACCGTCCACGTCGATTTTCTTCGCCGAATGCTGGAGCGGTGCGTCAGCGCTGGCATTCATACCAACATCGAAACATCCGGTCAGTTTTCCTGGCGAACACTGGAGTCTGTCCTCCAGCTTTGTGACCTCATCTACTTCGATCTCAAGATCCTTGATCCGGCGCTTCATCGCCAGGAAATGGGCGGCGATCTCACGGAGATTCTCGATAACGCCAGCCACTTGGTTTCAGGCCGTTTTCCCGTGGAATTTCGTATGCCTGTCGTGCCAGGCCACACCGATACTTCTGGCAACATCGCCGCAGCGGCTGGGTTGTTGCAAAAACTGGGTCGGCCTTCCATTCATCTTTTGCCATATCACAACATGGGCGAGTCAAAAATCGACATCATCGATGGTGCTCAATCGAAACTTGGGCTTTCTGCCTGCTCCGTGGATCGGCTGTCCGATGTCTCGGCTGAATTTAACGCCAGAGGTATCAGCGTTCGGCATGGTCTGGCTGATTCCAAGATTTGAGAATCGTCGGCCCGTTCCGTGTATCGATATTGTGTTGCCGTGGATGAAGACCCCAGCGATATCGACGGAATCTTTCGGCGTCTCGCGGAAGTTTCTTCCGAACTCGCGACTATGGCCGATGACGGCTCCCTGGAACGCCGCATGCTCGAGGCCGAACGTACTGCGCTGCGGAGACGCGGCAAGGCGTTGGCCGGCGGGAAGGACTCACATCGTTCTCTGCACGACTTGCGCTCCGAACTTGCCGCCCATCGAACACGACTAAGTGACCTGCAGGAGCAGACGATCAGAAAGTCCGGTCGCTACGCATCACTCGGCGATATCGGCGGATCCAGATCGATGGCCGGATCATCGATCGAAGCGGTCAACGACGCGATCTTGAAGGCCGGTGACGCCGATGAGATTCGTGATCGAGTTGCTGAGATTCGTGAGGAGTTGCGACGGCGCGGCGAGGTGGTTGATTGACTCACCTGGCGCGCCACATCTCGAATATTTGCGCAAGTTTCGCGGTCTGGGCGACGGGCTTTTTGGGCTTGTGAAATAAGGTACAAAGGTGTCAGGCGAGTTCATCAACTGTCAGGACCGACCGTGACAAAGTACGTTTACGACTTTTCCGAAGGCGACAGAGATCAAACGGATCTTCTCGGCGGCAAGGGTGCCAACCTTGCCGAAATGACCCGCTTGGGTCTTCCGGTCCCGCCAGGCTTCACCATCACCACGGAGGCTTGTCGCGAGTTTCTGGCTGAAGGTGATGAGCCAGAAGGGCTTCAGTCTGAGATCAATGACGCCATCACACGGTTGGAAGAAACCATTGGACGAAAGATCGGCGGTGAGTCGGATCCACTCTTGGTGAGTGTGAGATCGGGGGCCAAATTCTCAATGCCGGGAATGATGGACACCGTGCTCAACGTCGGCCTGAACGACATATCGGTGGACGGTCTCACAACCATTTCCGGTAACGCGAGATTTGCGTGGGACTCATATCGACGTTTGATCCAGATGTTCGGCAAGACAGTGATGGACATCGACAGTGATCTTTTTTCAGACGCCCTTGACAGTGCGGTGGAGGCGGCCGGAGTCGAAACCGATGTCGACCTCGACGTCGCCTCGCTTCGCGATCTCGTGGACACGTTCAAAAAGATCTTCAGCGAACAAACCGGCACCGACTTCCCTCAGGATCCGCGGCAACAAATCGACTTGGCGGTCAGGGCGGTATTTCTCTCGTGGAACACGCCGAGGGCATCGCTCTATCGGCGCCGCGAGCGGATTTCCGACGATCTCGGTACCGCCGTCAACATCTGCACGATGGTGTTCGGAAATCTCGACGATCGTTCAGGAACAGGAGTGGGATTCACCCGTGATCCCGCCACCGGCGCTCTCGGTGTCTACGGCGACTATCTGGAGAAAGCCCAAGGCGAGGATGTGGTGTCGGGAATCCGAAACACCCTGTCGTTCGACGAATTCAGAGACCTCGACGAGACATCTCATGGCCAACTCGTTGACATCATGCACACTCTGGAGGCCCACTATCGCGATCTCTGCGACATCGAGTTCACGGTGGAGCGAGGCAAGTTGTGGATGCTCCAGACTCGTGTGGGCAAGCGCACGGCATCTGCCGCGTTCTGCATCGCGTCGCAACTGATCGACGAAGGCCTTATTACGATCGACGAGGCTCTCAGCCGCGTCACTGGTGCCCAGCTCGGTCAACTGATGTTTCCTCAATTCGATTCATCGGGTCCACGATCCACATTCGCAACCGGAATGGCGGCATCTCCGGGCGCAGCCGTCGGCCGTGCCGTGTTCGACTCGGCTACCGCGGTGGAGTGGGCAGATCGCGGTGAGAAGGTCGTCCTCTTACGCAAGGAGACCAACCCCGATGACCTGGCGGGGATGGTGGCATCCGAGGGGATTCTCACCGCTAGGGGTGGCAAGACCTCCCACGCCGCTGTCGTGGCGCGAGGCATGGGAAAGACATGCGTGTGCGGTGCAGCCGGCATGCATGTCAAAATCGACAGCCGCACCGCAACGTGCAACTCCGTCACTATTTCGGAGGGCGATGTCATCTCAATCAACGGATCTACCGGCGAGGTATTCATCGGAGAGTTACCTGTGGTTCCGTCGCCAGTGTCGAGATACTTGGAGGAGGGACTGGAAGCGGCTTTGGCTCAGGCCGACAACGAAAGCTGTGAGCTGATAGTGGCTGTCGATCGGATCCTCGGGCGCGCCGACGCGGCTCGTCGTCTTGGGGTCAGAGCCAACGCCGATACCGCGGCCGATGCCATGAGGGCGAGGGCACTCGGTGCCGAGGGCATTGGACTTTGTCGTACAGAACACATGTTCCTGGGAGATCGTCGAGTCCTTGTCGAGCGAGTGATCCTCGCCGACACAGACCAGGATCAGGAGGAAGCGTTGCTGGCGTTGCTGGCCCCGCAGCGAGATGATTTCATCGAGATCCTCGAGGCCATGGATGGACTTCCGTCCACTATCCGACTACTCGACCCGCCGCTACATGAATTCCTGCCTAACCACGCCGATCTGCGGGTGAAGGTCGCCCTAGCGGAGGAACGCGGTGAGGTCAACGAGGCCGACGTTCGACTCCTTTCCGCGGTCGAGAGGCTTCACGAATCCAACCCGATGCTCGGCTTGCGAGGGGTGCGACTCGGATTGCTGGTACCTGGGCTGTTCAGACTCCAGGTCAGAGCCATTGCCGAGGCTTCGGTCGAGCGGATTCGAGCCGGTGGCCACCCGCAGGCGGAGATCATGGTTCCGCTCGTCGGATCGGTCACTGAACTTCATCTGATTAGAGATGATGCCGAGGCCATCATCTCTGCCGTGTCGGTCGAGTCGGGCATCCCACTCGACATTCCTGTTGGAACCATGATCGAGTTGCCCCGTGCTGCGCTCACCGCCGGCCGGATCGCTGAGGCTGCCGATTTCTTCTCCTTCGGCACCAACGACCTCACCCAGACGACATGGGGATTCTCTCGTGACGATGTCGAGGCCGCATTCTTCTCGACCTATCTGGAGAAGGGCGTATTCAAAGTCTCACCGTTCGAGACGATCGACTTCGAAGGAGTTGGCGAGTTGGTGCGGATCGCTTGTGAAAGAGGACGAGCTCAACGGCCAGACCTTCACCTCGGAGTTTGTGGTGAACACGGTGGCGACCCCGACTCGATCCACTTCTTTGACGAGGTTGGGCTCGACTACGTGTCCTGTTCACCGTTCCGTGTGCCTGTGGCCCGCCTCGAGGCGGGGCGTTCGGCGATCTCAGCTGAGTGACCTACTCGCTGTATCAATGCCCAAAGGAATCCTGCCGATTTCGGTTTCCTGCTGCAGAAGACGTCGAGCCGGCCGACGGATTTGTCTGCCCTCATTGTGGAAACCTCACCGCCAGGGTGGTCAATACCTATGTCGTCGCGTCAGACCGGAAATCACCGTCTGATGCCACCAAAGCGGACGCGTTTGATGCCCCCCACCTGGAACTCATGCTCGACAACATCAGATCTGTGGGAAACGTCGGCTCGTTGTTTCGAACGGCTGATGGCGCAGGAATTCGTGCACTGCATCTGGGTGGGATAACTGCCACGCCCGATCATGAGCGATTTTCCAAATCTGCTCTGGGGCTTCCTCTCCCTTGGGAACACCGACTCAACGGTGTCGATTTGGCGGTCGAACTCAAACAGCGCGGACGTGCACTCTGGGCGCTGGAGGAGACCCCCGATGCCGACAACATCTTCGATGTGGGGCATTTGGAATCCGCACGGCCAACCGTGTTGGTGGTCGGAAATGAGGTCATGGGGGTGGACCCCGCGATCATGTCGATGTGTGATCGCGTCGTATCCATACCGATGGTCGGTGCCAAGAGATCTCTCAACGTCGTGGTGGCCTGTGGAATCGCGGCCTACGTTCTCCTGCATGGCCGACCGCAAGAAGAGCATCCCGAACTGGTTTGACCCGCTGGGCATTCGCGGTTCGATCCTTGACCCGCTGGCCCCGTTCAGCGAGGCGGCGAAGATGGTGACGCCGGGCGCGCAGCCCTTTACCTGGATGATGACCACCGCGGCGCGCCGCCTGCAAGGAAGGCGAGTCAGCGTCAAGACCGCCACCTCGATCGAGGCGCGAGTGGCAAGAATCGTTGAGGTGGTGCCAGCAACTGAGATCCCGGTGCCGGTGCTCAGCGAAAGTATCGGCCTCTGGCAGCGCGCAGAATTTTCTGTCGATCAAGTGACCGTTGGAGGAAAACCGATCGATCGATCGCGTCGATGTCGTGGCCACCGATATTCGGATCAAGGACTCGACTGCCAGACAAATGAAGATTTCTCGGGTGAATCTTCTCGCCACGCTGACCACAGACAGTCTCGACGTGTGGTTGGAGGATCTTGGAGTAAACGAAAATTTCGACTTCGACAGCGGAAACATCAGTGTTCGTCTGGTGGCAGGGGTGTCATGGCTAGCGGTCGTCGCCAAGCCAAAGCTACGACCGAGGGGTGTCGAGGCCCGTGCCGTGGCGCTGAAAGTGGGCCCGGTCAGCATCCCGGTGCCCAATTGGCTTTCCAAGACTCGTTCCGTCGACCTCCAACACCTGCCAATGGGTTTCGAGCTCAAAGACATGCAGGTGACAGCTGATCGGCAACTCGTTGTGACCCTGGAAGGAACTGGGATCGACTTCCCGATCAACCTGCCTAGGTTGATGGCCGAAATCGGGGTTGACGGCACGATGTCGGTGGTGAATATTCTGCGTCAGTAGGTAGACACGCGGAACGTAGTTCAGTCCAGTTCGTTGGCGTCTGGGCTGGTCTCACCCTCGGCAATGAATGATTCGTAAATGCGGATCAGAACCTGCTTTTGCTCAGCAGTGAGGCTTGCCTGGGATCTGATCGCCGCAATCAGATCCGACTCTCGTTCAGAGTCGAGGATTCCGGCACGCACGTAGAGCGTTTCCGACGACAATTGCAGCGCCCGCGCTATCTGCTGCAGAATTTCGGCTGATGGACGCTTCAGCCCGCGCTCGATCTGGCTTAGATACGGGTTGGAAACGCCGGCCAGATCAGCGAGCTTTCGTACGCTCAACTCGGCCTGGCGACGCTGCTCACGAATGTATTCGCCGAGATCTCGCCAGGTTTCTCGAGGGTCGATCGGGCGATTCATCGTGGCGACACTACGGGCGCGACTCGACCGGGCCGGCGATGCCGGCCCGGTCGTTGATCGGTTTGGGGGATAAACCGATCAGATCTCTTCGGTCTTGTCGGCCTTGGCCGAGGTCTTCTTGGCAGCCTTCTTGGGGGCTGGAGCCTCGACGTTGAGGAATTCCCAAGCGGCCTGACGACGCTCATTGATGACCTCGCCGACACGGGCTGGGAGGCGCTCTTCGAGCTTGGCGGCACGGGTTTCGTTGTCTTCATGCAGCTTGATGAGGGCTTCGGCGCCATGCTTGCGGGCGATTCCGGCCTGCTCCTCGAGGAAATCGGGAACGTTGATCTTCACTGAGGAGAAGAGCTTTTCGGCTCGCTGCTCAAGGCGACCAGCAAATTCGGGGCGCTGCTCGCGGATGCTGCTGGCGACGGCATCGGAGATGATGAGGTTGACGCCAACGGATGTGTAAGCGACGTTTTTGACCTGATCTAGTACTGCGGTCATGGGGGTGCTCCTGGTTAGGGTTCAGTTTCTGGAGGTGTTCTGACGGCCATGCGGCCTGTCGTGGTGCTAACTATAGCTAGCACCCCCAGCAAGCGCAACCATTTTCTTGCACAAATGCATACTTTTGTTAGCAGGCCGTCGTCGTGACCGAACAGTCATCAATCCACCTTCACGTGATGGGCGAGCACTGGCTCGAGGATCTGAGCGCACTCAGTCGACTGGGCCGACTGGTCAGCAGGGCCAAGGACCAAGACGAAGTGCAAGCATCGGAAATCGTTTGTCGTCTTCTTGGTGAATTTGTGAGCAGTATCCCACGACTCGCCGGGCATCCGTCGCAATCCGGGAATGCCATGGTTGTGGCAGCAGTGCCTTCCAGCCCGACCAGCACAGACCATCTCGCGACACTTCTTGGCGAAGCGGTCGCCGAGTCGTTGGATCAACACCTCGACCGAGAGCTCATCGCGCGACACCATCAAACGGCTCGCCTACGCGACACGGAGCCGTCGAAGCGCCGGATCATCGCCGAGCGCGCCGGCTATGAGGTGACTCGGCCTCTCAACGAGGCATCGGTCCTGCTCATAGACGACGTCATCATGACCGGCACGACGGTCGGGTTGATTGCCGAACTTCTGGTGGAGGCTGGTGCGGCCAGCGTCGACGTGGTCGTGGCGAGCAGGACTGTGCGGCGGGGCTGATCCTGGTCAGCGTCGTCCTCGGCTCATCCGGCGGAATGGCGCTCGATGATCTTGTTTATCCAGTGTTCGTACAGATCGACCTCTTGTGCGCCCTGGACCGGTAGCACGTCGTCGATCACCACGGTTGGTACGGCGGTAATTCCCTGTTCGACGGCTTCGTTGTGCTCGTCGATGACCCGCTTGGCAATAGCGTCTTCATTGGCGACCAGAAATTCGAGGAATTCGGTCCTTGGTGCTCCCGACTCAGCTGCAATGTCGGCGAGTACCGCCTGATCGGAAATGTCGCGATTGTCGGTGAAATAGGCGCTGAGAAGTGCACGCTCATACTTGTGGGACAGCTCTGGACGCCAGTCGGCGATGGCCTTGGCTGCCACTTGCGCCGGGATTGACCCGGTTGGAGCCGGTGAATCGGATGACCACACGTTGAATTTTGCGGCCGGTTCCATCGCGGCCGGTCGGAGCCAAGATTGCGTGTAGCCGACAAACTTCTCGCGCTCGCGTTCGGTGGTTTGAGGCCTCAACAGAAATGACTTGGTTTCTATCGCGATGGCATCGCCCATTCGCAGAACAAGTTCGTCGAGACGCACGGTGCCGACGTAGCACCACGGTCAAAGAAAGTCAGTCCAGAATGTGAGTTTCACGGGTTCGGTCACGGCGCGATCCTACTCATAACGCGACATGTCTGGCAGATGAGTGTCCTCCCCGACACGTCATATATTGTGCCTCCCATGAGGTCCCCGGTAGGGGATCATCGAACCCCGAGGAGTGGCGATGACATCAGTAGCGTTTGTTGGTCTTGGGGTGATGGGATACCCGATGGCCGGTCACCTCGTCGCTGCCGGTCATCAGGTCGTGGTCTTCAACCGGACCGGGTCGAAGGCCGCGCAGTGGGTTGCTGAGCATGGTGGTCGATCAGCCGCCACACCGGCAGCCGCGGCCGCACAGGCCGAGATCGTATTCGTATGTGTGGGCAACGACGCCGACTTGCGCGCTGTCACCACCGGCAGCGACGGTGTCCTGGACACCATGAAGACGGGGGCGGTCCTGGTCGACAACACGACCACCTCTGCCGAAGTGGCGCGCGAGGTCTACGCGGCTGCCAGCGTCAAGGGGGTGGGATTTGTGGATGCTCCCATCTCGGGCGGCCAAGCCGGCGCCGAGAACGGGGTGCTCACCGTGATGTGCGGGGGCGATCAACACGATTTCGACCGTGCCGCGCCGGTGATGTCGGCCTATGCCCGTGCGGTCACGTTGCTCGGCCCGTCCGGAGCGGGCCAGCTCACGAAAATGGTCAACCAGATCTGCATCGCCGGTGCGGTGCAAGGTGTAAGTGAGGGCATCGATTTCGCACGTCGCGCTGGCCTCGATCCAGATCAAGTAGTCGATGTGATCTCCAAGGGAGCAGCTGGTTCGTGGCAACTCGAGAATCGGGGCTCGACCATGGCCAGACGTGAATTCGACTTCGGCTTCGCTCTCGATCTGATGCGAAAAGACCTCGGGATCTGCCTGGCCGAAGGTGATCGACTCGGAGCCACACTCCCCATGACCGCTTTGGTCGACCGCTTCTATTCCGCTCTGCAGCGCCAAGGTCACGGCAGCTGGGATTCGTCCGCCCTAATCGAACTCCTCACCGACGACTAACCCCACTCCTGTTTTTGTGAACCCTGAGTGCTGCTGGGGCAGCATCGAGGGTTCACAAAAACAGGGAAGGGGCTGCGGCGGCTGGATTGACCACGACCGGAGAATCAATGAGCGATACAAGGATCTACACGGCGAAGATCATCCGCACACTTGATACCGGTCGTGCAACGGCTCAGGCCGTGGGTGTGAGCGACGGATTGATCATGTCGGTGGGGTCTGTCGATGAACTATCGGCAGCTGGGGGAGTTGTCGACACTCGATTTGCCGAGAAGGTGATCTTGCCTGGGTTTGTCGAGGCGCATTGCCATAGTTTCGGCGGCGGCCTCTGGAATTTCTCGTATTGCGGCTGGTTCGACCGTACAGGCCCAGACGGAACGGTTTGGAACGGGTGCCGCTCAGCGGATGATGTGCTTACACGACTGCGTGAGGCTGAGGCCAAACTCACCGACCCGGACGAGCCGCTAATTGCTTGGGGCCTCGACCCGATCTACTTCGATGGTGACCGCATGTTCGCCCGTGATCTCGACAGAGTGTCTGCAGTCCGCCCGATCTTCGTGATCCATGCCAGTCTCCACCTCGCAACGGTCAACACAGCGATGCTCGATCTGGCCAACATCGGGCCCGACACGCTGATGGAGGGGGTCGACAAAGGCGTCGACGGGCGACCAACTGGCGAGCTTCAGGAGTTCCCGGCCATGAGCCTGGCAACAGCGGGGTTCGGTGCGCTGGGGTCGGCAATGATGGGCGACCAGGCGATGATCAACTTTGCACGGCTGGCACGAAACGCTGGTGTCACCACGTTGAGCGATCTTGGATCGATGGGGGTGGCCGACCGCTCGGTAGTTGAGCGGCTGCTCTCCATCGTGGAGTCGACAGACTTCCCCGTGAGGATGTCGGCGTTCCATAATCCGGCATTTGGTGGGTCGGGCGATATGGATACCGATGCAGCACTGCTGGCAGAACTGAGTGCCAAGAGCACCGACAAACTGCGAATCGGCCACGTGAAGTTCGTGCTCGATGGGTCGATCCAGGGATTCACTGCGCGCCTTCGCCCGCCGGGTTACCTCGGCGACAAGCCCAATGGGATCTGGCTGGTTGCCCCGGATCAGTTGGCCGACCAGTTGGCGGCCTTTCACCGCGCTGGGCTGCTCGTGCATGCTCACTGCAACGGCGATGAAGCCGTCGATGTATTCCTCGACGCAGTGGAGCGCGTCCTCGCCGACCACCCCCGTTTGGACCATCGCCACACCGTGCAGCATTGCCAGCTCACCAGTCCCGGCCAGTATCGACGAATGAAGGCCCTCGGATTGTGTGCAAACGTCTTTTCGAACCACATCTGGTATTGGGGCGAGCAGCATTGTTCCGACACGGTCGGGTACGACCGGGCGTGCCGTATGAACGCCGCGGCAACTGCTCTGTCAGAGGGAGTTCCGCTGTCGATTCATTCCGACTCACCGGTCACGCCGATCGGGCCGCTGCATGTGGCGTGGTGTGCGGTCAACCGGGTCAGCTCGGCCGGCCGAGTGCTGGGCCCGCAGGAGCAAATCGGCGTTGATGAAGCCATGTCGGCGATCACTCTCGGAGCGGCGTACCAGTTGAAAATGGACGATGAAATCGGATCGATCGCGCCCGGTAAACGAGCCGACTTCGCAGTGCTCGATGCCGATCCGTGGGACGTTCCACCAGAGAAGATCCGTGACATCAACGTGTGGGGAACAGTTCTTGGCGGTGTGCCGCAGCCGGCGGGCGGCTAAATGACCAAAGATCCGACTCGTCTGCCGATGGTCGTCATTGGCGGGTATTTGGGAGCGGGCAAAACCACGCTCGTCAATCGCCTGCTTGCAGATCCCGGCATCGGTCGCAGTGCGGTGCTCGTCAATGACTTCGGCGATATCGATATTGATTCGTCGCTTATTGAGTCCCACGACGGCGACACGATTTCGCTGGCCAATGGATGTGTCTGCTGCTCGCTGGCCGACGGGTTCGTACTCGCTTTGCGTCGTATCTCTGATCGAGCTGATGATTTCGATCGCGTGGTGGTGGAGGTCAGTGGTGTCGGCGATCCGTGGAAGGTCGCTCAGTGGGGTCGAACACCGGGGTACCAGCTCGACGCAGTGGTGGTGCTGGCCGATGCGGAGACCATCATCGAGCGCTCGGATGACCCGTATGTGGGAACGACTATCCGCACGCAACTCGAAGGCGCAGATGTCGTGGTCATTTCCAAGTCTGACCTGGTTGACGACACGCGGCTCGGCGCGGTTAGACGGTGGCTGAGCGAGGCCACCTCTGCGGTGACGATGACTGGCACAGCTGCGACCAGTACTGTGCTGGGCTTCGATGCCGCCGAGAAGATCAACCGCGGTACGCAGCGCAGCAAGTCTGGCCACGCCCAGCACACCGTGGCCACAAGGCGATTCCCCGACGCGCTGCAGCGAGAGACATTCGACGCGGCAATGTTGCATCGGCCCGACGGCGTGGTGAGGGTGAAGGGCCATGTTGTTTTCGCCAATGACCCCGACGCCATTGTCTCTGTACAAGTCGTTGGACAGAGAGTTGAGGTAGTTCGGTTGAGCGACGGCCAAGCCGTGGTGTGCGCTCTCGTAGCGGTGGCTGTGCCCGGCACGCCGATCGCCAGTGTCGAGAGATGGCTTTCGCTGCTCGACGGTTGAGGGCACTTGGGCATGCGCTCTCCAGATCATGGTCCACAAATTGTTCGATCGAGGGAACCAACCCGGAGCGCGTGGCGTCACACATCATGTGTCATCGTGTGGATGACCGCGAGAGGAGCGAACGATGAGTATTCACCTCAACGGCCGACTGGTCCTGGTTACAGGATTGGCGTTGGCGCTGATCGCGACCTCATGCTCCGGCGACGACGGTGGTGCGGGCGGCTCGGCGAATCCCGGGACGGCGGGTCCGAACGCCATCTCGGTAACTGGCGGAGATGCATCTGCTAGTGGCGGATCGTCTTTGAGCGTGAAGTTGAGCCGTGGCGAAGCCTCCGCGACAGTGCCCGCACAAGTTCACGTCGTTTCCGGGCAACCGCTCGACGAACTGGCCATCGCCGCGGTGGCCAGCCGACTTCCCAAGTGGATCCCCGACGAAGCCGACAAGGTGGACTTCAATCGTCCCGCTGAGTCGTTGCCGCGTCCACGAGTCGGCGACACGGTCGACGTCGCATTTCCCGCACCGCTCGGCTCGGCGCCACCATCCGTCGAGTCCGGGCCGCTGGAGGTGTTGCGGTATCAGCCGAATGGCGATGTGGGGTTGGCCCCGTTCGTTAGCGTCACCTTCAACCAGCCGATGGTGGCTCTCGGCACTGTTGAGCAGATCGACGCGCTAGACGTGCCCGTTATTCTCACGCCGGATCTGCCCGGTCGCTGGCAGTGGATTGGCACCCGCACGCTCAGGTTCGAGCACGACCCAAACGTCTTCGACAGGTTGCCGATGGCCACCCATTACACAGTGGAGATCCCAGCTGGCACCATCGCCGTCTCCGGCGAGGCGCTGTCTGAAGCTGTCACCTGGAAATTCGCCACTCCGCCGCCCGCAGTCCAATCACTCACGCCTCAGGGCGATTCCCTTCCGCTCGAGCCGGTCTTCGTCGCCACGTTCGACCAGCGAGTGAATCAGGACGCCGTGCTTGGTGCGACCGGTCTTACGGCCGATGGTCGAGACAAGGCACTGCGACTTGCCACGCCCGAAGAGATTGAGGCCGACGACCTAGCCAGGTCCACGACCCAAGGTGCTGCGGAAGGGACATGGATCGCGTTCCGGGCTCGCGAAAAGTTCGATCCCGACCAGGAGATCACGATCGAGGTCGGCCCCGACCTCGCTTCCGCCGAGGGCCCGGACACCAACGGTGAACGCTCTAAGTATCAGGCCCATACATTTCGGCCATTGCGAATCGACCACCAATCATGCGATTCGTCGAATCGTTGCGAGCCGGGTTGGGGCATGTCAGTGGGGTTCAACAACGTCTTGGATCCCGCTTCCATCGACCCGACACAGATGACCATTGATCCGGCCATCCCGGGTGCATCGGTGTCGGTCCAATGGTCTGAGATCTACATCCAAGGCGATACCGCGGGTGACACCACTTACAAGGTCATGATCCCGGGGTCACTCGCCGATGAGTTTGGGCAGACGCTTGGCAAAGACACCAAGCTGGAGTTCGAAATCAGCCCGGCAACGCCGCTGATCGAACAAATGCAGCAGCGAATAGTCACGCTCGATCCGCTGACCGACGGCCAGACGTTCCCTGTGATCGTGCGCGGCCACAGCGAGCTACGAGTGAGGGTTTACTCGGTGGGCCCCGACGATTGGGCGGCGTACGAACGGCATCTCGAGAACCGCTGGAACACTGATGGCCCCGTTACCGAGCCCAACTTTCCTGTCCTCTACGACGAGGTGATATCCACCAACGCCGGAGTCAACTCGCGCCTGGAGGTGCCGATCGATCTGGAGCCAGCGCTCGGCGGTGATCACGGGCAGGTCGTCGTCACGGTCGCCGGTACCGGTCGCTACGCCGATCTTGGGCCAAGCGACAATGATTTCTGGGCCAACCAGCCGGTGGAAGTCTGGGTGCAGGACACCGACATTGGTGTCGACCTGGTCGCCGACGCGTCATCCGCAGTTGCCTGGACCACCGACCTCCGAACCGGCGAGCCGCTTCCCGCCGTTCGTATCGAGGCGTTCGGTCAACCGGGCGAAGTCACCACCGATGCACGCGGGTTGGCGACGCTGACGCTCGGCCGACAGCCGACCCGCCCGATAGTGGCCCGACTCGGCGACGACGTGGCCATCAATCCGACTTGGATTCAACGGTCGGAGATTACAGATCAGACCATCTGGTATGTGGTCGACGATCGAGGTATGTACCGCCCTGAAGAGACAGTTCGCGTGAAGGGATGGATTCGCAACCTGACCGTAAGCGGAGGGCGTGCCCTTGAATTTCCCAGGCCGAGCGAGGTGATCACATGGACCGCTCATGACTCGTTCGGCAACGACCTCGACACCGGACAGATACGCCCGGATGGGCTCGGTGGATTCGACCTCTCGTTCGAGATTCCGGCCGGCTCCAATCTCGGCCAGGCATGGATCGAGTTTCAACGACCGGCCGACCCCCAATACGGCTACTACAGCCACTCGTTCCAGATCCAAGAGTTTCGTCGTCCTGAATTCGAGGTCACGGCACGCGCCGATTCGCCTGGTCCTCATGTCGTCAACGAGCCGGCCACGGTGGCAGTGGAAGCGAAGTATTTCTCCGGAGGCCCGCTCCCCGACGCTCCGGTGGAGTGGAGGGTCACCACACGCCGGGCCTCCTACTCGCCTCCCGGTTGGGGAGAGTTCACTTTCGGTGTCTGGACGCCGTGGTGGATCGCTGATTCGTTCAGCCAGTTCGGTCGTGGCGGATACGACGAGACACCCGACTTCGGTTATGCCGACTTCGACCAGCCTCCGGAAGCAGATGTCGAGACGTTTCCCGGCGTCACTGACGCTTCAGGGACCAACTATCTGCGAATGGACTTCACGGGCGGCGATGGCGGGCTTCCGAGTTCCGGCACAGCCGAGTCGAGCGTCACCGATGTCAACCGCCAGGTATGGAGCGACAGCACCGATCTCCTGGTGCACCCGTCGTCGATGTACGTGGGGCTGCGCTCGACGCGCACGTTCGTCCAAGCAGGTGATCCTCTCGACATTGAGGCTGTGGTCTCCGACATCGACGGCGAGCCCATTGCCGGTCGGGAGTTCGCCGTTGTCGCCGAGCGCCTCGTCAACGAATTCGTCGACGGTGCGTGGGCTGACGTTGCAGTCGAGTCAGAAATCTGTGACTCAACTTCGGCTGCCCAACCGGTGTCGTGCACGTTCGCCATGACCACCGGAGGTCGATGGAGGATTAGCTCCGATGTCGTCGACGATTCTGGATTGTCGAGCCACACCGAGATGACCCGATGGGTCGTGGGCGGAGATGCCGTGCCCAGCCGCTCCCTGGACATGGAGGAGGCGACCCTCGTGCCCGATCAGGCGACCTACGCCGCTGGCGACACGGCACAGATTCTCGTCGAGTCGCCGTTCGGTGCCGCCACTGGCCTGGTCACGTACGGGTCTGGGGAGATCCAGGAATCCCAGACGTTCAGCGTCGATGGAGGCGGCACCGTTCTGGAGATACCGATCTCCGATGACGACGTGCCGAGCGTGCAGGTCGACGTCGAACTGGTCGGCACCGCCGCGAGAGTGGCCGATGACGGGACCCTGCTGCCCGATGTTGTGCCTCGTCCGGCCTATGCCAGCGGGTCACTTGTGCTTCGCGTGCCGCCGGCGAGTCGGACGCTCGACGTATCGGTCACAGCGGCCGATGGACCTTTGGCCCCTGGTTCCTCGACCACCGTTGACGTAGTTGTCAGCGATGCCGTGGGATCTCCAGTCGAGGATGCTCAGTTGCTGGTTGTCGTGGTCGACGAAGCGATACTCGCGTTGTCTGGATACGAACTACTCGACCCGATCGAGGCGTTCTACCGAGACAACAACTCCGGGTTTCAAATCGAGCGCGGCCGCGACTCGATCCTGCTCGAGAATCCTCAAGCTCTTGTCGATCTCATCCAACAGGGGTCCAGACTCGGCAGATCTCCGGCCACCACCGCTGCTGCTGCCGCTACGGCCGAATCAGCTGAGGCCCCGCAGGCTGCTGATTTGGCGAAGGGTTTTGCAGCCGATGACTCTGCAGCCGATTTCTCCTCCGACGGTGCCGCTGTGGATGTAAGGCAGAACTTTGATGCCCTCGCTGTGTTCGCCCCCGACGTGGTCACCGATGCCAACGGGACGGCACACGTAGGGGTCGATCTCCCCGACAGCCTCACCCGATATCGGGTGATGGTGGTAGCAGTCGATGGGCCTAACCGATTCGGCACCGGCGAATCGACGATCACTGCCCAGCTGCCGCTGCAGGTGCGTCCGTCGGCGCCACGTTTCCTCAACTTTGGCGACCAGTTCGAACTGCCGATAGTGGTGCAGAACCTCACGGACTCCGACACCGAAGTCGACGTGATCATCGAAACGTCCAACCTTGAAATCATCGGGTCGGCGGGCCGTCATGTCATCGTCCCGGCCAATGATCGAGTCGAGGTGCGATTCCCGGCCCGGGCTGACTCCGTCGGCACCGCTCGCTTTCGGGCGGCGGTCGCCAGCGGCGCCGACGCAGATGCCACAACCGTGTCTTTGCCGGTCTACACGCCGGCAACGGCCGAGGCATTCGCCACCTACGGCGTGGTGGACAATGGGGCGATCGTGCAGCCGCTCGTGGCACCGGAAGGTGTGTTCCCCCAATTTGGTGGTCTTGAGATCGACACCTCGTCGACCGCTCTGCAGGCACTCACAGACGCGGTGCTGTACCTCACCGACTACGAGTATCGAAGCGCAGATGCCTACGCATCCCGCATCCTTGCGATCTCTGCTCTGACAGATGTGCTTGGTGCCTTCCACACCGACGGACTACCGACTCCGGCCGAGATGAACTCGACCGTCAAATCCGATATCGCAGCTCTGTCGGCACTGCAGAATTTCGATGGGGGGTTCGGCTCATGGCGACGCGATCAACTGTCGTCTCCCTATCGATCGGTCCAAGCCATGCACGCTCTGGTGGAGGCGAAGCGAGGCGGGTTTGCGGTGCCGCCAGAAGTTATGGAGAACGGTCGGGCTTACCTGCGCGACATCGAGTCGCACATTCCCGCAAATTGGGGACGAGCGACCAAAGACATGTTGATCGCCTACTCGCTTCATGTTCGCGCCCTCGACGGAGATGTCGACTCGGCGACAGCGCAGGCGCTGTGGAATCGGTCGGGCACGAATCTTGGTTTCGACGCGTTGGCCTGGATATGGCCAGTCGTGTCGGATTTCGCAATCGAATCCGAGATCGCACGCACGTTTGCCAACCGGGTCACCGAGACACCTCAGGCCGCCACCTTCGTGACCAGCTATGGCGATGACGACTGGCTGGTGTTCAACTCGGATCGTCGGACCGACGGCATCGTGCTTGATGCCCTGGTCGAAATGGACCCAACGTCGGATCTGATTCCGAAAGTGGTGGCAGGGCTCATAGCCAACCAGGTGAAGGGGCGATGGAACAACGTTCAGGAGAACGCCTTCATACTGCTCGCACTCAACAACTATTTCGACAAGTTCGAATCGGTTGACCCCAACTTCGTGGCTCGGGTTTGGCTCGGCGATCTCTATGCAGCCGAATACACCTTCGCGGGCCGAAGCACCGACACCGCCGAGACACGAGTTCCCATGGCTGAACTAGTAGCGCGCAACGGAGGAGACCTGCTCGTCGAGAAGGACGGAGTAGGGCGGCTCTACTACCGACTGGGGCTGCGATACGCGCCCGACGACTTGGTGCTCAGTCCACTTGATCACGGATTCGTGGTCCAGCGCAGCTACGAGGCGATCGACGATCCGAGCGATGTGTGGCTCGATACCGACGGAACGTGGCATGTAAAGAGTGGTTCGGAGGTGCGGGTGAAGATCACCATGGTCAACGACAGCCGTCGCACCAACATGGCGCTGATCGACTCGCTGCCCGCCGGATTTGAGCCGCTCAACCCGGAGTTGGCGGTTACGGGCGAGGTCCCTCCAATTCAAGGCGTCGACCGAATCGATGGATCCTCGTGGTGGTGGGGTCCATGGTTCGACCATCAGAATTTGCGCGATGACCGGGCGGAGGCGTTCGCTGCCTGGCTGAGCGCTGGCACCCACTCATACACCTACGCGGCCAGGGCGACGACACCCGGTTCGTTCGTGGCGCCGCCGGCAAGGGCTGAGGAGATCTACGCACCAGAAGTATTTGGACGTTCTGGCAGCGACACGGTTGTTGTGGAGGATCCAGCATCGATTGGGTGACTACGATTCGGGCGTGACCAACACCGACCGATCATCCGATTTCTTCACCGGCGTAACCGAGCCGATTCGCTACGAGGGGCCAGAGTCGGACAACCCACTGGCGTTCAGGTGGTACGACGCCGACAGGCTGGTCGGCGACAAGACAATGGCCGAGCACCTCCGGTTTGCGGTGGCCTACTGGCACTCGTTTGCATCCAACGGTTCTGATCAATTCGGTGCCGGCACTTGGGACCGTCCGTGGCTCGATGGCACCGACGATCCGATGAGCGCCGCCCGCGCCAAGATGGCGGCGGCCTTCGAATTCTTCGAGAAGCTTGGAGCTCCGTATTTTTGTTTCCACGACCTCGACATTGCTCCCGAGGGCGACACGTTCGCCGACAACTGCGCCAACCTCGATTTGATGATTGACGAAGCGGCCGCACATATGGACCGCACCGGCGTGAAACTCCTCTGGGGCACGGCCAATATGTTTTCAATGCCGCGATTTGCGGCGGGAGCGGCCACCAATCCCGACCCGCAAATGTTTGCCCGCGCCGCGGCCCAGGTGAAGCACTGCATGGATGCGACGCATCGCTTGGGAGGGGCCAACTATGTGCTCTGGGGCGGGCGAGAGGGCTACGACACAATCCTCAATACCGATATCGCCAGGGAGCTGGATCAGCTCGGTCGCTTCCTCCACATGGTGGTCGACTACAAGCACTCGATCGGGTTCGATGGCACCATTCTGATCGAGCCGAAGCCTCACGAACCCACCAAGCACCAATACGACCACGACAGTCAGACAATCGCTGGGTTCCTCCGCAAATACGACTTGATCGACGACGTGAAGCTCAACATCGAAGTGAACCATGCCACCCTTGCCGGCCACGATTTCGTTCACGAGGTCGCTGTGGCAGTCGATGATGGAATCCTCGGGAGCATCGACGCGAATCGCGGAGACGGGCGCCTCGGCTGGGACACCGACCAATTCCCCAACTCGGTCGAGGACATGAGCCTGGCGATGCACGAGATCCTGCGCGGTGGCGGGTTCGGCACCGGTGGCGTCAACTTCGATGCCAAATTGCGACGTCAGTCGGTGGATCGAACGGATCTGTTCCATGCACACATCGGAGGCATGGACGTGGTGGCAAGGGCATTGCTGGTGGCCCACAAAATGTTGTCCGATGGAGCACTTGTCGATGCCAAGGCCAGTCGCTACGCAGGATGGAGCGGCGATCTCGGCAACGAGATCATGAATGGGGCAAGGAGCCTCTCTGATCTACATGATCTGGTGACGCGCGACTCGATCGACAGCAAGCCAGTATCCGGTCGCCAGGAAGAGCTGGAGAACCTGGTCAACCGCTATGTGGAGAGGGCTCGCTGATGGCTCTCGTCGCTGGAGTCGACTCGTCGACACAGTCGACGAAGGTGCAGATACGCGACTTGCATAGCGGTGTGGTTGTGGCCTCATCGTCCGCGCCCCACACGCCAACCAATCCTCCCCTTAGCGAGCAAGATCCCGAAATGTGGTGGGCGGCATTGTGCCAGGCGTTGGCCGGCGTGTCCGACTACCTCGTCGACGTGTCGGCGATCTCAATCGGCGGTCAGCAACACGGCTTGGTAGTGCTCGATTCTGATTGCCAGGTGATCCGACCGGCCAAACTTTGGAACGACACACAGTCTGCGCCGGAGTCACGCGAGTTGATCGAGCACCTCGGCCCGGACGGATGGGCACGGGCGTGTGGGTCCGTACCGGTGCCCGCGTTCACCATCACCAAACTGGCATGGCTCGCGCGGCACGAACCAGAGGCGTTCTCGCGCGTCTCGCGGATCATGCTCCCTCACGACTATCTCACCTGGCGGCTGACTGATTCCTTCGTTACCGATCGGGGCGATGCCTCCGGCACGGGTTGGTTCGATCCGGCAAACGATCAATACCGGGTGGACCTGCTGTCGTTCGTCTCAGATAAGGCTGATTGGCTCGACCTTCTGCCACACGTGTTGGGACCAACTGAGACGGCCGGAGAGATCACCTCCGGGGAAGCATCCTCCACGGGCCTTCGGCCTGGAACTCTCGTCGGTCCTGGCACCGGCGACAACATGGCCGCCGCCCTCGGGCTCGGTCTGCGTGCCGGCGACGCGGTCATTTCGCTTGGCACGTCGGGCACTGCCTACGCGATCTCGAACATCCCGTCGACCGACTCATCAGGGAGCGTCGCCGGATTTGCCGACGCATCCGGCCGATTCCTACCGCTGGTGTGCACGCTCAACGCCACCAAGGTCACCGATACCGTCGGCCGCTGGCTCGGCCTCGGCCAGGATGAGCTGGCCAACGAAGCGCTATCAGCGCCGCCTGGTTCGAACGGCACCGTGATGGTTCCCTATTTCGACGGCGAGCGCACACCAGATTTGCCCGGCGCCAAGGGGTCGTGGGCGGGGCTTCGCACGTCTACCAGTCGTGCAGACTTGGCTCGAAGTGCACACGAGGGTGTGGTGTGTTCGTTGCTCGATGGTGTCGATGCCCTGCGCTCAGCGGGCGCATCGGTCGACCGCAACCTCTATCTCATCGGCGGCGGGGCCAAGAGTGCGGCATACCGGCAGGTCGCGGCCGACCTCCACGACGCACCCGTCATCGTGCCGACCGTGTCAGAGACCGTTGCCGCAGGAGCGTGTGTGCAAGCGGCGTGGATGGTAGGACATGAGATCGGCGAGATCGCCGGTGAGTGGGGCCTCGGCGAGGGCGAAACGATCGAACCATCTAGTGGCAGCAACGCATCCGCAGTCCGCACCGCGTACCAATCCGCCACCCCCCAACAGTTTTTGTGAACCCTGGGTGCTGTGTGGGCAGCATCGAAGGTTCACAAAAACTGTTAAAGGGTGGATGGACAGATTGATCAGGGGGCAGCGAGTTGGTCGATCTGTTGCCGCAGCGCATCGACGTGTTTGTCTCGCGTCCATGTTGCGCCGATTGATACGCGAATGAACGGCCGGTCGTCCAACACCGAAGGGGTCAGGTACGACGAGCCACTCGCGTTGATCGCGGCGGCGAGGGCACTCGTTTCTTCGTCGCCAGCGGTGCATCGGAATGACACAAGAGCGAATGGTGTGGGCGCAACCACCTCGAAACGAGGGTCGGCATCGAGCCAAGCGGCCAAGCCCTGGGCCTGGGACACGCTGTTGCGGATCATTGCTCGTAGGCCTTCAGCACCGAACGACCGCAGGACCCACCAAAGTTTGAGGGCGCGAAATCTACGTCCAAGGGGAACGTGCCAATCGCGGTAGTCGATGACCGCGCCAGTCTCGGACGCGCTGTCACGGAGATAGGGCGGAAGAATGCTCAGGGTTTCGATCAGAGGTTTGCGGTCGGCCACCCAGAAGATCGAGCAATCGAAATTAGTGGCCATCCACTTATGGGCGTTGAACGTGTATGAGTCGGCGAGTTCGATTCCGTCCTGGTAGTGGCGGAATTCTGGGCAGATCATCGCGGCACCCGCATAGGCCGCATCGATGTGGACCCACATGTGGTGTTGCTTCGCTATCTCGGCCATTTTCCGAACCGGATCGACGGCGGTTGTGGCAGTGGTGCCAACTGCGGCGCAGGTGAATGCCGGGGTGAGCCCTGCGGCGATATCGGCCTCGACGATTTCAGCGAATTGTGCGGTGTCGACCGCAAAATTGTCGTCGACCGGCAACAGCCGAACGTGGCCGTAGCCGGCGACACGGGCCCCCTTCTCGATTGATGAATGAGCCTGAGATGACGCGTAGGCCACCATTTGTTCGGCCCGCGCGTCGGTCCGATCACGCGTGACCTCGCGGGCAACTACCAATGCCGTATGAGTCGAGTCTGATGCGCTCATTTGAAGCACCCCTCCACCCCCGGACGTCGTTTTCCAGTTCTGTGGAACGCCGGTGAGATCAACGAGCCAGTCGAGAACGTGTGATTCGACCTCGGTGGCGGCTGGCGATGTCGACCAAAGCATCCCTTGCACGCCGAGTCCGGCGGCGGCCAATTCCCCAAGAATCGAGGCCGGCGACGACATGGCGGGGAAGTACGCAAACCAACCAGGATGCTGCCAATGGGTGAGGCCCGGCACGACGATGTTGTCGAGGTCGGCGAGCATGTCGGCGAATGGCTCGGGCGACTCAGGAGCCGACGCAGGAAGTTTGGCCCTGACATCTCCGGGCTCGACATCCTCACGTACTGGGCGTGACTCGAGGCCCTCGAGGTAGCTGGCAATCCAATCGATCAGCTGATGACCGTTGCGCCGAAACTCCTCAAGGTCGAGCGGGTCGGGACTGGTCACTCTTCGCCGTAGCGCCGGATCGGCCCTACGAGTTCGGTGAAAAGGGACAGAATCTCGCCCGGCTCAGCATGACGGCCGGTCTGGTGCTTCGAGTAGATCAACTCGCCATCGACCTTCACATCAAACACGCCTTTGCTGCCCGTGACGATTTGCAGATCGGTGATCACGTGCTGATAGTTGGACAACAGATCACTGACCGCACTCACGGTGCGGCTCGAATAATCTCAAGGGACGCAGTAGGCAATCTCGACCGAGTGGTTCACGGCCACGATGCTATAGGTGCGAACTCACCCGCCACAGCCTCGGAGAAAGCGTCGGGGGAGACCTCTATCTCCAGACCCCTGCGACCGCCGCTGCAGTAGACGAGATCGAGGGCAGAGGCCCACTCGTCGATGAAGACGGGTGAGAGATGCTTTTGTCCGAACGGGCTGATACCTCCGGCTACATAGCCGGTGCGCCGCTCGGCATCGGCCGGATCGGCCATACGTGCGCGCTTGGACCCAGCCGCCGCGGCAATTGCCTTCAGATCGAGACGGGCGGCAACCGGAACGACACCAACCGCCATCGTTCCGTCATCGAGCGTGACCATGAGCGTCTTGAAAACGGACGTTGCGTCGACGCCCGTGGCGGCCACTGCCTCGTCTCCGTAGGAAGTAGTCGACGGGTCGTGGTCGTACTCGATTACGCGGTGTTCGATCCCGAGTCTTTGTAGCAATTCAATCGCCGGTGTCATGACTTCTAGTGTTCCACGAGTCTCTATGGTGAGTCACACCGGTATAGATATCGGTCAGTAATGTGATTCGCGATCGATCAGGAGTTCGGAAATGGGTCAGACAGCACTCCGGGGTAACCCGGTCAACACTTCGGGTGATCTTCCTGCCGTTGGCAGCGCGGCACCGGACTTCACCGTCACCGGCGGCGATCTCGGACCGATCTCGCTTGCCGACTTGGCGGGCCAGAAGGTCGTGCTCAACATTTTCCCGTCGATCGACACGGGTGTCTGTGCCGCTTCTGTGCGCACTTTCAATCAGCGTGCTGCCGATCTCGACAACACCGTCATTCTGTGTGTCTCCGCCGATCTGCCGTTTGCGGCGACCCGTTTCTGCGGAGCCGAAGGTATTGAGAACGTGAAGACGGGCTCTACTTTCAAGAACTCCGAGTTCCTCGACGACTACGGCATTCGCATGGTCGATGGCGCGCTCACTGGGCTGTGCGCCCGCAGCGTCGTGGTCATCGACGAGTCGGGCAATGTCTCCCACACGGAGCTCGTTCCTGAGATTGGCCAAGAACCCAACTACGAAGCGGCGATCGCGGCTCTGGCCTGAGGGTCAGCCACTCAGGCCTCGCCGAGATTCTGTTTGGCTCGTTCAAGCATGTGATCGACTGCCAGCCCGATCTCGTCGGTCTGGGTGGCGTCCTGGTCACCCATCGCTCCGGCCGCGTAGCGAACCCGCACGCCTTCGGTGATGCATGCCAGCCGCCAGAGCTGGAATGAGACATACCAGGGCAGGTCGGAGATGTCGCGGTCGCTTCGTGATGCGTACCGTGCCACCATCTCGTCGGTGGATCCGAACCCCTCGATGCTGGTGGGCACGTCGGCAAGTCGGCCGGTGGCGGTGGAGTCCGAGCCCCACCACATCGCCATGCCGCCGAGATCGGCCAGTACGTCGCCCAGCGTGCACAACTCCCAGTCGAGCACAGCTGCGACGTGACCATCGTGGCCCATCATGCAGTTGTCGAGCCGGTAGTCGCCGTGGACGATTCCGTAGCCCTGCTGGGGTGGCATTCCCTTCGACAGGCGATCGTGAACTTCGTCGACGAGCGGTATCGACCGGTCGGATCCTTCGTCGACCTGTCGCTTCCACCTTCGCAATTGCCTGGCGCAGTAGTCCTCATGGCGGCCGAGGTCGCCGAGACCGACACTCTCGGGGTCGAGCGCATGCAGATCGACGAGAGTGTCGACCAGCGAATTGGCCATTACGGGTCGGAGCTCCGGGGCCACGGCGAGACCGTCGTTTCGGTCGAAGACGATGGCTCCCTCGACAAAACGCATCACGTAGAACGGCGCGTCGTTGACGGCGTCGTCGCGGCAGATGCCGACCACTGGCGCCACCGGCACCGCGGTGTCGGCAAGAGCCGAGATTATTCGATGCTCGCGGCCCATGTCGTGTGCGCTGGCGAGCACGTGCCCGGTAGGGGGACGACGGAGGACGAACTTCTCACCCGCCGAGTCGGTGACCAAGTAGGTGAGATTGGAGGCTCCGCCGGTGATCAGCTCAAAGGTGAGTGGGGGCACGATGTCTGGCTGGGCAGCGGCCATCCATGCGGTGACCGCCTCGGCGTTGATTCCAGTCGGCGTGTCGGTCACAGTGTCGCTCCAGTTGGGGAAAGTGCTTCCAGCAGGCGCCAATCAGGATGTGTGCCTTTGCCGACCGGATCGATCGGTTGGATGCACACGTGAGTTGCGCCGGCGTCGTAGTGGGCACGGATTCGTTGAGTGATTGCGGCCTCGTCGCCCCACGCCATTACAGCATCGAGGAAACGAGGTGAGCGGTCGTCGATCTCTTCCTCGGAGTAGCCGAGACGTATCCAGTTGTTGCGGTAGTTGGGAAGTCCGATGTAGATCGACAATTGCTTGCGAGTGACTTCGTGGGCCACGGCCCGATCAGTGGTGAGAATACATTTCTGCTCGACGCACAGCAACGGATCGGGACCCATCAGCTGGCGTGCCGTGGCGGTGTGTTCGGGAGTGGTCCAGTAAGGGTGGGCGCCAGCGGTCTTGTCGGCGGCCAATGCCAGCATTTTCGGGCCGAGTGCGCCAAGCACTGTGAGCGGAGGCTCAGATGGGGCTTTGCCTCTGTAGGGCGACGCTTCCATGGCGTCGAGATATGTGCTCATGGTCGTCAGCGGCTTGATGTAAGGGAGGTGTCGTAATCCTTCGACCAACGGCGCATGCGAAACGCCCAGGCCGAGCAGAAAGCGGCCACCGGACAATTCGGCCAGGCTCATCGCTCCCTGCTTCATCATCCCGGGGTGACGCATGTGGATATTGGCGATGCCGGTGGCCACCACGAGGCTGGTTGTGGCCCGCAGAAGAGTCGAGGCGTTTACAAACGGGTCGCGCCCCAATGTGTCGGGGATCCACAACGCCGAGTAGCCGAGTTGTTCGACTTTGGCTGCCAGCTCCTCTGATTCAGCGGCAGACATGGCATCTGTGAAAAACCAGACGCCTGTGGGGGAAAGGCGATCAAACATACGATTGGCCATACCAGCCGACGGCGCCTGGATTGTGCAACACGGCGGTATCAGATTGGGTCAACCGGCTCACCTCTCCTCGTCGAATATCTGCCGATTGAACCTAGGCGGCGACTGTGTCGGCGTCGAACCAAGACTCGCGGGACTTTCCACGATCGACGTGTGGTTCAGGCATGATGGGCACGTCTGATCAGGAGTAGCGATGCAAATAGCCGAATCTGTTCTCGACCTTGTTGGCAACACGCCAATGGTCAAGTTGAGGAAGGTCGCCCAGGGCTTCCCATGTCCGGTAGTGGCCAAGGTGGAGATGGTCAATCCCGGTGGGAGTGTCAAGGATCGGCCGGCGATCGCCATGATCGATGCTGCCGAGCGTGAGGGACTACTCAAACCGGGTGGCACGATAGTCGAGCCGACATCAGGCAACACGGGTGTGGGGTTGGCGATCGTGGCCGCCCAGCGTGGCTACAAATGCGTGTTCGTTATGACCGACAAGGTCTCACCCGAGAAGGTCGACCTGCTTCGCGCATACGGCGCTGAGGTGGTTGTGTGTTCGGTTGCGGTTCCGCCTGAGGATCCAGAGTCGTACTACTCAACAGCCGCACGTCTGGTGAAAGAGATCCCCGGCTCCTACCAGCCGAGCCAATACCACAATCCGGTCAACCCGCAGTCACACTACGACTTCACCGGGCCCGAAATTTGGAAACAAACTGACGGCCGCATCACCCATTTCGTGGCCGGTGCCGGCACCGGTGGCACCATCAGCGGTATCGGCAGATATCTCAAGGAACAGAACGCTGCGGTGCAGATCATCGCCGCCGATCCCGAGGGCTCGGTCTATTCGGGAGGTAGCGGCCGTCCCTACCTGGTCGAGGGAGTCGGTGAAGATTTCTTCCCCACCAACTATCACGCCGATGTGATCGATCGCACGATCGCTGTGTCAGATCGAGATTCGTTCCTCATGGCTCGTCGGGTCAGCCAAGAGGAGGGTCTGCTCATCGGTGGCTCCTGCGGCACCGCCGTGCATGCCGCGCTAGAAGTCGCCGCCGACTGCCGCCCCGACGATCTGGTTGTCGTCCTACTGCCAGATTCTGGCCGGCTGTACCTGTCGAAGGTGTTCAACGACGATTGGATGGCCGGCTTCGGTTTCCTGCGCAGCGATGGTCCGGTTGTGTCCGACGTGGTCGAAAGTCGCCGGGCCGACGTTCCAGATCTCGTATATGTACAGCCGGGGGATCTTGCCAGCCACGCAGTTGCTCTCATGCATGAACACGGCGTGTCGCAACTCCCAGTGGCCAAGGGCGAAATGCCGTTGGCTGCCGCCGAGGTCATGGGTTCGGTGAGCGAACTCAAGTTGATGGATCTGGCCTTCGGCGACCAGGATCTGCTCGATACCCCTGTTGAACAGATCATGAGCCCGCATTTGCCCACGATCGGGGCGGGTCAGCCCGTGGCAATGGCGGTGGAGTTGCTCGATTCGAATTCGGCTCTCCTGGTACTCGACGGAGGCCGCCCCCGTTCGGTTATCTCCAGTAGCGACGTCTTGTCGTTCCTCTCGAAGGGATCCCAAAATGGCTGACGACCTATTCATCGATGCAAATAGTTGGGGTTTCGAAACCCGCGCGATCCACGCCGGCCAACCACACGATCCGGTCAGCGGGGCGGTCGTTGTGCCCATCTCGCCGGCCACCACATTTGCTCAGGAGGCGGTGGGGGTCCATCGTGGATACGAATACTCACGCACCGGCAACCCCACACGCGCCGCACTCCAGGCATGCCTGGCGTCACTGGAAGGCGCCTCTCATGGGCTCGCATTTGCTTCGGGCATGTCGGCTGAAGACACGCTGCTGAGAACGCTGTCTCCGGGGGATCACATCATTCTCGGCAACGACGCCTACGGCGGCACATTTCGACTCATCTCCGCGGTGGTGGCCCCGATGGGCATCACCTGGACAGCAGTCGATCTCACCGACCTCGATGCATTGGCGGCGGCGGTCACGCCCGCGACCCGTTTGATCTGGGCCGAGACGCCAACCAACCCGCTTCTCACCATTATCGACATTGCTGCTGTGGGCCAGATCGCCCACAACTCCGGAGCCTTGTTGGTTGTCGACAATACTTTCGCCACGCCTTATCTGCAGCAGCCGCTTTCGCTGGGCGCCGATGTGGTTGTGCACTCCACCACCAAATACTGCGGAGGACATTCCGATGTGGTCGGTGGATTTCTGGCACTCAACGACGACACTCTGGCCGAGCGGCTTGCCTATCTACAAAATGCTGTTGGTGCCGTGGGCAGCCCGTTCGACAACTACCTCACTCTGCGAGGGTTGAAGACTCTTCCTGTGCGAATGGACCGACACTGTGACAACGCCGCTGCTGTGGTCGAGTTGTTGTCGTCGAGCCCCAAGGTCGCACAGGTTCTTTATCCGGGCCTGCCCGATCACCGAGGCCACGATGTGGCTGTCCGACAAATGTCGGGATTCGGCGGGATGGTGTCGTTCCGGCTGGCGGCGGGTCGAGATGCGGCGATGAGATTCGCCGCATCCACCACGGTGTTCACGCTGGCAGAGTCTCTTGGTGCGGTTGAGTCGCTGATTGAGCATCCGGGCGCCATGACACACGCATCGGCCGCCGGGTCGCCTCTCGAGGTCCCCGACGACCTCATTCGACTCAGCGTCGGAATCGAGTCGACATCCGACATCGTCGCCGACCTCTCGGACGCGCTCGACCAACTCTGAACATCGGTCAACGCTGAAAGCTGATCGCCGAGTCACACTTTCATCACATTCCCGGTCGACTATTCAGTCGTGAACACAAGATCAGAGATCGCATGGCTGGCCCGTCGGGCCGGATGGGGACTGGCCCCTGGTGAACTCGACGAGCTGACCGCCGCCGGTACATCTGTAGTGCTGGATCGGCTCACCGCCCCCGACCAATCGGAGGTAGCTCCGGCAAAGTCGCCGTGGGCGGAGTTCACATTCGAGGTCGAGCCCGACAACGAGACGCGCGCTGCCCAGAACCTCCAAGCCTCCACAATGTGGTTGGACCACTTGGCTGGCGGTCCCCGACCGTTTGAAGATGCTCTCGCTTGGTTTTGGCATGACCATTTCGCCGTGTCGGCTGCGGTCGTCAACCATCTACCGACAATGCTCGCCCACCTCGAACTGTTACGAACCCATGCCTTGGGCAACTTCCGCGAAATGATTCGTGCCGTAACGGTTGATGCGGCAATGCTCGTGTTCCTGGACGGTGCCACATCCACCGGGTTGGCGCCGAACGAGAATTACGGGCGAGAGCTTCAAGAGCTCTACACCCTGGGGATCGGCAATTACACCGAGGCCGATGTCAGATTTGCCGCAGTGGCGCTCACCGGATGGGCGGTCAGGAGACGCTCTGACTGGAAGGTGGTTTTCCTTCCACAGCGACACGATGACACACGGCAGATCCTTCTGGGCACGGTCGGGGTGCACGATGTCGACTCTGTCGTAGACACAATTCTCGATCACCCAGCTGTTGCCACGCGAATCGCCGGAAAGATGGCCGACCACTTTCTCGGCCCCGTCGACGCGTCGATCACGGCTGAATTGGCGTCGACGTTCGAGGCATCGTCGCTGAACATCGCACCGCTTGCCAGAGCGGTGCTCGAAGCCGGTGTCGCAGGTGGGGGGAGTGCCATCCTGATGGGTCCAGTTCCATGGCTTGTACAGGCATTGAAGGCAACAGGCGCCGAACTCGAGCCGAGAGCCGTGATGGCGATGCTGAGGAACATGGGACAGGTCCCAGGTCTGCCTCCCAGTGTCGGCGGATATCCGGACGCCTCGGCATGGCTGTCGTCGTCGTCGACCGCTGCTCGCTTCAACTCGGCCGGGTTGATCGCTGCACGAACCGCTGAGGACGCTCCCGCGCTGAGAGCCGCCGTCGATGGTGACTGGCGCGGACTCGCCGATGTATTGGTACGTCCAGATGGCTTCACGCAAGCAACCACCGATGCACTCAAAGACATTCCGAGCGAATCCGGTGGTCGTCCCGGAGTCGCTCGCCTTGCGGTCGCCCTTTCGTCCGTCGACCTACTGATCGCCTAGGAGCAACCATGTTGAGCAGAAGACGATTTCTTGGAGCTGCTGGAGGACTTGCGGGAGCAGCGGCCGCCGGCGGGGGAGCATGGGCTGCTCTGTTGCGCGACAGCGTCGAGCGGTCTGGCCAAACACCTACGACAACGAGCCGTTCCCCGACCACCCCAGAAGGCACAACGTCCACCACGACGGCCGTATCGCCTACTGCGGTAGCCGCAGCCGATCGAGTTCTCGTAGTTGTCCAGATGGCTGGCGGAAACGATGGCCTCAACACGCTGGTACCCGCTGGCGGCGCCTATCGCGACGCTCGACCGATCATCGGCATTCCAGAAGAGGAGTTGGTCGTTTTGTCCAACACCGACTTCGCGTTGCATCCCTCGCTGGCGCCGTTGAGTCGATGGTGGAACCTCGGATCAATGACCGCTGTGGAGGGGGTTGGAATCCCCCAACAGAGTCGATCGCACTTCAAATCGATGGACACCTGGCTGTCGGGGGTGTCGGGAGCAACCTCTCGCACCGGTTGGCTCGGACGGTGGATGGATGCCACTCAAGACGGCGATCCCGATCCCCTCAGGGCGATTTCGCTGGCGGGTGGCAGTCCGATGCTGGTTGGCGAGAAGAGTCTCGCCACTGTGATCCGATCGGTTGAGGCATTCCAACTTCGCGCCCCCGAACGTGTCGACAGGGAAGGGCTGATAGCCGCATTTCTGGCAACCGCATCGCCGCTATCGGCCGATCCGGTGTTCGCGGCAGCGCAACGATCAATCCCGTCAACCATCGATGCAGTAGATCTGCTCTCTGGGGTGATCGATGGCGTCAGCTCGAATGGAGACCAGTCGGCAACTGTCGGTGCGTTCGACGTTGCCGCACGCATTATCGATCTCGGCATCGGAACCCAGTTGATCACGATCGGGCTCAACGGGTACGACACTCACAGCAGTCAACTGGCCCGGCAATCCGTTCTGCTAG
>JBDNJK010000057.1:0-2881 GCA_041687805.1 Acidimicrobiales bacterium
CGCCGCCTGGCGGACACCGTTGGCGCTGTTGTTCATCGACGGCGGCCACGGTTCAGAACCGGCGAATCTCGACTACGAGGGATGGGTGCCCAAGATCGTGATCGGTGGCCGGTTGTTGATTCACGACGTGTTCCCTGATCCCGCCGATGGTGGCCGGCCACCATTCGAGATCTACACACGCGCCATCGAGTCCGGGTCGTTCGCAGAGGTTGCAGCAGTTGGTTCGCTTCGAATACTGGAACGAACCGGCACTGGTATCTGACCTCCGCTCCGGGCCGTCGCCCGGGTGGGCAATTGAGCGCTTCGTCTAGTGGAATAGAGCGAGCGTCGACGCGCTCAGGAAGTCCGGGGGGACACGATGCAAGAAGAGGCGCGGTGCGTGATCATCGGCGGTGGCGTCATGGGCGTCGGGTTGCTGTATCACCTGGCCCACGAAGGCTGGACCGACACGGTGTTGATCGAGAAGGGCGAACTCACCTCTGGGTCCACATGGCACGCGGCAGGCCTCATACCCAATTTCATTGGAAGCCTCAATGTCGCCAAGGTCCATCAGGACGGGGTTGCCCTCTACAAGACAATCGAAGAAGAGACTGGTCTCTCGACCGGATGGCACGGTTGTGGCGCTGTCAGGCTCGCCCTCAGCGACGATGAGGTCGACTGGTTTCGTTACGTGCACAGCATGCTCGACCTGATCGGAGTCGAGTCGCACCTGATCGGCCCGGCGGAAATCAAGGAACTACATCCGCTGATGGAGGTCGACGACGTTCTTCTCGGGTTTCACACGCCCAACGATGGTTGGGCCGACCCGACCAGCTGCACAAATGCCATGGCTCGCGGGGCCCGACAGCTTGGTGCGCAGATCGAACGACACAATCGCGTCATCGACATGAACCAACTGGCCGATGGCCGATGGGAGATCATCACCGAGAAGGGTCGGATCTTTGCCGAACATGTCGTCAACGCCGCTGGTCACTACGCGCCCCAACTCGGCGCCATGGTCGGTCTGGAGGTGCCGATCGTCTCGCTCATTCATCAATACTTGATCACCGAACCGATACCTGAGATGGCGCAGCTCGACTTCGAGCCACCGGTGGTTCGCGATCCTCGCGCGTCGTGCTACTACCGACGTGAGATCGACGGCATGATCGTGGGCCCCTATGAGCGGTCCAACGCCCAGACCTACGGTGTTGATGGCATCGACTGGAAGCTCGACTTCTACCTCACGCCCCCCGACATTGATGCGATCATGCCTTGGCTCGAACTTGCGGCTCAGAGGGTGCCGGCATTCGAGAAGGCCGGCATCAAGAAGATCGTGAGTGGCCCCATCACCCACACCCCAGACTCCGGCTACCTGATGGGGCCCGCCCCGGGTATGCAAAATTACTGGATGTGCGCCGGTGCGTCGATCGGCATCACCCAAGGACCGGGCACCGGCAAGTACCTCGCACAATGGATGGTGCACGGCCAGACCGAGGTCAACGTGCGTGAGATGGATCCCCGTCGATTCGGCACCCACTGTGGCCCGCGAGCGAAGTACACGATCGACAAGACCAGAGACGAATTCCACGAGATGTATGCGCTTCGTCGACCCAACGAGGAGCGATTCGCAGGCCGACCACAAAAAACGACGCCCGTTTATCCGGTGTTCGATGCCATGGGTGCTCAGTGGCAGGAGGTGTTCGGCTGGGAACGCCCGAAGTATTTCTCGCCAGATATGTCGGCGGAGGTGCCGGCATTTCGCCGCACCAATTCGTTTGATCAGGTCGGAGCAGAATGTCGTGGCGTTCGCGCTGGCGTAGGGGTCGCCGATCTCACAGCGTTCGCGAAGTACGAAGTGAGCGGACCCGATTCGGCCGCCCTCCTCGACAAGTTGTCGGCCAACACGGTTCCTTCCGTCGGCGGGATTCGGCTGGTCCATATGTTGACCGAACAGGGCGGCATTGAATCGGAGATGACGATCACGCGATTCGGAGCGGATCGCTTCTACCTCAACTCGGCCGTTGTCGGTCAACGTCATGACTTCGACTGGTTGCAGCAACACGTCGATGGCGACCAGAAAGTTTCCATAACGGATGTCACCGATTCGGTTGGTCTCCTTGCCGTGACTGGCCCTCGATCCCGTGACCTCCTGCAGCAACTGACTGAAACCGACTTGTCCAACGAAACATTTCGCTGGCTCACCGCACGAGAGATTGAAGTGGCTGGCGTGCCATGCAAGGCGTTGCGCGTGTCCTATGTCGGCGAATTGGGTTGGGAGCTGCACCATCCAATCGACCGGATGGGCGACCTTTACCGTGCCGTCGCCGATGCTGGCGAGTCATTGGGACTCACACATTTCGGCAGCTACGCCATGAATTGCATGCGCGTCGAGAAGGGTTACAAGGCTTGGGGCTCGGAGCTCACCACTGAGATCACGCCGGTGGAGGCGCGGCTGGATCGCTTTGTCGACTACAAAACCGATTTCATCGGGCGAGACGCGACCATTGAGAGGCGCGACCAATCGACACCGCTCGACATGGTGTTGATCTACCTCGAGGTGGAAGCCGTCGACGCTGATTGCCGGGGAAACGAACCGGTCTATCTCGGCGGCGAGATTGTTGGAATCACCACTAGCGGCGCGTACGGCCACACGGTCGCCAAGAGTCTGGCGTTCGCCTATGTCAATCCAGGGGTCGACGACCCGGGCACCAAGCTGGAAGTCGAGATACTGGGCGCCAAGTGTGGAGCCACGGTGCTCGCCGAACCGGCCTACGATCCATCAAATCGCGCACTTCGGTCCTGAGTTTCGTCAGTCGAACGCCGGCTCGTCGGCCATGTCGATGTCGATGATGGGTGGCAGGAAGTCGTGATCGGCGAACAGCTTGGCTGCCGGACTGGTGCC
>JBDNJK010000004.1:0-4664 GCA_041687805.1 Acidimicrobiales bacterium
GCCTCCCGAGCCTCGGAGGAAGCGTTGATCTCAAGGAATAGACCACCCTCAAGTTGGAGACCATCGTCGAGGCCGAGCCGAAAGCCGTCGACAACGGCTCTCTTCGCGGCGAATACCGCCGACGACGGATTGCGAGCGATCGCCTCACACCATTCGATGGCTTGGTCGAGAAAGCCATCTGTGGGCAGCACGGCATTGAGCAAGCCGATTCGCTCGGCCTCCACAGCGTCGACGATTCTTCCGGACATGCAAAGCTCTGCTCCCCGGCCGAGTCCAACGAGCCGCGGCAAGCGCTGTGTGCCTCCCGCACCGGGAATGATTCCCACGCCGACCTCGGGCTGGCCCATGTGGGCGCGCTGCGAGCCGATGCGTATGGTGCAGGCGAGCGACAATTCACAGCCACCACACCACGCTTGCCCGTCGATGGCCGCAACAACCGGTTGAGGCATCGACTCGATCAGAGCCATCGCTGTCGACCACGAACTCAGATCACCTTCAGGCAGCCGACCCTCACTCAATTCCTTCAGATCGTCGAGATCGGCATGGGCGACGAAATAGCCATCGATACCGCCGGTCAGCATCAAGACCTTCACAGCCGGCGCCATATCTGCAACCTCTTCGAGGCGCCCCACCAGCTCGGTCATGGCGACCATGCTCATCCAGTTGGCCGGTGGCCGGGTGAACGTCAATACCGCTATCGAGTCTTCGACTCCGGCTCGGCGAAGAGACCAAAAGCTACTCGGTTTCGGTTCGATCATCTGCGAATCGTAGACACGGTCAGAGAACCAACACCGAATCGCCGCCCTCGACCACACGGCGCCGCAGTGCCAAAACGTCTTGGGCTTCGCCTTCCAGGAACGGCGGATTGTCGGGATCTATCCATCGAGAGTCGAGAAGCTCGGCCGACGTAATCTTCAGCGAGTCGAGATCGAATCCCGGCGCTGGCGATGATCGGAACACCACATCGATTCGGCGCAGTCCGGCATCGAAGATCACCCACGGTTCGCCAGTGATCACGACATTGAGGCCGAGTTCCTCTCGAAGCTCGCGACGCACTCCCGCTTCCGGATGCTCACCCTTGTTCAAGAGCCCACCGGGCAATGCCCAGCCTTTGCGATACGCGGGCTTCACCACCAACCATCGCCCGTCGTCGCGCTCGATGATGGCCAATGCCCCCGCCGTCCAACTCGGTGCGATCAACCTGACGATCATCCTGCGAACGGCACGGGGTAGCGCGCCGAACAGACGCAGAATGAGCCGGTAGAGACGTTTGGTCACCCAACGCAACGGCAACCTCCGAACCTGGTCAGCACACCGCACCGCCAGCCGCAAGCCGTAGGTCGACGAGCTGAGACAGAAGTGAACCCGCAGCAGCAACCGGACTGCGACGCGCGGCGTGGTCAATCACCACGAGATCGCGACCAAACGCATCGACTACATCCACCCCGACCTCTCGACATACAAGAAGCGCCCCCATGTAATCCCAAGGCCCGAGGGCCTCGTCGTCGTAGTCGATGTAGGCGTCGAACCGGCCGTCGGCAACGGCACACAAATCGAGAGCGGTGGCCCCCATGCAGCGGAATTGAGCCCATCCGCCGTGCGTTGGCGGCAACGCATTGACCACCACGATCGCATCTGACAATTCGACTGCCTCGCGACGAGGCAACAACTGATCGTCGAGCGTGGCGCCATCGCCACGAACCGCGCTGAACCGGACCCCGGACGCGTGATCGTGGACGACCGACGCTCGCGGGCCAGTGTCGTCAACCACACAAATCGAGGTCGCATACCAAGGGAGCGGAAGGGATGCGTTGGTGGAGCCATCGAGTGGATCGAGCACGGCCACGAGCCCATCACCATCGGTGAGGCCACTCTCCTCGCTCAGCACCCGCAGACCAGACCCGACCAGCACATCGACAGCCGCCGCGTCGGCACTGAGGTCAGGCTGATACTGGCCAGGCCTCAGTCCCGAAGGGCCCCAATCCTCCTGAGACGCCAAGACATTCACCACCGAATCGGTGGCCTCGTGCAACACGTCGAGAATAACTTCGTCGTCCACATCGGCAGTAGACCACGGCGGGCGTACCACACGGGGGATCTTCACCACGACGCAGGCCTCAAGATGATGTCGGTGCCGCGACGAATCGCGCACTTTTCGTGGCAGGCTTGAGCTGTGGCAGTCATAGACCTACAGGGCTTCGTAGCCGATCTCAAAGACCACGTCACCGAACACGGCTTTCATGTTCACGACGAGCGTCATTTCATCGAGACCTACACCAATCGCCAGACCTGGGAAGTCGATCTCCATCCCGACAATGCTTGTTCGGGTCCGCTCGACATGCACGTCTCGATTGAGGTCGATCCGCGATCACTCATCATGTTCGAAGATGAAGTCACTCGCGTCGGCGAAGACGGCGAACCCGACGACACGATCAGAATCCCGTTTACGGTCAGCTTTGCCCTGCCGCCGCTTCGTACCAGCCCCGATCTACTGGTGCTCGCCACCGACCTCGCTGGTATAGGCGGGCCGGAACTTCCGCTTGATGTCACCGCGGTCGACGGATTTGCTGCCGTCACGGATGCTGCCGAACGGGCGATAAGCATTATCGGTCGAGTAGAGGTCCCGATGTCGCGCATCTTCATGGGACAGGAAGTCCTGTGCGACGTCCTCGATCGCTGCCACCAGATCGGGGAGTTCCTTCTCGACCGTGCGCCGGCCTGGCTCGGCGAGTACTGAACCTGGCAACTACTGAGCCAATTCTCGCAGCGCGTCCAGCGCCTGATCGGCGTGGGTTGTCATATTGGTCTCACTGGTGATCGCCTTCACCACGCGGCGATCTGTGTCGATCACAAATGTGGCGCGCTTCGAGGGCAGCGGACCAAACCGTTTCACTCCGAATACCTTTGCGACCTCACGGTCAGGGTCGGACAGCAGCGGGAAACCCAGATCGTTCTTGTCGTCGAATTCCTTCTGCCGATCCACCGGATCGGCGCTGACACCAACTCGCTGCGCTCCGAGTTCTGAGAACTCGTCTGCCAACTCGCTGAAGTGCCGGCTTTCGATCGTTCAACCAGGTGTCATGGCCTTCGGGTAAAAGAACAGAACGAGTGGGCCGGCTTCGACTAGTCCGGAGAGAGTGACGGTCGTCCCAGCCTGATCAACAAGAGAGAAATCGTCAATAACGTCGCCTTCGTTCATCAAACTCCTCCAGCAGATCCCGAGAACGCCTGTCGGCGTGCGCAGACCATAGTCGCCCGTTAAGCGCTCCGACGGCTGGCCAGTTCGGCAGCAATATCGCGTCCTGCAGCGACGGCATCGGCGACGATGCCGGTCAGATCGACTCGCGTCAGTTTTCGATCCTGCATGAGCAACTCCCCCTGCACCATTGCCATCCTCACGTCGGATCTGCCAGCTTGGTAGACGAGGGTGGTGAACGGGTCGTACATCGGCACATTGTGCGGGGCCGACATGTCGACCACGATTAAATCGGCCTCCTTACCCTCTGCCACGGAGCCGATCCGATCAGACATTCTGAGCGCCTCTGCCCCGCCGATAGTGGCCATCGACACCGCCTCAGCGGCGGTGAAGCGATCGGATCGCTGGGTCAGGTGCTTACCCAACGTGGCGGTGGCTCTCATCACCGAAAACATGTCGAAATCGTTGGAGGCGGTGCCACCGTCGGTGCCGAGGCCGACCCGGATTCCCCGATCCAACATCTCGCCAACCCGGCAGATGCCCGACACCGTCTTCAGGTTGGAGATCGGACAATGCGCCACGGCCGTGCCAGTGTCGGCAACCAGATCCAAATCAGAATCATCGAGACGAATCGCATGGGCGAGAATGGTTTGTGGCCCGAGCACGCCGACAGCGCCGAGGTGCTCAACAGGTCGACGTCCGTACTCCTCGCGGATGGTCGCGTCTTCTTCGGCTGACTCGGCTGCGTGGATGTGAAACAGCAGGTCGTTGTTGCGAGCCTTCTCCCATATCGATGTCAAATGGTCCGGCCCAACCGTGTAGCCACCGTGGGGGGCGACCGTCACCTCAACCAGTGGATCGTCGCGGTATTGAACAAGCAATCGATCAAGCTCACTCATTCGTTCGTCGGGGCTCAGGCCATCCGGACCGGGGAAGTCGAGGTAGACGGTTCCCGCCAGCAGCCTGAATCCCATATCAACTGCATTGTGCATCGCGCTAGCCGGATCGAAGAACATGTCATTCGCGGTGGTGATACCAGCCAGCAGGTGTTCGGCAATAGCGAGACGTTCACCCGCGCCGAACCACCCATTGGCGATTCCCAATGCCTCGATCGGCCAGATCTGCTCGAGATACTCGCCGGTCGTCACATCCTCGACGAGCCCCCTGGTGATCGTGCCGGCCAAGTGCGTGTGGGTGTTGACGAATCCGGGCATCAAGATATCGCCGCCGAGATCGACGACTCGGTCGGCGGTCGTGCCTCGCAACGCCTGTGTCGTCCCGACCGCACCAATGAGTGTTTCGTCGACCAACACCGCACCGTCCTCGACAACGGGGCGGGTCTTGTCGCTCGTGATCAACGTCGCGTGAGTGAACAATGTAGAAGCCATGATCTGCCTTCCCGGTCATCGTTGTTACGAAGGCCAGCTCAGCCGAAGTTGACCTGCATCCATCCGTCCATGGCTGATAC
>JBDNJK010000058.1:0-7038 GCA_041687805.1 Acidimicrobiales bacterium
CAACTGGCTGAACTCAACATTCCGTGCTTGATCGTGATGGGTGACGAAGACTTTGCCGGGCCACCGGAACCGCTAGCCGATGCCCTACCGAACTCGCAGGTGAAGTTGCTACGAAACATCGACCACTTCGGGCTACCCAAGCAGTTCGGATTCATAGATGCCGCACTCGAGTTCATCGATGCGGTGCCTGATTGGAGTTAGATCTGCACTATCTCGGCCCCGACATGACCGGCCGCTTCGATTGTCCTGCCGTGGCAGGTGAACACCACGACCTGTCGGCGTTCCGCCGCCTCCGCCAGCAAGTTCATCGCCGACAGAGCACGCTGATCGTCGAGGTGAACCAGAGGATCGTCGCACAAAATGGGCAGTTGGATCCGTCGCTTCTCACCGTCGTCGTCGGCCATCGCCAACCTGAGCGACAGATACAGCAAGGCCCGGGCACCAGTGGACAGCGACAAGGAGGCGACGTCTGAGCCGTCGACGAACTGAACGCGAAGCTCGGACGAGTCTGGTCCGGTGGCCTTGACCTTGATCGACTCCCAATCGTTGGCAACTCTCGCAGCCAACAACCCGGTTCGCTTCACCAGTTCGGGTTGGTTTTCGCGCTCATAGACGTCGGCCACTGATCGCAAGATCACTCCGGCCAGTCGATTAACCGCCAACTCGGAAGCCACCTCGCTCTGTGAGTCGGCTAGCGACCCCTTGCTCAGTCGCAGGTCGGCCACCCGATCGGCAAGACGCAACTTCTTGCGAAGCTGATCTTCCAGGCCGATCTTCGCTGAGATTCCGTTGATTTTGATGGCGACAGACTCGAGGTCTGCCTCGATCTGAGCGGCTTCTCGACCTCGATCTTCGGGTGAGACTCCCTCATCGAAGAGACGGCGAACCTCGGGGTCGGTGCCCAGAGACCCATCGAGCACGCGTGTGGCATCCTCGAACTTTCGTTTGACATCGTCGACCGCACGAAGGCGAACTGCGGCCGATTCAGCGGTCTCCATCAACTTCTCGGGACTCCAGCCCTCAACCTCATCCACCACTGGCTGAAGCAACCTACGGAGTGCCGATTTGGCATCTCTCAAATTGTCGTCGCAACCCCGCACCATCAGAGCCGATTCGACCAATGCTATGTAATCGTCGGCTTGAGAACTGGCCGCATCGTGAGATATGCCAGCCGGCAATCCGAGGCCCGTCAGAAGCGCGTCGAGACTGCTCTTGGCATCAGTTTCAGCATCGGAGGCACTCTCCAACTCACCAGCCGCCACAGTTAATTTGCGCTGGCAGGACTCGGCGGCTTTGAGCAACTCCAAGGCGCTCACCCAGTCAGCCAACGCGCCAGAGAGCAGGTGAGGGTCGGCCGGGAAACTCACCCCGTATCGCTCACTCAATTCGGCTACCTCGGCCTTCGCCCCAGCAACTCGACCATGACAGTTCGAGAGTCGCGTTGCCTCAGTTGCCTCATCGACCTCTGCCGCGCCAAGCGCACTGCTCGCAGTCCTGACACCCTCGGCCGCGGCGTCGAGATCGGCGTTGTGGTCGGGAGGAGACGAAGCAGATCGCGCAAACCAAGTGATGGCAAGAGCGACCACAGCCAGGAGAGTCAATACCCACTGACCGGCCGCTGCCGAGCCCACGCCAGCGGCCACCAACACAGCCCGTAGCGCCCACATCCAACGAGAGTCGAACGAACTCGACTCCGCTCGCGACGCTCCGGAGAGCCAGGCCTCTGGGGTAGATCCGATGCCCATGAGTTGCCAGTCGTGAAGAGCACGATCGTGAGCGGCTCGAGCTGTGGCAATCGTTACCCGAGCGCCGTCGAGCGACAACTCGGCCTGTTTGGATAACCCCACCGATTCGTCGTAGGTCTTGGAGAACAGGCCCAGCTGAACACGAGATTCCTCGTCGAGCTTGGCTCGTCGGAGCGTGTCGGCATCGGTGTCCAAGTCGGCGAGCACCAGGGCGAGTTGATCGGCCGCCGACTCAGAGTCGGCGACAGCGCTGCCGTGCTTTGAAACGCATTTGTTCAACGCCACCAGCGTGTGGCCCACCTGGCTGACCGCAGTGGCAATCGGCCCGGAATTTGTCGCCGAGATGGTGTAGTCGGAAAGAACGTCATTGGCGCTTGTCGAGGAATCGGCTCCCACGACAATCAACCTCTGACGGAGACCCGCCGCCGCGTCATCGAGTAAACGTCGGGTGTCGAGGCTCGATTTCACCAGCGTCTGCAGAGCTGACATGTCACCCACCACATCGGCCCACTCTGGGGCAACAGGGGCGCATGATCGCACCAACTCTTCGGCGGATTCCTGATCGTCGCGCAGTTGATCGAGCCTGGCGACCTTTTCCAACAGATTTCGACGCCGCTCCAACTTGGTGCGATGGTCTTCGGAACGTAACCGCTGGCTCTTGAGGTCTTCGATTGCGGCTTCGACATCGCCATACTGGTCGACGTTGGACTCTGCCTCGCGTAACTCGCCGGCAATGGCACGAAGGTCGCTCGCGAGTGACTTGAACGACGACTCCCCGGGACCCACTCTCGCCGATGGCTTCGACAGTATTTCCAGCTTTTTGGCCAGTTCTCTGGGATCGGCGGAGTCGGCCAGCACACCAAGGCCGGCGCGTCGCAACTCGCGGTCGGCGTCTCCACCATCGTGAAGTTGCTGCCCCCAGAGTCGGTAGATGCCCGCCATCGCCTGTTGATCGAGGCGCCCGAGACGATCAAGCCATTGATCAGCCGTGAGTGGCCCGCCGAAGTGGTAATCACGAATGCTCGCCTTGCCTATACCCCCACCGGACGGGGTGACTTTGAACTCGGCCGAAGCGGAGAAATTATCGCCACGCAATGTTCCGGTGAGGGATCCCTTCAGGACCTCATTTCCCGAGGCGAATCGACGAACCACATCGCCGGCGCTGGCCGGACCGACAAGCAGCCACGAAATCAGCTCAGAAAATGTGGACTTGCCAGCCTCATTGGGGCCAAAGACAACGACCAATGGAGAATCCGGAAGCTCGAGGCGGCGCTTGGACAACCCGCCGAAATGCTCGGCATTGACCGAGCGAATGCGAAGTTGATCACTCACGACTCATCTCCGATGGGCGCAAGCTCGTCGATCAGCAAGTCGCGACACGCGGCGAGCAACCTGCGCTGGGTAGATGGCTCGGAGCCGTCATCTCGGTGAGTGAAATCACCATCCGCATCTCCAAGTCCAACTGCTTCGCCCACCTTCTGATCGAGCGCTCCCTCAAGGTGACTATTGACCCATTCGGCTACCTCAGCGTCGGGTTTCTCGTCGAGTCCGTCGATGAACTTCATCAGCTCGGCCAGCAATCCGTGGCCAGAGCGAATGGCCAGCTCATCAATATCAGGACGAGTACGAGGTCTGACTCTCAGCAACTCACCGAGCCCGAGGGATCCGTTGGTCTCCTCACGGCACTGATCCAAAAGCCCGTCGCTGCCCAGTTTGCGGAGCTGGACATGAAAATCAGTGCGACCCACAAGGTCGACAGCCAACAGCACCGGCCGCTCGCCGGCGTTGTCTGCTTCTTGTCTGGCCATATCGGCCACCATGGTGATCATCTCGGCGACATCTGATGCACCGCTCACGTCGACTTCCACACGGTTGAATCGCAGCGCTCCACATTCGATGAACTGAGGTTCACCGAATCCAGTCGCGTCGATCGGAACGCTCAACACGCCCTTCGCTCCGCATTCGCTGGGCTTGGTGCTCCGACCCTGCAGATTGCCGGAGTAGGCCCACCATCGCCCCGTCCCCATCGGTTCGATGGTTCGTTTGTGGACATGGCCCAACGCCCAATAGCCAACCGGTGAATCGATGAGATCAGACCGCAAGCAGGGAGCATACGGATCATGTCCGGTGGTGCCCTCAACATTTGCGTGGACAACACCGACAGACAGCCGCGAGCCATCACCCACCGCTTGGCCGACACGCCGGACGAGATTCTCAGACTCGGTGGCGCTCGAAAAGCTCACTCCAGCGACTTGAACAGGGCCCACACCATCAATTTCGACGATGTGCACTCCCGGCTCACCTGACTCGAACACATGGACATTGCCAGGCAAACCAACCGCCGAGCGGAATCCCGAAACCAGCGGATCGTGATTGCCGTGAACCACGAAAACCGGAATCGGTGATGACCCATCATCGTTTAGCCGTCGCAGACCGCGCTCGAACGAAAGTTGCGCGCTCACTTCACGCTCGGCACGATCGTAAACATCGCCCGCCATCACCACGAACGAAGCCTCACGTTCTAGAGCAGACTGCACAAGATGGTCGAAGGATCTGGACGCCATCTGACGAAGTGCCCCAAGCTTGTCGGGCGCATGGCCAAGACGAGCCCCGAGAGACTCGAGCGGCGTGCCGAGGTGAAGGTCGGCGGCGTGAATGAAGTTGGGAGTCTGACCGCTCATTCGATCCGCCTGTTGATGTCGAGCTGTTGCTGTGGCACAACACATTGTCTCGCGGTGGTGTGACATTGGCGGCAATGCTCGACCGGTAGATGTTTCATCATCCGCCGGCCACTCCGAGTCGTCTGAAAATGTCGCGTAAGGCATCGCGCTCGGCCCGCCACGGCCGCAGATTGTCGTCACGCACAAACTGCCTGACTTGTCGTAGATCTCGGGTGAGTTCCACCCCGGCAACAAGCCGACCATTGCGACGCATCCCGAAGATGACACTGCGGTTGCAGGCGACGTGCTCGCTGTAGTCGGCCATGCAGTTGTGGAGCTGCACCCCCCAAGCTCGTAGCTCGTCGCGCGTGGATGGCAGCCAGAGAGAGTGGGCGCCCGATGTCGCCCCATGGATCCGCATGACTTCGTCGGGGTATTCGAAATCCTCGACGTGCCCGACGGGGGCTACCCGACCTGGCGCATATCGCGGCCGTACCGGCAGTTCGATCACACCACCGGCGTCGTATGCCGCGACCCGCTGCGGTGCTGCTTCGATCGCCTGGTGCACAAAATCGGTGACAGCCTCACCCAGGTCGTTGAGCCGCCGGGGCAGAGGCCCCAGATGTGACGAATACAGACGCGGAATGTGGATCATCAGAGCGAAAAGCCGTTCGGGCCCATTGAGCGTGGCTAGTGCCTCGACTGCGAAACGCCGCGCGGCATCGACTCCGATCAGCTCAAAGCCTCGCCGCACCACTTCGAGTTGGTCGACACTCGGCCAATGGTGTGGAGCGTGATCGGCGACAGGCGCCGACAACACGTTGGAGATCAGATCACCGGATGACGCTTCGGGCAGTGCCATGGCGAGGGCCAGAGGCATGAGCACCATCGCTCGACCATGTTCGGGAGTGGCGAGCGGGTCGGTGTCGCCCAGCAGCGAGGCCGGGAGGGTCCTGGCCACTCGTCGATTGGTGCGCGACCCAAAGACGGCTCGCGCCGCAGCCCGCGTGTCGGTCTGGGTGAGCGCCGGCTCTGCCCAGCGAGGTATGTATGGCGGTGGCATCACTCCTCTCGCCCTGGCCATCCTCACTATTGGGAAACCAAGCGACGCGATCAGTGCTCCCAGCGAGGTGTCCGATGGCCAGGTGTCGGATGGTGAGGTGTCGGCGATCCCCCACTCCTGCGCGCTCGACAACAGTTGACGCCTGACCGCGCTGAGCCAAGCGTCGACATTTCGATTGCGGCTGGCAGCGAGCCGACGTAGAAGATGGACGATCGTGTCGGGCTGGACGGTGATGTCGACACCACGGTGGCCATCCAGCAACTCGAGTTTGGCAACCATGCGCGGCGAATCTGGCAGCATGCACTCGAACGAAGCCACAGGAGTGCGGTTGTGGCACAGCACCGGCCTCATCGGGTCGCCATTGTCCCATTCCAGGTCGTCGTGCAGCCTCACCACTTCGTCACCCTGTCCCTTGCCGCGCTCGTCGTCGACCGTACATGTGTTCGGGCTCGCCGTCGACCACTTCATGTAGCTTGAGCCTGTGGATTTCGCGAAATTGGACGAACGGAGACTCAGCATCGTCAGTCGGGTGGTCGACCCCGACTTCCTCGACCTGCCATGGGACGTTCCTCTGATCGATTGGACCCATCCCCGGATGGCCACCGTGGCAAGGGGTCTTTCACGTCACACCGTCAGATTCGTGCGATACGACGATCAGATTTTCGCTCTTAAGGAAACGGCCCAGAAGCCCGCCGAGATCGAATATCGAATACTTCGGGTTCTTCACGACGATTTCGCTCTCCCCACGGTCGAGCCCACTGCTGTGGTGAACGGTCGAACCACCGCTGCCAACACCGGTCCGTCTGGAAATGCCGCTCAGGCATTGGGGGCGGTCATCATCACCCGCTACCTCGATTTCTCACTCCCTTACCGCTACCTCTTCGGCAGCGAAAACTCAGAGCCCTACCGTCAGCGGTTGCTCGACGCCCTCGTTGTTTTGTTGGTGCGGCTGCATCTTCACGGAGTCGTGTGGGGAGACTGCTCGCTGTCCAACACTCTGTTTCGTCGAGACGCCGGCTCTCTCGCCGCATATCTGGTCGACGCCGAGACCAGTGAGTCGCATCCGAGCATTTCCAAAGAACTTCGCCTCAACGACGTCGAGATCGGCTGCACCAACATCGCCGGTGGACTCTTCGATCTGCAATCAGAAGGGCGGCTTCCGGTAGATGTCGACCCTGTCAGCATCATCGACGGCCTCCGGCGTCGCTACAACGAGCTTTGGAGCGAACTGACCAGAGTCGACGAATTCGACCCGTCCGAGCGGTTCCGCATCGATCGGAGGGTGGCCCGGATCAACCGCCTCGGATTTGATATTGGCGAGATCGCCATCGAACGGTCGGCCGACGGTTCTCGATTGTGGATCAAGCCGATTGTGGTCGAGGAAGGCCATCACCATCGCGTGTTGCTCGGCCTTACCGGCCTGTCTGTTCAGGAGAATCAGGCACAGCGACTACTCGGTGCGATAACTGCTTACGGGGCCTGGCTCGAGGCAACCGAGCATCGTAAACAGCCGACCGCGGTGCGGGCGTATCGCTGGCTGTCCGAACGCTACGAACCGCTTCTGGAGATG
>JBDNJK010000059.1:0-3704 GCA_041687805.1 Acidimicrobiales bacterium
ACTTCTTCGAGCATCACCTCGGTGGCACCACCACCAATTGGCAGAATGCGCGCATCGCGACTCATTCGTTCGATAGCAGACTCGCGCATGTAGCCCATTCCGCCGTGAAATTGAACACAGTCATACATGATCTGGTTGGTTGTCTCGCATCCCCAGGCTTTGAGGCCCGACACCTCACGTGAGGTGTCCTCGCCATTCTCGGTCAGCCAGGCGCAGTGGTAGAGCGAGGCGCGCATGGCATCGACCTCGGCTTGGTGCATAGCTAGGCGTTGGCGGATGGCTCCAAGATCAAACAACCGGCCCCCGAATGCCTTACGTTCCGACGTGTATTCCACGGTCATGTCGATAGCGGCCTGCGAAGCCCCGACTCCCATCGCCACCAGGACCATACGTTCATTCTGGAAGTTGCGCATGGTCTCGTAGAAGCCGCGGTGGAGGGTTCCAAGAAGCTGTGAGTCGGGTAGCCACACGTCGTCGAAGTGAAGCTCTGCCGTGTCGGATGATCGCCATCCGGTCTTGTCGAGCTTTTTGGCGACGCTGAAGCCCTCGGTGCCCTTGTCCATGAGAAACATGGAAATCCCGTAGCGGTCGTCGGGGTTGGTGCGTGCGGCGACGATGGTGGTGTCGCCGTAGACAGCGTTGGTGATGAACATCTTGGAGCCGTTGATACGCCAGCCGTCGCCATCTTTTACAGCCGACGTTCTGATGCCCGCTACGTCGGACCCGGCATCTGGCTCGGTTACTCCGATCGACATGATCCGTTGACCGGCGAGAACCTCGGGAAGATAGCGACCGAGTTGATCGTCGGAACCGACATTGATCAGATGCGGCATTGCCATATCGGTGTGGACCAAAACCGTGACGTCGAACCCGGCAAACGTTGACACCGCCAACGCTTCGGCGAAGGTGACCGAAGCCAGTGGCCCCATACCCAGCCCGCCCCACTTCTCCGGCACTCTGAGAGAAAACATTCCGAGTCCGCCCATCTTGACGAGAACGTCGCGGGGCACCTTCCCGGCCTGTTCCCATTCGTCGCCAAAGGGTGTGACCTCTTTGCCGACGAAATCGATGGTCTGGTCGCGGATTGCTTCGAGCTCGTCTGTGGTTTGAGCGTGCCTCAGCCTCACGGTGCCCTCTCGGTGATCGGTTGTGTGTTGGTCTATCCGACTGACTTGCCTGGTGCTGTATTCGCCGCAAACTCGGCGGAAAGTTGTGTCAGCCTCGACCGGAAAATCTCGACGTTGCGAAGTTTTAGATCTTCGAAACCACGCACGACGTCTGCAAGGTTGGCCAAATCGACAGCGGCATCGAGGTTGGATGCGCTGATATTGGGCAACGTCATGTCGATCGCGTCGTTGTACTCGCCGGGCAGGCTGCGCTCGATCCGGCGAAGCGGATTGTGGGAGAACGGGTCGAGGTGAGTGCCTCTCAGTCGCTTACCTCGACGGAGGATGGCAAATATCGGGCGCCATCGTGTGGACACGCTGATCTTGTTGTGTAGCCCAAGGGCCTTGAACGTGGGCGGGTGCAACTGCCATGAGATCTTGTCGCCCGGGCTGGCCTGGGTATCAACAGCTTCGCGAATCGTCGGGTCGAGCATGAGCCGGGCGACCTCGTATTCGTCTTTGTAGGCCAGGAGCTTGTGTAGCCCGATGGCGACCGCGGCGGTCAGGCGGGTACTGCCCGGCAATGCAGAGCTCTCAACTGCAGCAACACGCTCGAGCCTGCGCAGGTAGGCGTCCGCCAGTTTGCGACCTTGGTAGCCGATCAAATCGAGGGTGCGGTAGGCAATGGCCTCTTCCAACTCAGCGTCACCTGCGGCCAACGCATCGACCCTCTGGCGTAGCGCGTCGGGAATATGACTCGACTCGGCGGTGTGGGTCCGGCCCTGCTCTACACGGGCCGCGACAACTGCCGGATCGGCCACCTGCCACCGCCCCCATCGAAAGGCTGAGACATTGGCTTCGACGGCCACCCCGTTGAGGGCGATCGACTCCTCGATCAGCGCCGGATCGATGGGCAAGAGACCGGCCTGAACTGCCATGCCGACGACGAAAACATTGGCCGTCACGGTGCTCGAAAAGAGCGCGTTGGTTATGTACTCGGCGTCGGCCCACTGGCGGTGCTCCGCAAGAGTGACCGTGTCGATCCGAGCGAGCAGGTCCGAGACGCCTGGCATTTCGATCTCAGGGTGTGCGATTTGTTCGCCCGGTGGCGTGACCGAGGTCGAACCAACCACGGCCGTTCGAGACGGATCTGCGGCGTCCAGCCCGGTCCACGAGGCCGCAACGAGCAGGTCGAACGCCAACAGGAGATCGGCTTGGCCGCTGCCCACTCGGCTGCTCTCGGCAGCGTCGCCATGGGTGATGCGGATGTCGCTGACCACCGGACCGGCCTTCTGAGAGAGCCCGATCTGGTCGAGTCCGTGTATTTGGGCGCCGTCCAACATTGCTGCGGTGCCGATGAGTTGCGCCACCGTGACCACACCGGTGCCACCGATGCCAGTGATGTGCACGCTGACGTCGCGGTGACCCGGCTGAGGGTCCGGGAGACCGTCAGGCGGCATCGTTGCGGAAGGATTCAAAGCAGGTGTTTGCTTGGCTCCCGAGCTTTTCCGGCCGAAACGTGGGCGGCGCATGGAGATGAATGCCGGACAATCGCCCTCAAGGCAAGACAGATCGAGATTGCAACTGGTCTGGTCGATCGTGGTCTTGCGGCCCAGGCGAGTCTCGAATGGTTGGACCGACAGGCAATTGGAGATCCGTGCGCAATCACCGCAGCCTTCACAGATCCGATGGTTGATCATCACACGGGTACGAGGCACCGGTGCCTTACCGCGTTTGCGATCACGTCTCGCCTCGGCGGCGCATCTCTGATCGTGGATCATCATGGTGACACCAGGGGTCGCCCGGAGGGCCTCCTGAGCCTCCAAGATCCGTCTGCGATCCCAAACATCGACGGTCGCAGGCAATTTTTTCTGCGCATGCGTCGAAGGGTCATCCGTTGTGACGATGATGCGCGAGACACCCTGACCGAGAAGCTGCGCGACGACATTCGGCAATTCAATACGGCCTGCCGGATCCTGCCCGCCTGTCATCGCGACCGCTCCGTTCCACAGAAGCTTGTAGGTGATGTGCGCACCGGCAGCGATTGATGCCTGAATCGCGAGCTGGCCCGAGTGGAAGTAGGTGCCATCACCGAGATTCTGGGTGAGGTGATCGGTGCCGACGAAGTGTTCCATCCCGATCCACTGCGTGCCCTCGTTACCCATGCAAGTGAGCCCTGCGATGTCGCCGACCCGATCGGGGTCGGCCAACATCACCATCGTGTGACAACCGATTCCCACACCGACGAGGGTGCCGTCGGGGACCACAGTGGAGCGATTATGGGGGCAGCCCGAACAAAAGAACGGGGTGCGGGAAACGGCTAGGGGAATGTGTTCCCTCACCGGCACGACGGGAGCGAGCCGGTGCCCAAGGCGATCATGAAGCCGGCGACACAACGCCGGCATTATCTGATCGGCGCTAAGGGAACCATGGCCCGGCAGAAGCGCACTTCCGTCCTCGTTGGACTTCCCAACTACCACCGGGTGATCAACGTGGTTGTAGAGCGAATTCTTGATGAGGATCTCGACGTTGGGATGCTTCTCTTCGATGACGAAGATCTCTTGTAGGCCGGACGCGAACGACCGAATCGTTGATGCG
>JBDNJK010000060.1:0-15486 GCA_041687805.1 Acidimicrobiales bacterium
GCCGTGATCACCGGCCTTGACCCGACCAACAACATCCTGTTCAACCAGTTTGATCAGATCGTCACCCAGGTCAACGGTCTCGCATTCGCCGACCTCATGGCACTCGGACGTGACAACATGCTGGCTGTGATCCCCAACTCCTGGGACCAAATCTCACCGCTACTATCAGATCCAGGGCGAGGCAACTAAATGGACGGCAACCAGATCGAGCTTGATCGCTATCCAGACCTCAAGTATCACGCCCGCCTCCCGAAGATTGACGACCCAGAACAACTTCGCCTCCATCGCAAATGGGAAGTAGCCATCGGCTACCGCATTTTTTCGAAGATGCGTTGGGGGCAACTCGGTGACGGCCATATAAGCGCGCGCGACCCCGAACTTCTCGACCACTTCTGGGTGCTGGCTCACGGCATTCCGTTCTGGTCGGCGACCGTCAACAATCTGGCGCTGGTTGGCCCCGATGGCCGAATCGTGGAGGGCCCCGACAATGGCGGGATCAACTACGCGGCCCACAACATTCACTGGCCGGTGCTCAGCGCCCGACCAGATCTCGTGTCGGCGGCCCACACTCACACCCAGTTCGGTACTCCATGGTCTGCCAACGTCGAACCGTTCATGGCGATCAGCCAGGAATCCTGCACTTTCGTATTCGATCAGTCGATTTATCGAGGCGAGGATCTGGAAATCGCATCCCTCGAAGGTGGCGAGGCGATCGCTCGCGCCATGGGAGACACTCACCTATGCATCCTTCGCAACCACGGAAATCTCACTGGCGGGCGCTCACCCGGCGAGGCGGTCGGGCTGTTCGTGATAGCGGAACGGGTCGCGGAAGTTCACGTCAAAGCCGCCCGGCCAGTCGCCGTGTCCGATGAAGCGGCCAAGAAGGTAGCTGTATCGCTTGCTGCGGCCGATGTCGGCTGGCGCACATTCCAGTGGCTGGCTCGGGACCTCGTACCAGATCCATCAGTAGTACTCGTCTGACAAAATGTGAATCAGGAGAAGACATGTCGCAAGTCGTAAGGGGTGTCATCGCTCGCAGCCAAGGCGCACCGGTCACGATCGAAGAGATCGTGATACCCGACCCGGGTCCCGGCGAAGCGGTTGTCGACATTCAAGCCTGCGGTGTCTGCCATACCGATCTGCATTATCGGGAAGGGGGAATCTCCGACGAATTCCCGTTCCTGCTGGGCCACGAGGCCGCCGGTGTGGTCGAGTCGGTCGGCGAGGACGTCACCGATGTCGCCCCCGGCGATTTCGTGATCCTCAACTGGCGGGCAGTATGCGGACAGTGCCGTTCGTGTCGGCGCGGCAAGCCGCAGTATTGCTTCAACACCCACAACGCCTCACAGAAAATGACCCTCGCCGACGGCACCGAACTGTCGGCCGCCCTCGGCATCGGAGCCTTCGCAGACAAGACACTCGTTCATGCCGGCCAGTGCACGAAGGTCGACCCGACGGCATCTCCCGCGGCCGCTGGGCTGCTCGGCTGCGGCGTCATGGCCGGACTCGGAGCGGCTATGAACACCGGAAACGTCGGGCGCGGTGACAGCGTCGCCGTGTTCGGATGTGGTGGAGTCGGCAACGCCGCAATTGCCGGGTCTCAACTGGCTGGGGCCTCCACGATCATCGCCGTCGACATCGACAACACCAAACTCGAATGGGCCAAACGCTTCGGGGCAACCCACATCATCAACTCCGCCGACACCGATCCGGTGGAATCGATTCGTGCCCTCACCGATGGCAACGGAGTCGACGTCGCCATCGATGCCATCGGCTTGCCCGAGGTCTACCGCCAATGCTTCGAGGCACGGGACTTGGCCGGCACAGTGGTTCTGGTGGGCGTGCCCCGACCTGACATGACAATCGAATTGCCTTTCCTTGAGATCTTCGGACGCGGCGGGTCGCTCAAATCGAGTTGGTACGGCGATTGCCTGCCATCACGAGATTTCCCAATGCTGATCGACCTCTACCAGCAGGGCCGACTCGATCTCGACGGGTTCGTGTCGGAGACCATCGACATTGATGGGGTTGAGGAGGCATTCCACAAGATGGAGCGAGGCGAGGTGCTGCGCTCGGTGGTCGTGTTCTGATGCCGATCGAACTGGTTACCACCGACGGAATTTTTGCTCTCGACGGCGGCGAATGGCAGGTCACCAACAACATCTGGCTCGTGGGCGACGACACCGAGGTGGTGATCTTCGATGCGGCGCACGACCACCGGCCGATCGTGGAAGCTGTGGCCGGTCGGCAGGTCAACGCCATCGTGTGCACCCACGGCCACAACGACCACATCAACGCCGCGGTTGCGCTTCGCGAAGCTGTTGACGCACCGATCCTGCTGCATCCCGACGACCGCATGCTTTGGGATGTTGTCTACCCCGACGATGCCCCGGACGGGGAGATAACCGGCGGAGCGAGCCTCCGTGCCGCAGGGCACGATCTTCGCGTGATTCACACTCCCGGGCACTCGCCAGGATGTTGCTGCTTTCATGATGCGGCCGATGGCCGACTCGTATCTGGCGACACTCTGTTTTGCGGCGGCCCGGGAGCCACAGGGCGCAGCTACTCCGACGAACCCACGATCCTCCGTTCGATTCGCGACAAGTTGTTGACACTCCCCGACAACACCGTGGTTCACACCGGACACGGCGAGTCGACCACCATCGGAGCCGAGCGACCACGCATCCTCGACAGGATGATCCCCCACCTACATGGCTGAAGCGAGATCAAGCCGAGAAGTGGATGCCGTTCACGTTCACTCGATGGCCGATGAATTCCTCCTTGATGGCCGATGCTGCCAGATCAGCATCCTTCATGGATGCCACTGCTCGGGCCCCGCTGTCGAGGTCGACAATCGCCACCACGCTTGACGCGCCGTCGTCAGATGGCACCACCGTGTAGGTGGCCACAGTTCCCCGGCCTGCAGGGGTCTCGTCGAGCGGGGCCTCGCGGGTTGCCGCAGCGACCTCCACCACCATGTCGTCTATCAGGACGGGCTCGGCCGGGGGTTGCGTACTCCAGATGGTCAGAGCCGGATTGGTCAGATACCCACTGACCCCCGTGACCAAGCCGAGTCTCCCCGGCTGGGAGCGAAGCCTTGATGCCATGGCGACCGTCGACTGATAGACGAAATTGTTGAACGGTCCCCCGGCGAAAGTCATGCCGCCGGTGATCGTCGGAGTTCCGCTGCGCGGCAGTCCCAGCTCGTCTTGCTGCACACGAACCGCTGAGGGGAAACAGCTGTAAAGCTCGATGTGGCGAAGTTCACGCAGCCGTATCCCAACTCTGCGCTCCGCCGCTCGGCCGATAACTCCCATAGCCGGCCAACGGTGGAGGTCGCGCCGCCTGGAGAGCGACAGCGAATGGCTTGATTCGAGCGACACATGGGGATAGATCCACCGATCCCGTGGTACTCCGCAACTGGCGGCTACCTCCGTCGAGCAGATCAGCAATGCGGCTGATTGGTCGACAGACCACTGGCTGGCGTGCCACTTGTTGTATGGAAAGGCGAGCATCCGGTTGTCGGCTCCGGCCTGGCGTATGGATTCAGCGCTGCGGCGGTGCGGGAATGCTGCTTCTGAGTTGGTCCCGGCAACTACGTTGAACCGCTTCCAAAGGCTGGAAATACCGTCAAGATGTTGCTCCAAGGTCCACCCGTTGGCGGCCCGACGGGCGTTCTCGATCATCGCGTATTGCTGAACAGGGCTGACCGCTCCAACAGCCGTCTCCGGGCCGGCGATGGTCTCACCGGTCGCCGACAGAACCTCATCTGGTTGATGATCACCGTTGCGTGGCGCGGCTATGTCTACACGCGAACGTCGGGCCAGATCTGTTCTCCATTTGGCCTCGCCACCGCAGATGATCGCCGCATCGATCTGACCAGCCCGGATCCCGGCGAGAGCCCTACTGATCAGAGTTTGTTGTGGCACCCCGACCGGAGCGGCCACAGTGTGTGCCTCCACTCCAAATGCCCGCGCAACCTCTCGGGCTACGTCGCGTAATCCGGCAAGACCACGGGATGCACCGATCCATGAGACATGCGAGACAATCGAACGAGAACCGGAGTCGAATATCGCCCCACGAGCGGCCTCCACAATAATTTCCGCGTCGTCGAGCCCCACTCCGGGCTCGTTCAGACGCTGGCTGACCGCGCCAACACCGACGAGCACCGGCGTCCGCACTGTTCCCCCCATTTCTGAGACCCTACATTCGCGACGAAATGCGGTCGAGCACTTGCTCCATCATCTTGCGAGCAACCATGGGTCCGGCATTCTGGTTTTGCCCGGTGATCAAGTTTCCGTCAACCACCACATGATTGGCCAAAATGTCGCGTCGCTTAGTCTCCGATTCGAACACTGCACCTGCTTTGCGCAGTTCGGTCTCGGGATGTTGTGGCGTTGAGGAGATACCGAGTTCATGAACTTGCTTGTCGGTCACAGCGGTGATTCGACGCCCCTTCACGAGCGCCTCGCCGGCGTCGTTTCGGCCCTTCAGCAATCCGAGCGGACCGTGGCAGACGCCACCCAAGATCGCGCCGTGGGCGGCAGCCACCGTGACCTGCTCACCGACCACGTCGGAGGTGCCCAAATCGAATGCCGCGCCCCACCCTCCTGCAAAAAACACGATGTCGTAGTCGGTCATGTCGAGATCACCCATAGCGAGGGAGTGGGTGACCATCTGCTTCGCGATGTCGTCGGCGAGGAAGCGGTCGTCGTGGACGCTCCTGATCACCGGCTTGAAACTCAGCGGATCGAACGGGATATCACCGCCGAGAGGCGATGCGATGTCGACATCCATACCCGCGTCGAGGAACACGTAGTAGGGCGCCGTGAGCTCCGAGCCAAAAACGCCAGTCGGTTTACCGACTTTCAGCGTGCCGTGGTTGGTGGCCACGATCAGTGCCCTATGACCACTCAAATCCAGCTTCGTGGCCTCGGGATCGTCGGGGTGTAGCCCAAGCCTTTGAACAAGGCGTCTCAGCGCTCTAGCCAGCCGGGGTGGCGAGACAAATTTCGGACGGGACGAGGCCGGCCGAGGTGCATAGTCCCACGTCTGGTTTCGTTTGGGGACACGCTCTGAGCGGACCCGATCGAGCTCGGTCTCCATGTGTTGACGAACGGCATTGGCGATCGGGTCGTCGCAACGGTTAATTGCCTCGATTGGATCGGAGATGAGGTCATACAGTTCCCATTGATCAGGAATCGGCTCAGTGCGATACACCGGGCCCTTGGGGGTGCGTGCCGACAAGGTGCGCTTACCGGGTTCTGTCCAGGTTGCCGGATCATCGAACGTGCGTGCCAACTTCCACATGTGGCCCTCTGGGTCGATCGAGACGTCGACCACCGCAACTATCGCCTCGACGTTGGTTGCCGCATGAGGCAGGACCTTGATCTGAAACGGATACGGCGCATCTGTGCGCCCTCTCGCTCTTGCCACCGCGCTGGCCGTACCGTCGCCCTCGAGCATGTTGTCGCGAGTGATCACATAGACCGGATCCGGTGCCGGACGCGCTGAGGGATCTGCAACCATGCCGCTCAGGTCGCGACCCGGTAGCGGATGAACTTCTGTGTGGGTCGCCGCCAGTTGCGCCGCCAGAACAGCCTGATCGGCGTCCGCGAAACCGAGCAGTGTCGGCAGAAGGTCGACGTGGCTGGTGGGCATATCATCGACCGCGGCGGGCGCGCTGGCATGAGCCCCGACACGAGCGATTCTGAACGGAACTCTCGTTGACTCGTCGTAGACCTGATACCACTTCTGATGCAGCCCCCCGTGGGAACCGAGCATGTCGCCATGGTCGGAGCTGAGAACGATCACCGCATCGTCGCTGCCGTCATCTGTGACTGCCTTGCGGACACGGTCGATCGGTCCGTCAACATCGTGGTGAAGCCGGTAGTAGAGCTCGCGGTAGGCCTCCGCGTTTTTCTCGTAGGCCCGGCGGACGATAGGCGCCGGTCCGTAGCCGCTGTAGTAGGCGTCGCGGTAGGCGATTTGCGTGGCCGGTTTGGTGCTCAGATCTTCCGAATCGGTGGGGGAGGCCGAAATCACCGGCGGCGGTGCCAGCGAAGGAGTGAGAGGCATTCGGCCTCTCGCCACCAGTGGCCACAACACGATGTCGTGGGGGTTTACAAATGAACAGACAAGCAGGAATGGTCGCTTGGCGCCGGCATCGCCTTCGGCTCGGCGGTCGTATCTATCACGTAGCCACGACACCACTCGATCTGCCACCAAGGGATCACGCACAAAGCCAGAATTTCCGACCCACCCACCGTGGGGTTCCGGCCCGACCCACCCACTAAATCCGAACTCATTGAGAGGATCAGCATCGAGATAGGCCTGTACCGCCTTGGGAATCGGTGAACCCGTCGCCGTGTTGGTAGGCATCGCACGACCGTCGACCATGATGTCGGCGTGGCTCACATGCCATTTGCCGTCGTAGTGGGTGTCGTAGCCGGCGGCCCGAAACCAGTCGCCCATCGTGGGCACCTCACCGGGGCGCAACCAACGCATACGGGCGTCGTCGGCCAGCTTCCCCAGTCCGTCGGTTTGGCTTACGCCATGGACGTCGGGGTATTGGCCTGTGAGTATGCAGGGCCGGCTCGGCACACACGCAAGCGACGCGACGTAGTGACGACGAAAGTCGACGCCGTTATCGGTGAACCAACGATGGCCGGTGAGGCTGTCGTGTCTCCACTCAGCAATCTCGGAGTTTTCGTAGCTCGGGGCGGCACGCTCCTCATCGGTGAGGATCACGATGATGTCGGGGCGTTGATTTGAGGATTCTGTTGGCATCTGTGCTCCTGAGATGGGCATGTCAGCGGTGCTCGAGTGCGGCAGCTAGGCCCTCGAGCATTCCGGAGTTGGCTGAGGCGAAGCGGCGGACCACAGCTTTGGCAGCAAGTTTCGCGGGCGGGCGTCGGCCCGGGATGATGTTGACGGTGAGCGTGACCATCGTGGCTTCGCCGTCAGCAGCGAGATCCCATGTGTTTTCTGCGAGTTCAACTATCGGGGGTAATCCGTCGATCCGATATGACAGTGAGCGGCGCTCGTCCCAGATCGTGATTGTCTCGACGAGAGTGGTGCGACCCACTTGTGCTCGTCTCGATGTGCCGACACCTGCGGTCTGCGTTGTGAGGTAGGTGCTGTGGTCGACCGCTGGCGCCCACTCACAAATCCGATCAAAGTCTGCGAGAAGTGCCCACACCTTTTCTGGTGGCGCTGCGACGCGCCTCGACTGCGATGCGGTGGTCACGAGGTGCCATCCGTCGGGCCCAGCAGTTTCCGCAGAGCAATCCTGAGCGCGGCCGCGGTCTGAGCCGGCGTCATGCCCCTTGAGTAACGCATGAGTTCGATCGAGTCGATCGAGCAGATCACCTCAGCCGCACGCCTCGCGGCATCACGCTCGTCGTCGGCCATTGCTTCGATTTCGGTCTTGAAATGAATCGACAATTGCACGTTGAGGCCTCGTCGATCGGTGTCGAGTTTCTCGGCCAGCACATCTTGCATTGGCGCTTTCATGCGGGTGACCCGGGCAACAGCGGCCACTTTTTCATAGAGCCTCATTCGACATTCGACCAGGTTGTCGACTCGTTCAGAGAACGGGCCCTGGCCGCAATTATCGATGTCGATCAGGTCGGCATATGTGGCACCGTGTCGCTCGATGGCCACGCGACAGAGTTCGTCGATGTCCTCGAAGTATCGGAAAACGCTTCGGTGTGAAACGCCCGAACGATTGGCCACCTGACGAATCGACGGAGAATGCTCCCCCTCTTCATACAGATCAAGCAGCGCGTCGACGACTCGCTCCCTGTTGCGATCACGGCGAGCGTGTCGGCCATCCACAACGGCGCCCCCATCAGCCAGACGGCCTGACTGGCCGGTTGATGATCCGACGCTCATCGATGTCCGGGAGCCATGTAGAACCAAACCGGGAACGGTCCGCCAGCGTCTTGGATTGACTTACGAGCGGCCATTACTGTGCGGCCGGCTTCGGTGGTGTCGTAGAACCAGGCCTCCGCCGCCCGGCCACCCGGGGCGGGGCCATCGACGAGCTGCATAGCCGCCTCCTCGTAGTAGGTGCGAATGTCGTGGACAGTCTGGATGGTGTTGCCGCCGGGCAGATCAACGGAGTTCCAGTCGGCGCCGTCGGCGATCTTTTGGAGCACTGCGAGCGCTCCGGGCACACCGTCTGCGTCGACGACGCGGCCCACCGATGTGACTCCACGAGCTGCAACCTCTCTGTCGTAGGCGCGCCGTATTCCGTTGGCCTCGTCGACACAAGCCGGAAGCGACGGATCGAATCTGGCGGGCATGGCACACGCCAAGGCCTCCGACGATTCCTCGATCACTTCGGGATGGTCGACCAGCACCGGCCCCGAATCCTCTTCCAGCAAGGCGAACGCCCTCGACAGCACATCATGCTGGAATTCGGCGTCGCCAGGCTTCCCAAGCGGGCGACCGAGCGGAAATTCACAGTAAAGCGCACGAGGCGGATGCATCTTCTCGACGACGGGCCGCACAGAGGCCAAGACGATGGTGGCCAAGCCACGGGACTCGAAAATGTGGGCGAGCGTACTCACGGTACGCGTGCACAGAGGTCAAACAGGAGTGAACAACACCACATCGACACCATCGGCCTTCAACTCCTCGGCAGCCGCCGGGCCGGAGTCCATCCGAATTTTGGCAACGTCGTCGGGCTGATTCCCGGCGAACGAAATGTGGCGAGGAGCAACGCTGCCGATGGTGCCATTTGCTTCGAGTTCGAGGAGCCGATCGATCGGATATACGACGTTGAGGTCGATGATGAAACCTGATCTGTCGAAGTTGGGGCTCCAATGACCCATCACGAGGTCTCGAGCCTCGGTCGGGATCAGCCGATAGCTGGTGTCACCCTGAGCGAATGCGTCGTCGCTCGCACGGTGAAGCGCTGCCGAGGTGACTATCGCGACTTTTGATGTCGCCAGTGATCGCGGTTTGGTGAAGGCGGGGTCGGGAAAGTCGGGCGCCGGCAGAGCCGCCGCATATTCTCGCATTGCCTGATCACCTGACATTTACCCCTCCGGGTTCTTACGGACATGGCAACTTACAACTGACATACTCTGTGACACAATCGTGCCAATTGAAAGGGAGTGATGAAGAACAATCTCGGGCTGTTTGTCACAAAGCGAGCGCTGCTCAATCCCAACACCGAGGCGGTGGTCGACATCTCAAGCGGAACGCGTCTCACCTACGCCCAACTCAACGAGCGATGCAACCGTGTGTCCAACGCATTGAGCCACTCCGACGTTGGAGTGGGCGATCGTGTGGCCACGTTGCTGATGAACGGCTCCGAATTTGTTGAGACATTTTTCGGCACGGCCAAGATCGGCGCAGTAATCGTGGCTCTCAACTGGCGTCTGGTCGCCGACGAGTTGTCGTTCATCCTCACCGATAGCGGCGCCCAGACACTCCTGTTCGATTCTGCGTTCAGCGACGTCGTCAGCGAGTTGCATTCCCGGGGTAGCGACGGCACACAAATCACGCAGTGGGTCCATGTCGGGGATGTTGGCGAGCGTCCTGAATTCGCGACCGGCTACGAGGATCTACTCACACGCGCCTCGACCGACGAACCAGAAATAGTGGTTTCGGGCAGCGACCTCATGTTCATCATGTACACCTCAGGCACAACCGGGCTTCCCAAGGGGGTGATGCACAGTCACGACACCGCTATCTGGTCGGTGCTCACCGCCAACGCCACAGCCGACACCCGCTACGGCGATCGCTACCTCATCAGTCTCCCTCTGTTTCACGTGGGCGCGCTCAATCCGCTCATGAGCATCTTTCACAAGGGCGGCACGGCGGTGATCATGCGCGAGTTCGACCCGGTGAAGATCTGGGAGGTATTCCGAGACGAGAAGATCACCGTCACGCTCGCGGTGCCGGCCATGCTCAATTTCATGCTGCTCACCTTCGACGCTGCCGTCCACGACATCTCCAGTTTGCGCTGGGTGATGAGCGGGGCGGCCCCGGTGCCGAAGGCGCTCATCGAGACGTATGCCGAGATGGGCATCGAGATTCATCAGGTCTACGGGCTCACCGAGACTGGTGGCCCGGCGTGCTTGATCTCACCGGACGAAGCGATTAGCCACGCCGGGTCCACGGGCAAAGCGTTCTTCCACACAGACGTGAAGGTTGTCGACGAACATGGCGACATCGCCGGCGCTGGGGTGCCCGGCGAGGTACTGATCCGTGGCCCTCACATCATGATCGGCTACTGGAACCGGCATGAGGCCACCGCCGAAGCGCTTGTCGACGGATGGCTCAAGAGCGGCGACGTTGCCGTGATGGACGCCGATGGTTTCGTCTACATCCAAGACCGCGTCAAAGACATGATCATTTCTGGAGGCGAGAACGTCTACCCGGCCGAGATCGAAAATGTGATCCATGGGCTCGACGGCGTGGCGGATGTGGCGGTGATTGGCAAGCCGTCCGAGAAGTGGGGCGAGACGCCACTCGCGATCATCGTCAAGAAGGATCCAGAAATCACGTCCGAGCGAATCCTCGAATGGTGCGAAGGGAAACTGGCTCGATTCAAGCAACCCCGCGATGTGGTGTTCACCGACACGATTCCCCGCAATCCCACTGGCAAGATCCTCAAGCGAATACTGCGCGACGAGTTCCTGTAGCTCGATTCGTGTGAGGTGTCAGTCTCGTCGACTCGACAACCAGGCCCCCACCAGCACGATCGCCGTGCCAACCAATGAGGTCCATGCCACCGTCTCGTCGCGGAACACCACGCCAAGAGCGATCGATATGGCCGGCATCACGTAGGTGATCACTGAAGTGCGCACCGGGCCGACTCTGCCAGTGAGCGTGGTGGCCATGGCGAACGCCAAACCTGTGCCGCCCACCCCGAGAGCGAAACAGGCCAACAGTGGACCCCATGCGAAGTGCGAGGAAGGCAGACCAACCAACGCATATGGCACCGACATGATCGTTGCGAACCCGAGAGCATGAGAAACCACCGGCAGCGATCCATACCGATGTTGTAGCGGCCCCGCGATGTTGACCGCCACCCCGTAGGACGACACTGCCAGCACCACCAGAATCACTCCAACCGCGTTGGTGCCTGCACCGGTCGCTTCGGGTACGCCGATCAAGAGAATCCCGATCAAACCAACCATCACACCGAATAATCGGCGTGGGCCCGTGGTCACCGAGAAGAACCGCCAGGAAATCAGCACCGTGGCGAGCGGCATGGCGCTGTTGAGCATTCCTGCCATCGATGAGTCGATCCACTGCTCGGCAATGGGAAACAGAGTGAGCGGAAACGCCATCCATGAGAAACCGAGAACCGCGATCTTTGTGAGATCACGACGCTCGATTCGTGAATGCGACGATGGCAGAAGGGCCACCGTTGCCGCACCGAAGGCAATCCGCAGGAAGGTGACGACGCCAGGCGAGAAGGCATCGAGGCCGATCGCCATGAACAGGAATGACGCGCCCCAGATTCCGGCTGCGCCTACCAGCAGCCCCCAGTCGAACGGTGCCATAGGCGACTCTTCTGCAATGACACCGCCAGTGGTCTCGCTCATCGGGCGAACGCTACCGGCACGTGTCGGTCATATTCGGCCATATCCAGCGCAACCATGACCTAAGTCACAGATAGAACGCAACATGGCGCGGCACACTGTGGGATGAGCGATGGGGGCACTCACAGAAGCGAGAGTCGACCTGTGAGTCGGTTGATTCATGTCGGGCTGTTTGCCATCGCTGCGTCGATCGGCATGGTGTTCGCACTTCTGGCCGAAATCCAAGATGCCCACCATCTGAGCAGCTCGAACCTCGGCTTCATCGCTGCCGTTTCATTCTTCGCGGCGGTCGGCAGCCAAATCACTCTTGCTTCTCTGGCCGACCGCGGCCATGCCAAGCACCTCATGCTAGGAGCCGTGGCTGCAGCGGCAGTCGGCGTGTTGGGTTTTGCCCTTGCCACCACCGCTTGGCAATTCATATTGGCCCGGGCATTGTCGGGTCTGGCATTCGGTGCGTATGCACCGGCCGCGCGAGCATTGGTGAGCGCTTCGGACCCCTCCAGAGCTGGCGCTCGACTCGGCTCACTCGCCGGGCTGGAGACCACGGGATTCATCGTCGGTCCAGGGATCGCGGCCGGCATCGTCGAGTTCACCAATCTCGATGTGCCGTTCGTCTTGATGGCCATAATTCTTGTCGCGATTCTTCCGTTTCTCGCACGTGTGGAAATTGCCGAATCAACCACTGCCCCCGCTCACAGATCTTCATCGAGTGGTGTTATTTCGATACTTCGTCGCCGTAGTGCTCTCGCCGCGGTGATCCTGTCGGCAGCACTGATTCTCCCGGCCGGAATGTATGAGGCCATCTTCGCCCGCTTCATGACCGACATCGGAGCCGACACCTGGTTCATCGGACTCAGCCTGAGTCTCTACGGGATTCCGTTCGCTCTCACCGCACCGTTCGCCGGCCGTGCCGCCGACAGGCTCGGCCCGCTACGAACAATTCCGATTTCGGTCGCCGTCATCGTGCCACTCACGATCATCTACGGGCACCTCACCAGACCCGGATTGGTCATGACCCTGGCGATGATGGAAGCAGTGGCCAACGGTGCCGCCATGCCCGCCGTCCAAACTCTCATGGCCTCGGCCACCAACGACGGCGAACGGGCGCTGGGCCAAGGGCTCGCAGCCGCCGCCGGAGAAATGGCGGCAGGGTTCGCCGCGCTCGCGTCGGCGCCGCTCTACGAAACCCACGGCCCCGAAGCAACGTTCCTGATGGTGGGTATCACAGTGTTGGCTTTGGCGGGTATCGGCCTGGCGGTCGGCCTCAGCGCGGGCGGTCGAGATTCGATCGTTCGCGTTCGCAAACCTCGTGTTGTACACAGCCTGGGAGATGGTCGTTGACCAAGCCCATGGCCTGCATGAACGCGTAGGCAGTGGTGGGGCCGACGAAACTCCATCCCCGTTTCTTGAGATCTTTTGCCAGACCGGTCGAGGTGGGAGTGGTGGCCGGAATCGGGAATTCGTCACCGCGCTCCCCTTCCAATCCACTCGGCTCGAATCCCCAGAAGTAGGCGGCCAGCGAACCAAATTCGTCGACGACCTCAATGGCCCTAGCGGCGTTGTTGATCGTCGACTCAATCTTGCGCCGATGCCGGACGATCCCCGCGTCTTGCAGAAGTCGGTCGACATCGCCCTCGCTGAATCGAGCCACGGTCTCGAGTTCGAAACCTGCGAACGCCGATCGAAAATTGTCGCGCTTACGAAGGATCGTCAACCACGACAGACCAGACTGGAAGCCCTCGAGACAGATCTTCTCGAAGAGTTTCGTGTCGTCGATTGTGGGGCGCCCCCACTCGTAGTCGTGATAGTCGAGGTAGTCGCCGTCGTCGCCCGCCCACCAACACCTGTCGGCTCCGTCAGCGCCAGTGCGGATCCAGCGGGTCATGCGGCCAAGAGCACACCGAGGTAGATGGCGGTGATACCGGCCGCCAAGGCAAGTGCGCCGGTGATGCCGCGCACGGCTGCCGAGTTGGCGTTGGAGTGAACGGCTGCTGCGCCTCCGGAAGCTGCTACGACGAGGAGCTTGACACCAAGCACCGCGCTGTAGCCCGACGACACGGAGTCGAGTTCGAGCGTGGCCATGATCCAAATACCGGTGATCACTGCCAGCCCATAGAACGGCCAAGCCAGGCGGCCGAATTGTGCCGCCGCTCGACGGGGAGCGTCAGGGGAGATTTTGCGGAGCACCGGGACGAGGGTTGCCATCAGTAGCTGACCTCCGATCCACACGGATGCACCAAGGATGTGGAGAAATATTCGGACAGATTCAAGGTTGACGTCGATCACTCGGGAAATCTACCGATTGGTCGCCGCTGCTCGACGCGTCTACCTCTGAGGATTTCTCTCGGGCAGGGCAAGATCACCTCGAACAGGCGCTCGCCAACGGCGTGGCGATCCACGTCGCCACGGCGATGGCTGCTCTCAGGGAGCTTTCCTGATACGCGGCCGAGGCTTGATCAGCGCTGCCACACCGATCAAGCCTCGTTTCCCTGGAGGGGGGAAGAAGCCGAAGCCTCAATAGTTACTCGATGGCCGTTGGGGCCGATCTTTCATCTAACCCACCGACAACATAGACCAGATCCCGACACATTTCGAAACCAGTTCGCAACATTTCTCGAAATTCCTGGCAGATTCAGGGCCTAATGCTTCAATTCGATCACAATGCGATCGAGCCGGTCACTCTCAGAGACTGATCCACCCGTTTATTTCTTCGACCGATCTGCCGATGCCGGCGGCCGCCATGACGGCATCAACGCTTTGATGTCGAGCCAGAGCTCTCAGGAACTCGATCGTCGGAAAAATCGCGTCGAGAGCGCCCGAATCGATCCGGCTCAACACGTCCGGGGGCCGTTCCCACCATGCATCCGTCAATTCGAGACGGTCGGGTTTCACCTGTCCGCCCCGGTAGCGCGCTGCAAAAAAGTGGGTGTCGTATCGCCGAGGTGCACCCAGCGGAGTCAGCCACCATCCGACATGAGGGAAATCGGTGGGGTCAACCGGGGTCGAACCACCAACCCACAAACCCACCTCCTCGGAAGTTTCGCGAAGCCCAGCGTGAAGAAATGCTGCAGCTTCGTCGGCTGCCAGTCCAGCCACATTGGCAGATGGGACTGTGGATCTGGCATCAGGGCTGCGATCGTTGTCGTCGACTGCACCGCCCGGGAATACAACCATTCCGGGTACGAAGCCTGAGCTGAGTCGGCGACGGCCGACCAATACGTGAAGGTCGGGCCGATCATCGACAACCAAAATCGACGCGGCCTGGCGGATGGGCACGTCTTCGGGAGTTGGCTGTGGTTCAGGAGTCGTAGAACTCTCCGGTGGTCATCAGCAGCGAGGGGCCGGCCTCGACCGCCATGATGATCTTGCCTTCACGAATCAATTTTTCACCCAATCGACCGGCACTGGCACTGCGGCGCACGAAGTGTCGAGGTGACCTGTGGGATCTGTTACGAATGAAAGCACGATGTCGCCGATGCAGTCGTTGCCGGGCCAGATTCCATGGCCGCGCCCACCCTGCTCAACGATCGTCGAGTTGCTGAGATGCTGAGCCACGCCACGAGCGTAGGTGGCGGGTGTGATCGGATCTAACCCACCCGACAGAAGCAGCGTTGGGATGTCGCTGTCGACCGGAGCCACGTCGGCGGCGGTTGCCGACCCAACCGACCAGGCACCGCATGCCTCGGTTATCGGCGGGAACGCTATGGCCGCAGCAAATGCGCTGAGGTCGTCCGGAGGAAGTGACGCAAACGGGGCTCGGTCGTGACATTGAACGGCGAAGTAGGTGGCCTCATCGTCCAACAACGACGATGACGACATGTTGCTGCTTCCCAGTCGGGCCGTCCATCGGGCCACCTCCGTATTCCGCCGATCGATACCGGCGAGCATCCATGGGACGTAGGACACTTCGCGCTCGCTA
>JBDNJK010000061.1:0-13695 GCA_041687805.1 Acidimicrobiales bacterium
AATGGCTGCCGCTGGGGGCGCAGCCGCCCCGCCGCCGCCATCCAATTGGGCTCCGCCGATGCCTACCTCTCCCCCGGTATCTGCGCCAGTGTCTGCGCCGGTAGCTGCTCCAGCGTCACCGCCGGTTTCTGCACCGGTAGCTGCTCCAGCGTCACCGCCGGTTTCTGCACCGCCGGTTTCAACGCCACCAGTAGACACGCCCGCGACTGAAGCCGATCCCCAGCCGGGAGTCGACGCTCCGCAATGGGACACAGCCCGCAACACCTACATCCAGTGGGACGCCAAAATCGAGCAGTGGATGGAGTGGGGCGAGGCACAAGGCAAGTGGATTCCGATCAGCCAATGAGTTTGCAACGATCACCGGGTCGCTCAAGTCGGTCTGCAACGCTCAAATTCGTTCTACTCGCGGTAGCGGTGATAGCCACTTCCTGTTCTGGGGGCTCGCTCGACTCGTTCACAGGCACAACCACGACGTCTGTTCCTGTCTCCACGGTTGCGCCAACCACCGCTGCACCCACAACAACTATTGCCCCGGCCACCACGTCGACCGCCAGCCCCACGACAACGACAACCACAACGACAACAACAACGCTGCCAGCGACCACCTCCACCGCTCTGGCATGCGGTGGCAGCGGCGGGCTACCCACCGGGGCAGAGAATCACACCCTGGCGGCAGCAGATGTAGACGGCGACGGGGCCGACGACACGATCCACACGTACACACTTGGCGACCCTCTTGCGGGTGGCGGGTGGTGGATACAGGTCTCGTTCGCGTCGGGTGGCGGCGCCTCCATGCAGCTTCTTGATTCCGCCATTGAGTTCTCCGGATCGATTGCCATCGACGGATACGACATCAACGGCGATGGCCGCGATGAGTTCTTCGCCAAAGTTGGTGCCGGCGCCAGTTCACAACTCATTGCCGTGTTCGATGTCCCGGGCTGCACCATTCGACGCCCGAGTCTCAACGGCTTCGACGCCGTCTTCATCATCAGCGGCGGAATCAACTTCACTTCGGGAATTACCTGCACCGACGTCGACAGCAACGGATTCAACGATTTCCTGACGACCAGAGATGGTGAACGAATCGGAGCCACCAACGACTTCACGGTCGACGTCACCGACTACTCCTACGTCGCTGGGCAATTCAGTGTTGTGGGTACGTCCACAGAGATCATCAGCGCAGCCGACCCAGCATTTGTCAACTACGGCCGCCTGACGTGCGGCCCGGTCGTTTGGAGCTGATCGGCGTGCGTAGCTTTCGAGGCATCGCACAATTTGTGGCTTCTGCTGCTGCCGTAGCTCTGGTTGCCACATCGTGCGGCAACAGCCTCTCCGACTCGGCTGCTGTCGCGAGCTCGACCACCGAGCCGGCGTCTGCGAGTGCCACGACTTCAACATCTCCTCCTTCGACCACCGCAACAACACCAACTACGACCGCGGCGCCGGCCACCACCGCGGAGCCGACCACCACCGCTCCGACTACGTCTGCGGTTCCGACGACCACCACCGAAGCTCCAGTCACCACGACAACGGCTGTCGCGTGCCTTGGCGACGGAGTACTTCCCGGCGATGCCGCCAACCACTCGCTGGCCGCCGGTGACGTCGACGGCGACGGCTTGCTCGACACGATCCACACCTACACGCTCGACGATCCGAGCGTTCCCGGTGCCTGGTGGACGCAGATCTCCTTTGCAGCCGGAGGAGGTACGGCAGCCCAGATCTGGGACAGCTCCACCTCGTATTCGGGAGCCACACCGGTGGATGGAATGGATATCAACGGCGACGGACGCGACGAATTCTTCATCTATCTCGGCGGCGCAGGATCAGAGGCCAAGCTTCTCGGACTGTTCATGGTCGACGGCTGCACAATCGATCGAGTTGGTTATGCCACCGACATCGCTTCTTCGCCTCCGCCAATTCTCACCGTCACCTACGGAATCACCTGTGCCGACACAGATGGCAACGGCGGTGTCGACGTACTCACCGTGAGCACAGGTCCGATGGTCGGGGTCGAGGGCGACGTCACCATCACGCGCAGACGTTTCTCACTGGTTGATGGCAGCCTTGTCGATCGTGGAACCGATGCCATCACCGTGCCTCTCACAGATCCAGCGACCGCCAACATCGGAAAAGTCATATGCGACGGAGTCGTCTGGAGCTGACGGTGCCAAGTTCAGCTGAGTCCCGGTTGGTTGATCACAGTGGTCGACCGTAAGCGCCGCTCAAGATGGGATTCGAGCAGCGCCATTGCCAGCGACTCCACCTCGTCGGTCACCCGACCCGCTGGCTCGCGCAGTGCACTCAAAAGGTCGCCGTCGTAGATCCGTCTGAGGAGCGCCAGTGCTTCACCACTCAGTGGCCGGTCACGTCGGCATTGTCGGCACCTCACGCCACCACCGAGAATGTCGATGGAAATGAGATCGTCTCGCCGACCACACTCGATACATGCGTCGAGCTGAGGCTGTACACCCTCGTGCGATAGCAATTTCAAGAAGAACGCAGATACGACCAGAGGCGAGTCGTCACTGTCAAGTGTGGCCAACGCCCGCCACAGCATCGTGTGGAGAGCGGGGTCTGGAGAACGATCTTGAGCTACCTGATCGACTGCCTCAAGCATCGACTCGGCATGAGCGAATCGATCTGGATCGGTCCGCAATGACGTGAATCGATGGATCGTCTCCACTTGGGTGATCGTATGTAATTCACTCTTGCCCTCGTAGAGCTGAATGGCGACATGACTGGTCGGTTCGAGTCGCGCTCCGAACTTCGACCGTGTCCGACGAACCCCCTTGGCAACACCCCTCAACTTGCCATGTTCCCGAGTATGAAGACTGACGATCCGGTCGGCCTCACCTAGCTTCCATGTGCGTAACACGACAGCCTCATCGCGATAAAGGCTCAAGCGTCAACTCTTTGATTTTCCGACCCCACCAAATCGCCGTTCACGTTCCTGATACTCGTGAATAGCGCTGAAGAGGTCTGAGCGTCGGAACTCCGGCCACAGAGTGTCTGTGAAGTAGAGCTCACTGTAGGCGAGTTCCCACAGCAGGAAATTCGAGATCCGGAATTCTCCCGAGGTGCGAATCACCAGATCGGGGTCGGGCAATTTGGGATCGTATAGATGGCGGCCGATCATCTTCTCGGTGATTTTGTCTGGGCTCACTCCGGACTTCGCGATGGCACGTACGGCGTCGACTATCTCGGCACGGCCGCCGTAGTTGAAGGCGATTGTGAATGTGAGCTTGCGATTGTTTTTCGTGAGCTCAGCGGATTCGTTCATCCTCTTGATCAATCTCTTCGGCACGCGCCAGTCGCGCCGACCGACAAACCTGATCCGCACTCCGCGCTCGTTGAGCTCGTCGCGTCGTCGGAGAAGAATTTCCTCGTTGAAATTGATCAGAAACTTCACTTCATCGCGCGGTCGGCGCCAATTCTCGGTTGAGAACGCGTAGACCGTGAGCCATTCGACCCCGGCTTCGAGACATCCGTCGACCACATCGAAAAGAGAATCTTCGCCGGCTCTGTGGCCCTCGGTTCGGGCCAGACCACGCGCTTGAGCCCACCGGCCATTGCCATCCATCACACACGCCACGTGGGACGGGATCCGCTTGGGGTCGAGATCGTCGAGCTTCACGAAGTGGAAACTACCCTGTTGCCACATGACCGACGCGGTTGGCGACCTCACAGCCCCCACCACTTGAGCCTCGCCGACGATTCCCTACAACTCCTTGATGCGATCACGCCGCACCTACCGGGCGGCGGCGAACGCCGCGAGGGGCAGCGTAACATGACCGCCACAGTCGCTACCGCTATCGCCTCTGGCGGCCACGCCGTTGTCCAGGCAGGCACCGGCACCGGCAAGTCGCTGGCGTATCTGATCCCCGCGGTTCTGTCTGGCAATCCGACCGTGATCGCCACCGCTACCAAAGCTCTCCAGGATCAACTGGCCAAAAAGGATCTCCCGTTTCTGGCCAGCCATCACGACTCGGAATTCACTTTCGCCGTGCTCAAGGGCAGGTCCAACTATCTGTGTCTGCAAAAGCTCTCCGAAGCCGACCCAGACAACCGCCTCGATATCCCACACGATGACGCGTCACTCGATCTCCTCACACTCGACCTGCTTCGGGAGTTCGCCGACAACACCGACACAGGTGACAGAGCAGAACTCGGCGATATCGACGATCGCACATGGCGCCTGGTAAGCGTCGGTCGCGACGAATGCCCGGGAGCTTCCCGGTGCCCAGCCGGCGACGAATGCCTGGCCGAGCGTGCCCGTCGACGGGCAGCGTCAGCAGATATTCTCGTAGTGAACCTTCACCTATATGCAATCGCTGCCATGGTCGATGGCGTGCTTCCCGAACACGACACCGTAATCATCGACGAGGCCCACCAACTCGAGGACATCGTCGCCCAAGCCGCCGGTTGCGCGGTGTCGGGAGGCCGGCTCAGCGCTCTGGCGCGTAATGCGTCAGGGGTCATCACCGATCGTGATTCGACGGGCGATGTGGAGGCCGTTGCATCTCTCTTGTCGGCGGCGATCGAACCGTTGGTCGGGACGCGACTGCCAAATGGACCGACCGACGATCTCGCGCAGATCCTCGACCTCTCCGGTATCCGCGTCGAAAAATTGATGCAAGCCCTCAAGTCGGTTCCCGACGACGCCCCGACTGAGGTCGCTGCCCGAACCATTCGAGCCCGTCAGAGCGCCACGAGCCTGCTCGACGACCTCCATGTCCTGCGCCAGCCAACCGCTGATGACATCACCTGGGTCGATGGCCCGTCACACAATCCGAGCCTTCGATCCACGCCCATCTCAGTCGACTCTCTCCTTGAGGAGAGAGTGTGGTCTCGCCGAGCTGGAGTCTTGACCTCGGCCACACTCCCTAACACGGTCCGAGCCAGAGTCGGCATGCCCGACACGGCTGTGACCTCCGATGTAGGCAGCCCGTTCAATTACTCCGACAACGCGTTGCTCTATTGCCCGACGGATCTTCCAGATCCGCGCAGCCCCGAAAGTCGTCAAGCCAAGGTCGACGAACTCGAAGCTCTCATGCTTGCTGCCGGTGGACGGACGCTGGCGCTATTCACCAGTTGGGCCGCGATGCGTGATGCCGCGGAATATCTGAAGCCACGAATGCCTTGGGACATCCTCGTGCAAGGCCAAGGATCGAAAACCAAATTACTCGACGAGTTCATCAGCCAACCCCAGACCTCTCTGTTCGCCACGATGTCGTTCTGGCAGGGAGTAGATGCCCCCGGCGATACATGCACACTCGTGGTGATCGATCGGCTGCCGTTTCCGCGACCAGACGATCCGGTGTTGCAAGCACGTCGAGAGCGAGCCGGGGGTGCCGCATTTCGCGCGATTGATCTGCCAAGAGCGGCCACGATGCTCGCTCAAGGTGCCGGACGGCTTATCCGATCGAAGCAGGATCAGGGGGTGGTTGCCGTTCTCGACCCGAGGCTTGCCACCGCTCGCAGCTACCGATGGGAACTCGTGAACGCTCTTCCGCCGATGCAACGGACCAGCGACAGACAAGATGCTGAAAGATTTCTCAGGCGATTGCGAGATGCCAGCGAAGCAAACGACGATGACCTTGGCTCGGCACCCAAAAGCTGAAATACTGATATTTCCCAATCTACGGCCGACATAGACAACGTGAAGAAACTGACATCGCTTCAAGACATGATCACGGGGTTTGAGCCGCGAATCGTCATATTGGTAGCCGGCGCGTTGACAATCGTGGCCATCCTCATCGTGGTCCTCCGACGGCGACATACGCAGCGCGGCGGTCGTTCTGATCTCAACAGCGATGCCGCGATTCTTCATGAAGTCCGTTTGCGGCTTGAACGCCTGCCTCATTTACCTCAGATCGACGATCTCACCAAAGTAGATCTACCTCTCGCCGATCCGCATCCGGAACCTGAACACGTCGCACCGGTAGAAACGAAACCGTTGCCAAGGCGTCTCACATCGCCTCCGCTTCCAACCAACGCTGAGGACCCGATCACCGGTGAACCGGACAAGGAGGCGTACCGACAGTGGCTCAAGGAGTGGCTGTTGTTCGCGGAGCAGGTCGACGAGCAGGCGTTTCAGTAACCGAAACGCTCCACGCTTTCGGCCCGCTGTTGCCAGTTCTTCTCTACCTTCACGAACAGTTCGATGAAAGCGCCGTCGCGTAGTTGCTTTCGGACGGCCGTTCCGACTGCCTTGAGCGTTGAGCCCTTCTTGCCGATGACGATCCCCTTCTGCGATTCTCGTTCCACGATGATCTCGCAGCGGATCCGAGGCCAGTCCCACTCGGTGACGCGAGTAGCGATCGAATGCGGCAATTCGTCCCGGGTGACAGCCAACAGTTGCTCTCTCACCAGTTCGGCCACCCAAAACGCGTCGGGCACATCTGTAACCGAATCGTCGGGATAGAGCTTCGGCCCGACTGGCATCCGGCTGAACAATTCCTCGACCAGTTCATCCACGCCAGTGCCGTCAGAGCCAGACACCGGGAACCATCCATCGGCCTCCAGGCTGGCTGTGGCTTCCAGTTGCTGGAGGACCTGAGCTGAACTGGCGATGTCAGACTTCGTGACTACGACGACCGAACCGCGGGGCAGTCCGGTGGTAATGAACTTGTCGCCGCGCCCGTAAGGCGCTGTGGCATCGAGGACGAAACAGACGACATCGACCGACGACGTTGCTTGGCTGGCCGTGGCGTTGAGGCTGGTGCCCAGTGCACTCTGAGGCTTGTGAATCCCCGGGGTATCGACGAACACGATCTGACCATTGGGCCTGGTGAGCACGCCACGCACCTGGGTGCGAGTGGTCTGTGGTTTGTCGGAGACAATCGAAACTTTCTCACCAAGGATTTGATTCAGCAGAGTTGACTTCCCGGCGTTAGGACGACCGACGAGCGTCACGAACCCGGATCTGAACTCGGTCACTTGTCTTGCTCCGGCTCTGTGTCGATGGAGTCCTGTGCCAACGACGCCACCCTCACGCGCGTGATCCTGCGACCCTCCATCTTCTCGACTATCAACCTCCAACCAGATGATTCCATGACTTCACCCACTTCCGGCACCCGTCCGAGATTGTCGAAGATCAAGCCTCCGACCGTGTCCCAATCGCCGTCTGGAAGATCAGCGTCGATGAGGTCGTTGAGTTCATCGACCGGCATACGTCCGTGGACTCTCACGTCGCCACCGATGAGCGTCTCCCAGATGGGTTCCTCGCTGTCGAACTCATCGACTATTTCGCCGACTAGCTCCTCGACGAGATCCTCGAGAGTGACGAGACCAGCCGTGCCTCCGTATTCGTCTACCACTATCGCCATGTGATGTTCACCAGCCTGCATCTCTCGCAGAAGATCGTGGGCATGTTTGGTCTCGGGTACGAAGCGTGCCCGGCGCATGAGGGTACCGATCATCCGTCCGCCCTGTCCGGAACGCTCGGCTTTGGTGAGATCCTTCACGAAACTGAGCCCGACGATGTCGTCTACATCGACCCCGGTTATCGGGATTCGGCTCAGGCCGCGAGCCAAGGCGATGTCGAGTGCGTCGGAGATGGTGGATCCAACCGCGGTGGTGACCATGTCGGTGCGAGGCACCATTACCTCGCGCACGACGGTGTCGCCAAGGGCAAACACCGATTCGATCATCTCGAGCTCTTCTTCTTCGATCTTATCCCGGGCCGCCGCTTCCTCGGTCAGGGCAATCAATTCATCTTCGGATACGACAGGAGCCGCGTCGGGTTTGACGGCGAAGCGTCCAAAGGCCCGCTCCAAGAACGCGCTCACCAATCGAAGCGGGGGTAGACGGTGAAGCGTCAGAGTCATCCAGGCGAGCTTTCGGGCGACCCGGTCGGGTCCGCGGTCAGCCCAGCCACGCGGAATGGTCTCGACTATGGGATAGGTAGCGATGACATACGCCGTGAGCGCCAAGGTCAGCCATCCAAGCCCGTTCCGGTCGAGCACGATGACCGACAGCACGGTCACATATCCAGACACACATGCCAGGCGCACGAGCCGTAGCAACGCCAGTATTTGCTGCGATTGGTCGAGCAAACGAACCAGAGTTGCAGCTCCACGTAGTCGTTCATCGGCCATCGCCTCGGCACGGATCGGGCTGACGGCATCAAGCGAAGATGACCCTGCCGTGACCAGACCGGCGACGAGCGGCAAAACCACAAGCAGGGCAATACCCGCGTAGAGGCCTGCGGTCATCGGTGAGACTCCCGGCAATACGGTTGATGAATCACGACCGGTAGCGGGCCGAGAGCAACGCTTGTTCGGCGGCACTCATCTCTTCGGCCTCCTGGGGATCCTCATGATCCCAACCCAGCACGTGCAACACACCGTGCACCACGAGCAGTGCAAGCTCGTCTTCGAGCGATCCGTCATGTGAGAATTCGCCTCGGTGTTCATGGGCCTGCCGTTGGGCATATGCGGGACAAACAACTATGTCACCGATCAGCACATCGACCGACTGATCGACATCGTTGCCATCAAGGGGGAACGACAGCACATCGGTGGGACGGTCTTTGTTCATGTGTTCGAGGTTGAGCTGATGCATCTCGCTCTCGTCGATAAACAGAAGATTCATCTCACCAGCTGGGATGCCGTGGGCCACAAGAGAATGGACAGCCAATCGAGCCCAACGCTCGGTGTCGATATCGAGCTCACTTTGCTCGCTTGTGGCTACAACCGTCGGACCATCGGTGACCACCTTCGAATCTCGCGATTCGGTCATCGACCGGCAGGCGCGGTGCCTGAATTCCGGTCGGACTTCTCGTAGGCGTCGACGATGTCTTGGACTATGCGGTGACGCACCACGTCGCGCGCCGCCAGCCGAATGAACGATATCCCTGGGATGGATCCGAGAATCGGCTCCAATCCCCCAAGCCCGCTTCGACTGTTCTGCACATCAATCTGAGTGACGTCGCCGGTGACCACCGCCTTTGAACCGAAGCCGATGCGGGTGAGGAACATCTTCATCTGCTCGGGTGTGGCGTTCTGGGCCTCGTCGAGAATGATGAACGATGAGTTGAGAGTTCGACCTCGCATGAACGCCAACGGGGCCACTTCAACCAGGTTGCGTTCGGTCAGACGATCGAGACCCTCGTTGCCAACCATGTCGTGTAGTGCGTCATACATCGGGCGCAGATAAGGATCGACCTTCGCCATCAAATCGCCTGGGAGAAAGCCGAGGCGCTCGCCTGCCTCCACCGCCGGCCGGGTGAGAATGATTCGTTCGACCTCGCCGGCTTGCAACGCCCGTACCGCCATGGCCACCGCCAGCCAGGATTTACCGGTGCCGGCCGGACCAATGCCGAACGTGATCACGTGGTCGGCGATGGCGTCGACATATCTAAGCTGCCCAGCTGACTTCGGACGAACGATGCGACCTTGAGCTGCGTGAAGTATTTCGTGAGCGAAAACCTTCGCCGGATTTTCGTTGGCACGCACCATGTCGATAGTGCGACCAATAGTGCGATCGTCGATTTCCTGCCCACTGTCGACAACCTCGAGCAGCTCCTCGAAGAGGCTCCTGGCGAGTTCTCGTTGGGGTCCAGAAATATGGACTTCATCGCCCCGAACAGTGATGACATCGTCGGGGAATGCCTGCTCTATCTGCCGCAGATTTCGATCGTGTTCACCCAGTAACGCCTCGATCAGACGGCTTCCGGGGATTCGCAAGGTGAGGGTGGAATCGTTCATGTATGTTCCGTGAGGCTACCGCTAGTCTCGGTCGTCGTGAACCACAACGCGCAGCCGAGCGGCCAGCCCAACCAGGATTCGAATACCGATCCCCTGGCAGGTCTGGCGAGGTGGACTGCGTCGGGAGCGGTCGATCAGGCCGCCGTAGAACGAGCAAGGCAAAGATGGTTGCAACAACAGATCGGTGAATCTGCAACCCTTGCGGGTGCGCTCGCCGATCATGCCGAGGCCGGTAGAAGAGTCGCCGTCTCCACTTTGAGCGGTAGAAGAACCAGTGGAGTCGTCACCGCTGTCGGAGTGGATTTCGTCGTGATCCGCGAGGCGAATCTCGGCGAGGTGATGATCCCTCTCACCCGGCTGGCTGTCGTGCGTTCGGCCCCTGGGGAGGCTGAGGCTGTGGGCGATCAGACCCCGCGATACGAGATGGTCATGGCTCACGCATTGGCCCAGCTTGCCATCGAGCGGCCATCAGTGCTGGTGGCGGCAGGCAATGAAGCAGTGAGAGGCGAACTCCAGACAGTGGGCTCCGACGTCTGCACCGTGCTGGTGAATGGTCCTCAACGAAATTCGGTTCATATCGCGTTCGTTGCGATCGACCACGTGGTAATTCTCGCCGCCTGAAAGATTGGGTTATCGCCTTCGCCGTTGCTGTCGGTCGAGGAATCGGTAGACATCGGTCAGGTCGATACCAGGAAACGGGCTGAACACTCTGTTGGATGGCGGCAGCGCCGACAGGACATGACTCCGTTCTGCAGTGGACGGCCAGGCTCGCTCTCTCCACTTCTCAAGGAGTTTGGGGTCGGGCTCAATCTCACGTGCACGGGCAAACTCGCGACGCAATGTGTCACTGCCGCGAAAGAACTTTGCGTAATCGGCGACGGTCCCGAGCGAGATCGCGTGGGCTACGCGCTCTCCCTGCGTCTCGATGAACGTGACACAGAAATTCTCGATCTCGTCGGTCACTGTGTATTGGGCGTGCAACAAAAACGAGCCCTCGGCGTTCCATGCCTGACGAGCGCCCCACTGCCGCGGCACTCTCTCCCCCTCAAGCCCGCCGTCGGCGGATTCGGGGAACGCCGTGCCGTCGTTTTCGTACGCCTTGCTGATTACCCCTTCACTATCGGTCCGCAGGAAGTGACACGGAATTCCGAGGTGAACCGTCGCCAGGTTGGTGAAACGATGGGCCGCCATTTCATATGAGATGTAGAAGAGCTCCTTGAGATCTTCAACCGAAATATCGTTGCGATCACGCGCCTCAACCAGAAAATCGACTGCTGGTTTCTCGGGTGCGAGCACAGCCGCTGAGAAATAGTTTGACTCGATTCGTTGGCGGAGATACTCACCGAAGTCGTTTGTTTCTCGATGGTTCAGGGCGAAATGGCCAATGGTCTGCGAAACAACAGACCGTGCTTGGCGAATACGCAGATCACCGCGGTCGGGGATGAAAATGATCCTGTCACGGGTATCGGTGACGCTCCGCGCTGAGCGCGGTAGCGAACTGACCCGTTCGATGGTGAAGCCGCACCATGCAGCCAGCCCAGCAAGAACCTTCTCGCTTATGGGACCAGATCCGGGATAACCAGCGGCCTCCAGACCCTCAGCGGCAACGGCCTCAATCTCTGGAAAGTAATTGTTGCGCTCGCGCATCTCATGCCTGAGTGCGACGTTGGCCGCACGCGCCGCGTCAGCGAACCGCTGATCATCTTCGTTGTCCGGCTCCGGCTCGTCGGCGTTCGACAGTGTGTTCCAGAGGGCCGATATGTGCTCAAGCACCTCGGTTGTCATCTTGGCTGTTGGCTTGAGATGTGCGAGACCCAGCGCCTGATAACGGGGATCGCGTTGGGCTTCCGCCAACTCCATCTCCAGCTCGGATCGGCGATCGGGTGGTGTCGGATCGAGCAGATCTGAGATGGAAACGCCTACCGCTGCTGCCAATTCGCCTAGCAGACTGAGCTTCGGTTCCACCTTGCCGTTCTCGAGTTGCGACAAGTATGGAGCAGGCCTGCCAACTTTCTTCCCGATTACTCCGAGGGTAATTCCCGCCCGATTGCGGAAAAATCGAAGACGATGCCCCAGCAGTACTAAGTCAATCTCTTTGAGCATTGACGAATATTGACAGATTTTCTGACAATCGAAAACTTCGGCGTCAAATTTGGCCGGACTCGCCAGACGATCGCTGTTAGTTCGCTTTGGCTGCCAGGCGCCTCGCGTAAAGCACAAATTCGGTGTAACCGTTGGGCTGATCTCGACCTTTCAAGACGAGGTCGAGCGCCGCTTGGTACTGAATGCTCGCCGCCAGATCCGGCAACATCGTGCGGTAGCCGGGCTGACCCTCGTTCTGCTTGTCGACCACAGCTGCCATGGCCTGCATCGTTGCAACGAGACGCGGCTCGTCGATCACGCCATGGTGAAGCCAGTTGGCGAGGTGCTGACTGGCAATCCTCAACGTGGCGCAATCTTCCATCAGGCCAACGTCGTCGATGTTGGGCACAGTGGAGCATCCGACTCCCTGACCAACCCACCGTGACACATAGCCGAGAATGCCTTGGCAGGCGTTGTTGAGATCGTTGGTGATCTCGTCGTCGGTCAGTGTCCGCTCAGGACTGATGACAGGAAGCGTCAGGAGGCCGTCGAGGTAGTCGCTCGATTGAGCTCTCGCTATGAGCGACTCCTGGGCGGCCGCAACATCCACCTCGTGGTAGTGGAGGGCGTGGAGAGTGGCCGCTGTCGGAGACGGGACCCATGCCGTGGAAGCACCCGCCCTGGGATGACTCCCCTTGGTGGCCAGCATCTCGGCCATCTCTTCTGGCTTCGCCCACATTCCCTTGCCGATCTGAGCCCGGCCGACAAGTCCGCAACGGATGCCGTTGTCGACATTGGAATCCTCATACGCAGACAACCATGCGGCGGATTTCATTTCCGATTTCGGAACGACCGGCCCGGCCTCCATGTCGGTGTGGATTTCGTCGCCCGTGCGGTCGAGGAACCCGGTGTTGATGAACACGACTCGCTCTGATGCGGCTTCGATGCAGGCGGCAAGATTGAGCGACGTGCGTCGTTCTTCGTCCATGATCCCGACCTTGAGCGTGTTGGTCTCTAGTCCGAGCGCACCCTCGACCCTCGCGAACAGTTCGTTGGCCAGAGCCACCTCTGCCGGCCCATGCATCTTGGGCTTGACGATGTAGATCGATCCCTCGCGGCTGTTGCGAAGAGTTGCGTTGCCCTGGAGGTCGTGCATGGCCGCAAGAGAGCTGACCATGGCGTCGAGGATCGTCTCCGGAATCGGTTCACCCTTGAACAGCACGCCGTCGACATCGAGGTGCAACCCGACGTTGCGCACAAGCATCAAGCTGCGCCCGGCCACGGTGGTCGATCCCCCATCGGGGGCCGTATAGGTGCGATCAGCAACGAGGCGGCGGTCGAGTGTTTGGCCGTTCTTCTGAAAGGTCGCTGTGAGAGTGCCCTTCATGAGCCCCAGCCAGTTGGAGTAGACGTGGACCTTGTCGGACGTGTCGACTGCCGACACCGAATCCTCAAGGTCCATGATGGAGGTAATCGCGGATTCGATGTGTATGTCGGAGACCAACGCGGCGTCGGTGCTGCCGATGGGTGAGCTGGAGTCGCGTCTGATCTCGATGTGAAGTCCGTGGTGCGCTAGGAGAATCTCGGAGGGATCAGCGGCATCTCCGTGATAACCCACGAACACGGATGGATCGGCCAAGCCGACGGTGGAGCCGTTCGAGAGCGCGACTTGCAATGCCCCATCGACGACGCTGTATCCGACGGCATCGGTGTGAGACCCCGCCGAGAGATTGACTGTGTCGTCAAGAAAGTGTCGAGCAAACTCGATGACCTTGGCTCCACGAACCGGGTTGTAGCCGCTGCCCTTTTTGGCCCCGTCCGCCTCCGAGATCACATCAGTTCCGTAGAGAGCGTCGTAGAGACTCCCCCATCGGGCGTTGGCGGCGTTGAGCGAATACCTGGC
>JBDNJK010000062.1:0-7155 GCA_041687805.1 Acidimicrobiales bacterium
CGAGATCTGATTGCCGAGGTCAGGGAGGGCAACCTCGCCAAGCCGAACGATCTCACGAAGCGTGTCTGTGGTGCCTCGAGGGAAGAAGAACAGAACCTCCTCATGGTCCGCGCCGAGCACCACGTCCATGCGGGTGGCCGAGAGGTCCTCGACGATTGCAGGAGTCGGCAGAAGATACCGGGCGACCGTCTCCGCAGCGGCTCTTTGCCCCGGGGGATATATCACCACTGAATGCGGAACAACGGTGATGATCTGCTGTTGGCTGGTGACGTCGAAGCCCAGATCAGCGAGCAACTTGGAGTCACTGCTCAAGATTCGAGAGTCGGCTGAGTATGAGTTGAAGCTGACCTCTGAAGGCGGCACGGAATCTGCCGATCCACGGAACACACTCAGGGCCGCCGAATCGGCGCCATCCACCAGAACCTCACCGAGGTATGTGCCGTCATCGGTGTAGTCGGTGGAGACGGTGAGCGAATAGCGCGTGATGTTGTCGGGGGTGAAAGAGCCGAATGAATCGCCAAGATCGATTAGTTCGGCCGGAGTGAGCAGACTGTCGAGCACCACGCTCTGGGCGCCGGCCTTGATCAGTCGAGCCAACGTTTGAGGATTGCGGGCACCGCGCTGCACGGCACGGTCGAGCGCCAACACGATGAAGTCCTGCTGGCGCTCGATTCGTTCGAAATCCCTGCCGCCAGTGACAACCCATTTGCCATCTATGAATTCCTCGTAGTCATTGCGGGGTCGCACGTATCGCAGAGAGTCGATGCCATCGAGTACCCAGCACCCCGACGACTGGATGTTGAGGCCGGTCGCCACAGACTTTGTGGGATTCGAGAACCAGACCGGCACCCCGCCTATCTGGTCTACCACTTCCTGAAATCCCTTGAAATCGACCTCGACGTAGTGATTGATTTCGATATCGAAAACGCTCTTGATCGTCTCTATGAGCTTTTCGGGGCCACCAATCAACAACGACGCATTGATTCGATGGCTCGACGAACCCGGAATGGGAACGTAGAGATCACGTGGGATGGGCAACACCCAAGCTTGCTGGGAAATCGGATCCAGACGCAGCACCGCGATCGTGTCGGCGTTGCTCCGACCCCTCGGATCTTCGACCCGCCCGATGTTGATTGGATCGTTGGGATCGAGGCCGTTGGTGCTGTCAGTGCCCACGAGCAGGAAATTGACCGGCTGCCCCGGATCGGATGTGGTGGTGAGCACCTCACCTGCAATTTCCACCCGACCGATGTCTGCCACCCCGTAATAGAAGGTCTGGACCCACCACAACGCGGCCAGTGCGGCAGCAATCACACCGAGCGACGACAAAAGCACCAATCGTTGGGGCCACGAACGCCTCAACAACTCCTCATCAGGCATCATCACGGATGGTGATAGTAGCCGCCCGTTGGCTCGCGGTGACATCGCTGACGAACGTCAGTCATCGGGTCGGGAATGAACGACATCGCCGGTTGTGATCACATGAGATTTGCCATCGTCGCTGACGAGCACGAGCCGGCCGTCGTCATCGAACGCGCTCGCCAAGCCGATCAGACGGGCACCTCCAGGCAACTCGATCCTGACTCGTGTTCCGAGAGTGGCCGAGTTGACACGAATCTCCTCACGAACCTGATCGGGCGTGTCGAATCGTTCCGACAGAGCATCGAGGATCTCAGCGAGAACCTGGTCACGAGACCGTTCAGATCCGAATTGTGCGATTGCCGCCGAATCCTCAACGGAATCGATCGGCACCATGTTGAGCCCGACGCCGATCACGACAGCTGGATCGGCACCATCTACCCATTCGGCTAGCAGACCGGCCAATTTTCGAGCAATGCCATCATCGACAACAACCAGATCATTTGGCCATTTGACGAGAACCGGTGTCGCCATATGCCTCGCCGCGACGATACGCACGGCGGCCGAGGTGGCTGCCATCAGTTGCTGGGCACGGCGCGGATCAGCGGCCAACCGGAAACTCACCAGCAGCGCACCGCCCGAGTCGACCCAATGCCGATCGAGGCGACCGCGCCCCGCAGTTTGATGGTCGGCTACCAGCACCTTCTGATGAGAGCTGCCAGCGAGAGCCTCGTCCACAAGATCGGTGTTCGTCGACCCGGTGACACTCACATGACGCAACTCAGCGAAGCCGGCTCTAGCAGCGGCGTGGCGGCTTTGTGGGAATTCCATAGCTGCAGATGTAGCACCCCATGCTCCGGTGCGGTAACCATTACCTCGTGTTCACAAAGGTCCTCATCGCCAATCGGGGCGAAATAGCAGTTCGAGTAATCCGCGCGTGTCAGGAATTGGGTGTCGCCACTGTCGCCGTCTACTCCGATCTCGACCGCGATGCCCTACACGTGAGACTGGCCGACGAGGCCTACGCTCTCGGCGGTCAGACAGCAGCCGAGTCGTACCTCAACACGGAATCGATTCTCGATGCCATAGAGAGAAGTGGTGCCGATGCTGTTCATCCCGGCTATGGCTTCTTCTCCGAGAACGCCGACTTCGCGAAGGCCATAACCGACCGGGGCGTCACATTCATCGGTCCTCCCCCATCGGCGATTCAGGTCATGGGCGACAAGATCTCCGCACGAGGTGCCGCCGAACAGGTCGGCGTCCGGGGAGTTCCTGGTTCCACCGAACTCATCACCGATGGCTCCCAGGTGATCGCGTTCGGCGACAGCTACGGCTGGCCGGTCGCGATCAAGGCGGCCTACGGCGGCGGCGGCCGCGGCATGAAGGTGGTCGAGAATGGCGACCAAGCCGACGATGCTCTTGCCGCTGCAAAGCGAGAATCACTCGCCTATTTCGGCCGCGACGAGTGCTACATGGAGCGCTACCTCACCAAGCCACGACACGTCGAGGTGCAAATTCTCGCCGACTCTCACGGCAAGTGTCTCTACCTTGGCACGCGTGACTGCTCGGCGCAGCGCCGCCATCAGAAGCTGATCGAGGAGGCTCCCGCACCAGGCATCCCAGATGAGACAATCGCCGCGATGGGCAAGGCGGCCGTGGCAGTCGCCAAGGGATGCGGCTATGTCAATGCCGGCACGGTCGAGTTTCTGTATGAGGACGGCGAGTTTCACTACCTGGAGATGAACACGCGTCTACAGGTGGAACACCCTGTTACGGAAATGGTCACAGGCATTGATCTTGTCGAGCAGCAGTTGCGAATCGCCTCCGGCGAGGCTCTCGGTTTCGACCAATCAGATGTCGTGGTACGCGGCCACGCCATCGAACTTCGGATCAACGCCGAAGATCCCTCGAACGGTTTGTTTCTGCCTTGCCCGGGCACGATCACCTCGATGTCGACGCCCGACGGGTTCGGCACACGCTTCGACACCGGCTACGAGTCCGGCGATGAAGTCAGCCAGTTCTACGACAATCTGATCGGCAAGCTCATCGTTTGGGGAGACACCCGCGAGAGCGCCACGGCGCGTGCCATTCGTGCCCTGCGCGAGCTGAAGATTGAAGGGATCGCCACGACGTCGCCGGCCTCGCTTGCGGTTCTCCGGCATCCAGAGTTCGCGGCCATTCAACACTCAACCAAGTGGGTGGAGGAGACGCTCGACCTGAGCGGAATTTCCGCCGTCGTCACCCCCGAGTCAACAGATGATGAAATACCGCGAGTCAAACGCGACCTCGACGTAGAGGTCAATGGCAAACGCTTCTCGGTCTCTATGTGGGTTCCCGACACGTCTGCGCCAACTGCCCGGCCACGGCGTTCCACCCGGCAGCGCACTGTCGCCGGCCCGGCATCAGGAAGCGGAGATGTCACAGCGCCGATGCAGGGCACCATCGTGAAGGTGTCGGTAGCCGCTGGTGATGCAGTGGAAGTAGGAGACACAATCGTCGTCCTGGAAGCCATGAAGATGGAGAACAGCATCACCGCTGGCAAGGCGGGCACCATCGCCGAAATTCGTGTGGCCGAAGGCGATTCGGTCGGTAGCGGCGATGTAGTCGCCACGATCGCCTGAAACGAGTTGGAGCCATGTCTTCACAGCGAAGTGACAGCGCAGAGACCGAGGGCGAAAGTACTCCCAAGAAGATTTCTGATGCGCGAGCAGCAGCGATCCGTCTCACCGACAAGGGAGCAGCGCGCCTTGCCCGAGACTCGAAGCTTCACGTCCGGGAGCGGATCAGTCGTCTTGTCGATGCCGACACCTTCGTTGAGGACGCCCAACTGGCCAATGCGACATCGAGCGGATATCCGGCCGACGGCGTCGTCACCGGAGTTGGGCTGGTGGACGGCCGGCCAGCGGTTGTCGTGGCCAACGATCCCACGGTCAAGGCCGGATCATGGGGAGCTCGCACAGTCGAAAAGATCGTTCGAGCCACCGAACGAGCACTCGACTCCGACCTTCCAATTTTCTGGCTCGTCGACTCTGCAGGGGCACGTATCACCGACCAGGTTCAGCTGTTTCCCGGCCGGCGCGGTGCAGGGAGAATCTTCCACAATCAGGTTCGATTATCTGGCCGTGCACCCCAGATCTGCTGCCTGTTCGGGCCCAGCGCAGCTGGCGGCGCATACATACCCGCCTTCTGCGACGTCGTCTTCATGGTCGATGGAAACGCGTCGATGTACCTCGGATCACCTCGCATGGCCGAGGAAGTGATCAACGAACACGTCACGCTCGAAGAGATGGGCGGCGCACGGATGCACGTCTCGGTGTCGGGATGCGCCGACAACCTCGTGGCCGACGACGCTGAAGCGATCGAGGCGGCAAAGGACTTCTTCTCATATCTCCCCACGTCATGGGAGGAGGCGCCACCCTCATATGCCAGTGCCGAACCCTCCCGGCCACTTGCCGTAGGAGTGATCCCCGACGACGAAAAGTCGGGCTACGACGTCCACACGGTGATCGAGGGTTTGATCGACGCCGACAGCTTCTTTGAGATCAAGCCGCTGTTCGCTGCCGAGCTGGTCGTGGGATTTGGTCGGCTCTCCGGCAACACAGTGGGGATCGTCGCCAACAACCCGGCGGTCAATGGCGGGGTCCTGTTTGTCGATTCCGCCGACAAGGCCGCTCGATTCATCTGGATGTGCGACGCCTACAACGTCCCGCTCATCTATCTCGCCGATGTTCCCGGCTTCATGATCGGCACCGAGGTAGAGCGTCAGGGAATCATTCGTCACGGAGCCAAGATGATCACCGCCGTGTCGGAAGCCACGGTGCCGACGATCTCGGTGATCATGCGCAAGGCCTACGGTGCGGGGCTCTACGCCATGTGCGGCCCGGCATTCGGACCCGATGCGTGCCTTGCCCTGCCCTCGGCGAAGATCGCCGTGATGGGCGCCGAACCGGCTGTCAATGCCGTGTTCGCAAACCAGATCGCCGCCATCGACGACCCTGACGAACGTCAGTCGTTCATCGAAGAGAAGCGGCGCGAGTTCGACGAAGACGTCGATCTGCTCAGGCTCGCCAGCGATCTCGTGGTCGATGCCGTGATCGAGCCCCACGAGCTGCGGCGGGAGTTGATCATTCGGCTGGCGCTCGCAGCATCGAAAAATCGCGACTTCAGCCGCCGGCGCCACGGTGTGCCCCCAGTGTGAGGCGAGCTCAGTGGCGCCTATTCGGCAGCCTCTGACAAAGCCTCCGACAAGGTCGGATGTACGAGAATGCTCTCGTGAATGTCGGTGACGGTCAGCCCGTTGGTGACGGCTACAGCGATCACAGCGATCAGCTCCGCGGCGTTTTGGCCCACGATTGAGCCGCCCAGGACAACACCGGTGGCGGGGTCAGACACAATCTTCACGAAACCCCTCGGATCATCGTTGATCAGCGCCTTGGCCGCCGAAGCGAACGGCACCTTCGTGACACGAATCTTGCGTCCCATTGAAAAAGCGTCGGCCTCGGCCAAGCCGACGTCGGCGATCTCAGGCTCGGTGAAGATCGCCGAAGCGGCCTTGTCGTAGTCGAGATGGCGGTGGGTGCGCACCGTCATCCCCATGACATGCTCGCCGATCTTGCGGCCCTGCATCGAAGCAACCGAAGACAACGGTAGTCGTCCGGAGATGTCGCCGGCTGCATAAACATGCGGCACGTTGGAGCGAAGATGTTCGTCGACCGGCACATAACCGCGGTCGGACTTCACACCCGCAGCATCAAGTCCGAGCATTTCGCTGTTTGGGATCGAACCGATTGCGACCAACGCATGCGACCCGCTCGCTACACGACCGTCGTCGCACTTCACCACAACCGTGTCGCCCTCGCGTTCCACGGATGTGGCCCTGGCACCCTTGAGTAGCTTGACACCTCTGGAGAGGAAGTCGACCTCAAGGGCAGCCGCAACTTCGGGATCCTTTTGGGGAAGGACCTGCTGCCTGCTCACCACCAGAGTCACCTCGCTGCCCATGGCTTTGAACATGTGAACAAATTCGACCCCGGTTACGCCAGAGCCAATCACCACTATGTGTTTGGGCAATTCGGACGGCGGGTAGCAGTCGCGGGTGAGAAGGATCCGGTCGCCGTCGACGTTGGCCCATTCGGGTGTGCGTGGCCGGCTTCCGGTGGCGATAACGATCGCATCCGCCTCGATTTCGCGGTGACCCTCGGCGGACTCGACAGCCACCAGATGAGGACCAAGAAGAGACCCCACACCGTCGATCATCTCCACGCCCTGACTGGCGAGAAGAGTGCGAACCGAACTCTCGAGCCGAGTCTCGATCGACGCAAGGCGTTCCTTGAGGCTCACCAAGTCGACGCTGGAACCCTCGTCGCGTAGTCCCATCCGCATGGCACGACCCATGAATGATCTGGCGTTGCCAGTGGCGATCATTGCCTTTGAAGGGATGCAGTCCCAGAGGTGAGCAGCGCCGCCGAACGTGTCTCTTTCTATCAACACCACCTCCGCTCCGAGGCGAGCTGCAGTGGTGGCGCAGGCATGGCCCCCCGGGCCGCCTCCGATAATCACAAGGCGTGTAGACATGATCCGACAGTATCGGTCGCCATGACCGTGCGGACCAACTGGCCCGCATCGCGTCGATCCACTGGTCCTGGACTAGATTCCTCTCTCGTGGTCCGACCCCAAACAGCGAGCGTCGAACCCCCGGAAGGCGGACCGAGGGATTGGTTCGCCACGGTCCTTGTTGCCGCCACCGCTATCGCCGCGGTGGGTGGACTGATCCTCCGATTCTGGTCGCCTTCGCCG
>JBDNJK010000063.1:0-3104 GCA_041687805.1 Acidimicrobiales bacterium
CTTCATGGCCACGAACTCGGAAACGGAATCACATCACTGCAGGCTGGTCTCGGATGGGTGGTGCGTTTCGACAAGGGGGCGTTCCGCGGATCGATCCCGCTGGCGGCCGAGGCCGAGGCCGGACCGGCACGCACCTTGCGTGGTCTGGTAGTAGAAGGTCGCCGGCCGCCAAGAGCCCATCAGATCGTGAGCCTCGATGGCCGTCGCATCGGTGAGGTCAGCAGCGGAAACTTCTCGCCGGTGATGGGGCAGGGAGTTGCTCTCGCATTTCTTGAAGCCGGGGTCGAGGAGGGCGCGGCCGTCACCATTGATGCGCGCGGCACAGACCTCGCAGCGGTGGTCACGAAGCCGCCGTTCCACAAGCGCTGAATCACAAGGTCGTTCCGCCGACACAGTTCCCTGCCGATCCTTTGACAGGTGAGATGGAACATCGTCACCACGCCCCCGGTTGGTAACAGCTACACGAACCAGCCAGGAAGGCTCAGTGACATGACCGATTTCGAAGCCTCGGAAACATTTAGCCGCAATCAGCGACCCAATGCCTCAACGATGCTGGCCACGTTGCGGTCACGCGCTGCAGATCTTCGCCTCATGGCCACCAGCATCCGCACACCGTTGTCCAACACCTACCGGCGCCGAGCCGCAGAATTGGAGTTACAGGCAGCGGCACTGGCCGCCGGGCTCGGCATTACCCCACGTCCGCTGTGTCTGGCCCATGTATCGGCGGCATGATCAGGGCAGCTTGTCGAGCGGTGGCAGCACGTTGATGGCTTGTTGACGCATCCAGTGGTCGGCCAACACCAACAGGACCATCGCCTCAACCATGGGAACAGCCCGAGGCAAGACGCAAGGATCGTGGCGGCCATGAGCCGAAAGCGTGGTGGGTTGATGTTCCCGAGTGATTGTTTGTTGCTCTGAGGAGATCGTTGCGGTGGGTTTGAACGCCACCCTCGTGATGATGTTGGCCCCGTTGGAAATGCCACCCTGGATTCCACCGCTGTGGTTGGTGGTGGTGCCCACCTTGCCGTCGACCATCGTGAACGGATCGTTGTGGCTGCTGCCAGTGTGAAGTGTGCCGGCAAAACCGCTGCCGATCTCGACACCCTTCGCGGCAGGCAACGACATAAGGCCGCCGGCGAGATCGGCATCGAGTTTGTCGAACACCGGCTCGCCCAAGCCGGCCGGCACCTTGCGTGCAATGCAGGTGACCACGCCGCCGATCGAATCGCCGTCGCGGCGGGCCTTCTCGATCGCAGCGGTGATAAGACCAGCCGCTTGAGGGTCGGGGCACCTGGTGGGGTGCTCTTCGATAGACGCCTGATCGATCGTGTCGGCATCGACATCGGACGTGATGTCACCAACGTTGGATACCCACGCGAGCACCTCGAGTCCGCAGACTTCCGACAGGAGTTTTCGCGCTATAGCTCCAGCCGCCACGCGGCCGATGGTCTCACGCGCCGAACTACGTCCGCCGCCTTGCCAATTGCGGATTCCGTATTTCGCGTCGTAGGTGAAATCGGCGTGGGACGGCCGATAGACGTCGCGCAGGTGGTCGTAGGCCCCACTGTTGTGGTCGATATTGTCGACCACGATCGCAATGGGTGTGCCGGTGGTGTAGCCCTCGAACACACCCGAGATGATCCGGGCTTGGTCGGCTTCTTGGCGTTGAGTGACCAGACTGCTTTGGCCGGGACGCCGTCGATCAAGGTCCAATTGAAGGTCGGATTCCGAGAGTTGCAATCGGGGAGGGCAGCCGTCTATGACAACTCCCACACCACCACCGTGGGATTCACCGAAGGTGGAAATGCGAAAAAGGGTTCCGAACGTGCTCGACATCGGTGACGATTGTACGACCAACCGCCAGCCCGACTGATGCATTTGGCATCTAGCGGGGTTTGAGGCATCAGGTGAGATCGATGACCTGTGACTTGGTGAATAAATCTGGTGGCACGTCGATCGCCAAATGCCCATAGAGCGAGGGCGGCACTGAGATGTCGGCCAGATGAAGCGAACCTGTGTTGTGGGTGAGGCTCAGCCCGATCTTGGGCAGCGCAAGGGTGAGGGTGGACGTGGCCCTAACCGCCGACCCGGGGCATTCTCCGGTATCGGAATCGACGCCAGACGGAACGTCGAGCGACACGACGGTTGTGTCGGCCCGGTTGATGAAATTGATCAGCTCGAGGGTACGGCCATGAGGCGCACCGGACAGCGAGTAGCCGATAAGGGCATCGATGATGACCTCGGAGTGCGTTGGTGGCTCGTCGACAATATGAACGTCGGTCATCTCCAGGGCCCGGAGTTGCATGGCGGGCACACCCTTGAAGTCGTGAAGCGGGGATGACGCCACAACCGTGACATCCACGCCACGGTTGCAGAGATGACGGGATGCGACCAGGCCGCCGCCTCCGTTGCCGCCACGACCCACGAATACGGTGGCGGTCGCAGGCCGGTGGCGTTGGATGACGAACTCAGCGAGGGCGCGGCCAGCGTTCTCCATCATCTGCAACAGCGTGATGCCCGCCTCATCGATCATCAGGCGATCGACTTCGATCATCTGCGAACGAGTCAGGCGAGGAACCGGTCGTGTCATAGCGGATGGGTAAGCGTGTTCACGTCTCGATGACGTGGCGCGCGTCGGTTACCTGACGCCGCGCTTCGTCGGCTGAGTCGTCGTCGGCGGCGGTATTCGCGATGCGTTCGGCATCGACCCTCTGACTCCACAGATGCACCTCATCGGCGGCGCGACCCTCGCTCCACCCGAGCTCAGGTGCCATCAGGTGGGCAGCCAACTCGGCGGTTGCCATGCCCCGATCCGGATTCTCAAAGGAGATACGCATCCGACGGGCCAGAACATCATCGAGATGGAGGGCGCCTTCGTGGCGAGCAGCGTGGACAATTTCGGCTGCAAGGTAGCGGCCGCCAGGTAGAACCCGGGCAAGCTCGGGGCTCGAGTCGGCGATGGCAAGAACATCGGTGATGCCGGATCCATGCCGCCAGATCAGCCGTTCCACAATTTCGAGCGGAACATGATGCTCATCTGCGATCTGTTGCGCCGAATCCGACAATTGCTGCCATCCATCGGCACCGATGAGCGGGATCTCTGA
>JBDNJK010000064.1:0-13944 GCA_041687805.1 Acidimicrobiales bacterium
GAGGAGCGCACCAACTATCTCGACAAGAGAATGAACGACGAATGGCAGGAGGCACTGGCCCACCTCGGCACCGATTGGCACAAGGAATTCCTGGAGATTGCTCCGTGGATAGTGGTCCTATTCGAACAGCGCTACAGCATCGACGGCACGGGCCGGCGCCATCACAACTACTACGTCAAGGAGAGTTGCGGAATTGCCGCCGGGCTATTCATCTCAGCCATCCACAACATGGGACTGGTAACCCTCACCCACACGCCAACACCGATGGCGTTCATCTCGAAAATCCTCGGTCGCCCCCACAACGAAAGACCGGCCATCATGTTTCCGGTGGGTTACCCGATTGACGACGCCCAAGTTCCCGACATCGCCAGAAAGCCACTCAACGAGATCATGACCGTCTGCGACACCTCCCACATTTAGCGAGGGCAATCACATTGGTGCCCGGGGCGGGGTGGGAAGTCAGTCTTCGCCCGTCTATGCGATACTGGCTCACCGCCGCGACCAGTGAAACGAACATTCCGTGACCCCTACCCCCCTCCTCCAGCTCGAGGGCCGAGTTTTCCTCAGCGAGGCTGGTCTTGAGACCGATCTCATCTTCCATCACGGCATCGACCTCCCCGACTTCGCGAGTTTCCCCCTCCTCGAATCGCCGGACGGCCGCGCAACTCTCACCCGCTACTACCAGTCGTTCGTCGATCTCGCCCAACGCGACCGGACCGGGGTCGTGTTGGAGACGCCGACGTGGCGCGCCAACTCCGACTGGGGTGCACGACTCGGCTACAACCCCACCCGCCTCGATGAGGTCAACCAGGACGCCGTTTCGTTCATGAAGGATCTCCGCAACACCAATCCCGACGTCCCCTTCGTCATCAGCGGAAACATTGGCCCGCGCGGGGATGGCTACCAGATATCCGACGCCATGACGGCGGCTGAAGCAACCATCTACCACCTACCTCAGATCCAGTCGTTCGCAGCTGCAGGCGCAGACCTCACTACGGCGCTCACTCTGAATTACAGCGCCGAAGCCATCGGCATCGCCACCGCGGCGGCCGACACCGGTATCCCATCAGTCATCTCCTTCACTGTCGAAACCAATGGTGCACTCCCATCAGGTCAGCCTCTCGCCGATGCGATCGACCAAGTTGACAAGGCCACCGACGCTGCGGCCGCCTACTTCATGGTCAACTGCGCACACCCCACTCACTTCCTTCACGTACTCCAAGGTCAGGGGCCTTGGCACCGGCTCCGCGGAGTTCGCGCCAACGCTTCGGTTATGAGCCACCACGAACTCGACAACGCCACCGAACTCGACCGCGGTAACGAGACGGACCTCGCCGATGGATACGCCCGCCTCGTCGAACTGCTTCCCGGGATCGCCGTCGTGGGCGGGTGTTGCGGTACCGACATCCGACATATAGATGCCATCAGCGCGGCACTCGCACACTGAATCCGGTATCTACAAACCTGCCGTCCATGTGGCGGCGTTTCACATTGGTGCCCGGGGCGGGACTTGAACCCGCACGCTCGCGAAAGCAACGGATTTTGAGTCCGTCGTGTCTGCCAATTCCACCACCCGGGCAGGATGTGTTTGCAATGCCCGGCGCAGCGTAGCCTGTCGGTGATGCGCCGAAACCCTCCAAGCCTCATCGCCCGATTCGCGTTACTGGTAATCATCCTCGCAGTCATTCGGGAAATGTCGATCAGGCGTAATTCGGCGGCCATGTCCGAGTGGCCGCGTCAGACCGAAGGGCCATCTCGCGGCGGTGCTGATTAGTCGTTACCCCGACTCATTTCATAAGTACTCGTCGGTAATGAAACCCTTCACCCGTCATCCGGGTCACAATGACCAGCACATCTGCTCCGAAAGCAACTGAATGATCGTTTTCACATACCCCGGACAAGGCTCGCAGAAGCCCGGAATGGGTTCAGCGTGGGCCGACCACCCGTCTTGGGAGTTGGTTGACGAGGCCTCAGAGGCGACCAACCGTGATGTCGCGAAGCTCTTGCTCGACACCGACAAAGAAGAACTCACCCGCACCCGAAACGCTCAACTTGCCACCTTTGTCACCTCGATGGTCGTCCTCGACGCAGTCGGGCGATTGGGCGTAGTCCCTACCGCTCACGCAGGTCACAGCCTCGGCGAATACACAGCACTCACCGCAGCCGGCGTGCTCGGCTTCGCCGACGCAGCCCGACTCGTAACCGAGCGCGGCGACGCCATGCAATCGGCTGCTGACCAGCGCGAAGGCGCCATGGCCGCGGTGCTGGGCCTCGACGACGATCAGGTCGACATAGCGTGCCAGAGAGCCGCCGGTGAAGCCTGGATCGCCAACTACAACGCACCCGGACAGGTGGTCATAGCCGGGTCCCCAACCGACCTCGACAAAGCGTCAGCCGTCGCGAAGGAACTCGGGGCCAAACGAACGATGAGACTTCCGGTGGGAGGAGCATTTCACACGCCACTCATGGCACCGGCGAGAACCCGATTACGCGAGGCTCTCAGTCAGGTCGAGTTTCGCCCCTCGGAACGTCCCGTGTACGCCAATGTTGATGCAAGCCCACACGAAGATGCCGAATCGTGGCCCGATCTGCTCGGCGCGCAACTTTGCTCACCGGTTCGCTGGAAGCAGACTCTTCGACGTCTTGAATCCGATGGCATGAATACCTTCGTCGAGATTGGGCCGGGAAGCGTCTTGACGGGGATGGCCAAACGCACGGTCGCGGATTGTAAGCGCATCGCAGTGTCCAGCCCTCATGATCTCGATGGTCTCATCGAGTTTCTGGCTAGCCGTCTGGCGCCATCACCGTCGTCGCTCGAAGGCGAGCATCTCTTTGCCACGGAACGGCTCGTGGTGAGCCCATCGGCTGGAGTCTTCGCCCCATCGCAAGACTGCATAGCCGGCACCACCATCTCGGTGGGACAGGTGCTCGGCCAGGTCGGCACACGCGACGTAGTCAGCTCATTCAGCGGAGACGTGATAGGGGTATTGGCCGTGGAGGGCGAGAGAGTCAAAGCGAATCAACCTATTGCTTGGCTGAGGACACACTGATGACGATTCGCATTGCCGGTATCGGCACAAATCTTCCCGAGAGAATTGTCACCAACGAGGATCTCTCTCAGACCATGGACACCAGCGACGACTGGATCCGCGACCGCGCCGGGATAAGCGAGCGTCATGTCGGGGGCGTCACCTCTGAGATGGCTATCGCCGCGGGACTCGACGCCATGCAATCTGCGGGAGTCTCACCCGACGACATCGGTCTCCTCATTCTAAGCACCACCTCTCCTGACCAGCGTTTTCCCGCGACCTCGGCAGTCGTTCAAGCAGGACTCGGGCTCTCATGCGGTGCTTTCGATGTCAACGCCGTGTGCGCCGGATTTCTTTACGGATACGTCACCGCCTACGGCCTTATGAGCGTTGCCGGCGGCCCCGACAAGGTCCTGCTCTGTGGGTCCGACGCAATGGCGTCTCTCACCGACTGGTCCGACCGCGGCACCGCGATTCTTTTCGGCGATGGTGCCGGCGCGGTCGTGCTTGAGAAGCATCAACAGGGCGAGCTATTGGGATGGGATCTCGGCGCCGACGGAAATCTCAACTCGATCCTCTACTGCGATCACGGCGGCTTCATCAAGATGGAGGGCCGCGAGGTATTCAAGAAGGCAGTTCGCGCCGTCGTGAAGTCAGTCAATATGGCGTTGGACAACGCAGGTGTGCAAGCATCAGACATTGATGTCTTCCTCCCCCACCAAGCCAACATCCGAATTATCGAGGCTGTCGCCAACCGCGTCGGGATCCCCATGGAGAAGACCCACAACGTGATTGCGCACACCGGCAACACTTCCTCGGCCAGCATTCCGTTGGCCATGGCCCAGGCCCGAGATGACGGTGTGCTCAAGCCGGGCGCAATCGTCTGCATGACCGGCTTCGGTGGCGGCATGACTTGGGGCACCGCGGTGGTGAGCTGGTGACCGGAAGAGTTGTTCTCGTCACTGGTGGCAATCGCGGCATCGGACTCGCAACTGCTCGCCGCTTCGCCGCTTCCGGCTACCGCGTTGCGGTCACTTCACGAAGTGGTGATGCCATCGAGGACAGCCTCACCGTCGTCAAGTGCGACGTAACTGATTCCGAGTCCGTCGACTCGGCCGTCAGCTCCGTAGAAGAGATCTTGGGTCCTATCGAGATCCTCGTGTCGAACGCAGGCATCACAGAAGACGGCCTGGTGCTCCGGATGAAGGACGACGCGTTCACCAGGGTGATCGACACCAACCTCACAGGCGGCTTCCGCGTCGCTCGACGGGTAGTCAAGTCAATGATGCTAGGCAGGTGGGGTCGCATGGTGTTCATCTCGTCGGTCGTCGGTCTGGGTGGACAAGCGGGCCAAGCCAACTACGCCGCATCCAAGGCTGGCCTGATCGGCTTGGCGCGGTCACTCGCAAAAGAATTCGCCAGCCGCAACATCACTGTCAACGTCATCGCGCCAGGTCCGATACGCACCGCCATGCTGGCCGAGCTCAACGACGATCAGCGAAATGCCATGCTGGCGATGGTTCCACTCGGCCGGCTCGGTGAGGCCGAAGAGATCGCCGCGGCCATACAATTTCTCGCATCCGACGAGGCCGGCTATGTGACCGGTACCGTTCTTCCGGTCGATGGGGGCCTTTCGATGGGCTGAAATCCCAGCAACCCGGAATAGTTCCGAAATTAATTCGACAAAAACATGGAGAAACTCAAGTGAGCGACGACAACTTCGCACGATTCACAAAATGCGCCGTCGAGGTGCTCTCGGTAGAGGCTTCGGCCGTCGTACCCGAGGCCACGTTCGAATCCCTAGATGCCGACAGCCTCGACCTGGTCGAACTCGTAATGGCACTCGAAGAAGAATTCGATGTCACGGTTGAGGAGGAAGAGCTCGAGGGCGTCTCCACCATCAAGGCGGCGTACGAACTCGTCACCTCCAAGCTCTGATGCAGGGTCGCCGCGTAGCGGTTACGGGCATTGGCGTCGTAAGTCCGTGCGGTATCGGAGCCGATGAGTTCTTCGCCGGGCTTTGTGGCGAAGCACCCGTCGGCGAGCGCCGAGTTCACGATTTTGAGCCGGCCCGATACTTCGCCAACCCCAAGGACGCCCGCCGAGCCGATCGATTCGCTCAGTTCGCGGTAGCAGCAGCAGCCGAAGCTATGGCCCAGGCCGGCGAACTGACCGCCGACCCAGACCGAATCGGCACGTTCGTCGGTACCGGCGTTGGCGGTATCCAATCACTCGAGGCGCAGATCGAAATCTGTCTTACCAAGGGTCCTCGACGAGTGTCTCCGTTCCTCGTGCCGATGATCATGTCCAATGCAGCGGCGGCCACACTGTCGATGAAATACGGCTTTCGGGGACCATGCGAGAACACGGTCACAGCATGCGCTGCCGGCACTCACGCCATCGGCAACGGCGCGCGACTAATCGCCAGTGGACGCTGCGACGCAGTTTTGGCGGGCGGAAGCGAAGCCCCGTTCACGGCCACAGCCGTGGCTGGTTTCAGCAACATGACCGCGCTGTCATCCGACGGGGTCAGCCGACCATTCGATCGCGACCGACACGGATTTGTCATGGCAGAAGGTGGCGGAATTCTCGTCTTGGAAGAGATGGACATGGCGATCGCTCGTGGTGCCACGATCCTCGGTGAGATCATGGGAGCAGCCAGCACTGCCGATGCCCATCACCTCACCGCGCCAGCCCCTGGAGGCACTGGCGCCATTTCTTGCATGAGGCTCGCGATCGAAGACGCCGGACTTCAACCCAGCGACATCGTCCATGTCAACGCCCACGGGACCTCGACCGGCAAGAACGACGAGGCGGAGGCATTCGCCATGGAGAAGGTATTCGGCGCTCCGGGGCCTGCAGTTACATCCACCAAGGGTGTAACCGGCCATGCCTTGGGAGGAGCGGGAGCCATCGAAGCAGCCGCAGTGTTGCTGGCCATGTCGAAGAAGGTCATCCCCCCCACCTGGGGTTACACCACACCCGATCCCGAACTACCGACGATCGACCTCGTGGTCGGAGAACCCAGGCCGTGGGAGCCGGGACCGTCCATGTCGAATTCGTTCGGTTTTGGTGGACACAACGGCAGCGTCATCATCGGACCGCCGCCGGCCTAACTCAGGTCGGATCTACGATCACAAACATCAACTCGCATTCGCATGCTGCCTTCCCATCGATTAGGGCACGCCCGGCGCCCTTGCCGGCGCGCCCCGAGAGCCGAGTCATCTCCACCTGCAGTTCAAGGGTGTCGCCCGGGCCAACTTGCCGGCGAAATCTCGCCTTGTCGAGACCACCGAAAAGCGGAAGCTTCCCGGCGTAGCGGTCATCGGTGAGCACGGCAATCGCTCCAAGCTGTGCGATTGCCTCACACATCAAGACACCCGGAAGCGTGGGACGACCGGGGAAATGCCCGCCAAAGAACTCTTCCTCTCCGGAGAGGTGCCACAGCCCCGCGGCACTCTTACCGGCCTCCAATGAGATCAACTCGTCGACGAAGATGAACGGCGGGCGGTGAGGCAGGATGTCGATTGGCAAGGGCAGATTCATGTTGTCTCCACGAGAATTGGCGGCCTGCTACAAACCGCACTGTTACAAAAATGAGCATGGGGCCAGCGGTTGCTGTCCCCATGCTCATTATCAATTCGGTATGGGAGACGTGTCTCGCACACCAGCAATGATCTCAGCGCTTGCCGGCAGCCTTGAGCTTTGAGCCGACCGAAAGCTTCGTCCTGGTGCCTGCTGGCACCTGGATTTCTGCTCCCGTCTGAGGGTTGCGGGCGACTCGGGCCTTGGTATTGGCCCGCTCCGCCTTCAGCCAACCCGTGATAGCCACTTCGTTGCCGCTGCTGACTTGACCGGCGATGGTCTCGAACATCGCGTCGAGACAAGCGCCGGCGTCCTTCTGGCTCACGCCGGCTTTTCCAGCCATCGCTGCCACCAGTTCGCCCTTGTTCATCCTGCAACTCCTTCCAAATGCCACGACAATCGCGGCTCGGTTAATTACACACGACTCGAAATCGGCGCCAATGTCAAGCATTTCACGTGATATAAACCTTCCGAGTCCGTTGAAAACTCCCCCAACTCGGCGATCTGGGCGACTGTTGGATCAAACTACAAGGCCGATTTCGACGGGCCTTGCCTAGCTGTTGATACCGAACAAGCCCGAGATCGAGCTGCGTAGTCGACCTTCGTCCATGGCGCCGTTGACCGTGTTGAGGTAGTTGCCGTTGGCGTCGAAAAATGCCGTGATCGGCATCCCTGTCCCACCGAGATTGCGCCACAGTCCAGATCCGCCGCTCTGCTGCCCGTTGATGTCCTTGGCTATCGGCCACCAGTCTGTGCCGAATTTGTCTACAAGCCGATGCCAGTCTCCGCTCTCCTGGGAGTTGACATGAACGAAGTTGATCTGGTCTCGAAGTTCACTTGACACCGCGGAGAATGCCGGCAGTTCGGCCTCACACGCACTGCACCAGTCAGCATAGAAGTTGAGGACGATTGGCTTGCCTTGGAACTCGGCAAGCGTGATCCGTCCGTCGCCGCTCGGGTCGTTGTCACGAGCAGGGAGATCCCACGAAGCCACGTTGGTGTCACCGCTCTGCGACCGCGAGCTGAGTATTGATGCGCCTAACACCCCGCCAACGATCAATACGCCGATGCCGATAACTGCAACCCACTGCAATCGAGCTTTCCGGTTGGCCCGGATTGCCACAGCGCGGCGTTCCTCCGCGGTTGCCCGCTTTCGGCGATTCGGTGTTGTGCTTTTGTTGACCATGATGATGTCCCTCCGGATCAACCCAGCTCGACCAAGAAGTCGAGTCCCAGGAATCGTGCTAGATGTTGAATTTGTACTGTGAGCCAGGTCAGTCGGTCGAGAGTCAGAATTGCGCCGAATATCGACAGAGACACCGCCGAGAACCACGTGACACCCTTCATGTGTCGCTTCATGACGGTGAGCGCATTCGTTGCTCGGCCGAATGCGAGACCGGTGATCATGAACGGGAGCCCAAGCCCGGCCGCGTAAATAGCCAACAGCAGCGCTCCTCGGCTAGCTCGACCATCGGCCGCTGCCACCGCCAACACCGAGGTGAGAACCGGGCCGATGCAGGGTGTCCAACCGAATCCGAATGCCACCCCGGCCACCGGCGGGGCAAAATGTCCGTATTGGGAAACTTGGGGGTGGAATCGGGCCTCTCGATACAGCCATGGTGCTTGTAGATACATCGAGCCGAGCACGAAGAGTCCCATCGACAGCACCAGTAGCCCGGAGGCACGGGTGAGCAGCTGTTGGTTGTCGATGAAAACCGAACCAATCGAAGTCGCACCAAGACCGAGCAACACGAAGACCGAGCCGAAACCCATTATGAACAGAGCAGTGTCACGCGCGATTCTCGGGAGGTTCGCCCGCCCGCCTTCCTCCAACTCACTCACCTCGAGCCCTGTCACCAAGGAGAGGTAGCCGGGAATGATCGGCAGTACACATGGCGACATGAATGACACCACGCCGGCGCCGAATGCTGCATAGAAACTGACATCGCTCATTGAGAACTCAGCCGCTCCGCCTCGGCCTGCAAACGAGCCAGAGCGTCTGGGTCGCCACCGCCTCTTATTCGCCTGACAGACGTCTTCAATTTCAGAAGGGCCGCGACCTCAGCGGCGCAGTCCTCGCAGCCTTCGACATGCACATCTACACAACGGGCGCGACGTTCATCGAGCTCGTTGTCGATCCATCGTTCAAGTGAGTGCCCCATGCGGACACGGTGAAGCCGTCCCATGCGCTGGCGAAACCCGGCATACCGCCAGCCAATTCCCCGTCTTCGCTAATGGCGTCACCGAATAGACCATCAAGATTGCTAGCTTGACCAGTCGTGGGTGAACCCGTGGTTGACGACAGGGAACAAAAAGCAGCATTCGATCGCTACATCGTGCCCGAAATCGAGGTTCTCTACCGCGTGGCGAGATCGATCACACGTAACCCGACCGATGCCGAGGATCTCGTCCAGGACACGATGCTGCGCGCTTACCGCGCCGTCGGACGATTCGATGGGCGATATCCCCGCGCGTGGTTGCTCACCATCATGCGCAATGCCCAGATCAATCGGGTCCGTCGCCGTCGCCCGGAGCTCATGCGCGATCCGGATGCAACGATGGAGAGGGTTGCGGCCCAAGACTCTGGGGACGACGGTCCGGAGGCCACTGTCCTCGAGCGCGGTTACAACGCCGAGCTCGAAAAGGCGTTCGAGTCACTACCCCAGAAGTTCAAGACAGTGGTCGATCTCGTCGATGTCCAAGGTCTCGCATATCAGGAGACCGCCGACATCTTGGGCGTTCCAGTGGGCACGGTCATGAGCAGGCTCCACCGTGCCCGTGCCAGGTTGCGCAAACAGCTCGAGGCAAGTGGGGCCTACGTGGAGGGTCGACCGACGTGATCACGCGCAGATGGTTCCGGCGCCATAAGCCAGAAGTTGATTGCCGCGAGGTCGGGCGGGTTCTACAGAGCTATCTCGACGACAATGTGGAGGCGGGGTTCGCCGGCAAGATCGCCGCTCATCTCGACGAATGCAAGAAGTGTGGTCTGGAATCTGCGACCTACACACAGATCAAGGATTCTCTCGGCGACACCAGACCCGACGTCGACGACGACGCCATGAGTCGTCTTCGCTCATTCGGTGCAAAGCTCACCGACGGCTGATCGCATTGGCGCCCGGCACCACCGCGTTTAGTTTCAATGAGGTCCGGTCGAGCACGGCAAATCTGGTTACGCGTGCAAGGATGCATACAAGAATCTTGGAGGACATCGATGCCAGCATTTTCGCCCAACGACGAGCAGGGGTCACGACCCACGATGGAGCAGTTGGAGGGCCGCGATGCCTTCGTCAAGCGCCACATAGGGCCGACTAGCCGAGATCTCGACAAGATGCTCGCCGTGATCGGCGTCGCTTCGCTGGACGAATTGATAGATCGCACGGTTCCAGCTGATATTCGCATCTCCGAAGACCTCGACCTCCCGTCCCCCTCAGGGCAACAAGCAGCCCAAGATGAACTCCGAGCGATGGCCTCTGCCAATCGTCAGCTGACCTCACTCATCGGCATGGGCTACAACAACACCGTCACGCCGCCTGTGATCCGGCGCAACATCATGGAAAATCCTGGCTGGTACACCGCCTACACGCCGTACCAGCCGGAAATATCCCAAGGACGCCTCGAAGCACTGCTCAACTTCCAAACCATGGTGATCGAACTCACTGCCATGGAGGTATCCAACGCGTCGCTACTCGATGAAGGCACCGCAGCCGCCGAGGCCATGACAATGCTTCATCGCATCGACCGAGGAAAGCACGGAAAGAGGATCTTGGTCGACAGCGAGTGTCACCCCCAAACGATTGCGGTGATGGAGAACCGGGCCCTGCCGATCGGACTCGACGTTGAGGTAGGCGAGCCGTTGACGGCCGACCTCGATGGCATCTACGCAGTGTTGGTCCAGTACCCGGGCACCACCGGCAAGATCCCTGATCTTTCCGGCATCATTTCTCGAGCCCATGAGGCGGGAGCTCTGGTGGCGGTCGCCGCCGACCCGTTGGGTCTCACCGTCCTCACCCCGCCCGGCGAATTCGGTGCCGATGTCGTGGTTGGATCAACCCAGCGATTCGGCGTACCGATGGGCTTTGGTGGCCCACACGCTGCCTATTTCGCCACACTCACGAAATATCAGCGAGCCATGCCGGGCCGCCTTGTCGGCGTATCGGTCGACACGCAAGGGCGCCCCGCTCTGCGCCTGGCTCTTCAGACCAGAGAACAACACATCCGCCGCGAGAAGGCCACCTCCAACATCTGCACCTCGCAAGTGCTCTTGGCGGTCATGGCATCGATGTACGCAGTTCATCACGGCCCTGCCGGACTCAGTCGCATAGCCAGACGGGTGAGTCGCATGGCCGCAGTGCTCGCCGAAGGCCTACGCCAGGGTGGCATCGAAATCGTCCACGACGCGTTCTTCGACACGGTGTGCGCGCACACGCCGGGCCGGGCCGACAAGGTGATGGCGGTAGCCCTGTCTGAGGGGCTCAATCTCCGACGCCTCGACGCCGACACAGTCACTGTTTCCTTCGACGAGACCACCGACAGAACGGTCATCGAGAAAGTTTGGCGTTCCTTCGGAATCACCGCCGATGCGCAGGCTCTCGATCTCATTGTTAAAGACCCGCGTCCCGCCGCCAACATTCGTTCCACACCAGCTTTGAGCCACCACATCTTTTCTGCCTACCACTCTGAGACCGAGCTCGTGAGATACATGCGACGTCTGGTCAACCGCGACATCGCTCTCGACCGGGCAATGATTCCGCTTGGCTCGTGCACGATGAAGCTCAACGCGGCCACTGAGATGGAGCCCATCTCCTGGCCGGAATTGGCCACGATTCATCCGTTCGTCCCTGTCGACCAGACCATCGGGTACCAGCGGATCATCGACCAGCTCGAACATTGGCTCGTGGAGATCACCGGGTACGCGGCCGTGTCGCTTCAACCGAACTCCGGGGCGCAGGGCGAACTTGCCGGACTTCTGGCTATCCGCGAATACCACCTCACCCGCGGCGACGATCAACGCAACGTCAGCTTGATCCCCTCATCGGCCCACGGCACCAACGCCGCAAGTTCGGCCATGGCCGGATTCGATGTCGTGGTTGTGGCATGCGACGACCACGGCAACGTCGATCTCGAGGATCTCGATGCCAAAATCGAGCTCTACCGTGAGCGGCTTGCCGTTTTCATGATCACCTATCCGTCGACTCATGGCGTCTTCGAGACCGAAATCCGACGGATCTGTGCCGCGGTGCACGACGCCGGCGGTCAGGTCTACCTCGACGGTGCGAATCTCAATGCCATGGTCGGCCTCGCCCGGCCGGGCAGGTTCGGCGCCGATGTCTCACACCTGAATCTCCACAAGACGTTCTGCATTCCCCACGGCGGCGGCGGCCCGGGCGTAGGTCCAATCGGGGTGGGCCCGCAGTTGGCACCATTCCTACCTCGCCATCCGCTCAATCCAGTTGCCGGTCCTCCCACAGGACCGGGCCCGATCGCTTCTGCTCCTTGGGGGTCGGCCAGCATTCTCGCCATCTCATGGATGTACATAAAGATGATGGGATCCAAGGGACTGGCCGATGCCACTCGTGCTGCGATTCTCAACGCCAACTACATTGCCGCCCGATTGTCGTCTCGCTATCCGGTTCTCTATTCGGGAGCCGAGGGCTTCGTAGCCCACGAATGCATTCTCGATACTCGAGTGATCCAAGACGACGCCGGGATCTCGGTTGACGACATCGCGAAGCGTCTGATCGACTACGGCTTCCATGCTCCCACGATGTCGTTCCCGGTGCACGACACGCTGATGGTTGAACCGACCGAGTCAGAGAGCTTGGCCGAACTCGATCGGTTCTGCGACGCAATGATCGCCATTCACGACGAGGCCCTGGCCGTACGAGATGGCAAGTGGCCAGCCGACGACAATCCACTGGTCAACGCACCTCACACCGTGATCGAAGTGGCGGGCGACGAATGGGACCATGCCTACACTCGAACCGAGGCCGCTCACCCCGAGGGGTGGGCTCTGGGCGATAAGTATTGGCCGCCGGTAAGTCGAATCGACAATGCATACGGTGACCGCAACCTTGTTTGCAGCTGTCCTCCGATGTCGGATTGGGTGTCTGACTAGAATTTCGACCGCCTCGTCAAATAACCCGTGAGCGATCCCGTCAAAGCCGACGACATCAACCGCGTGTTATGCCTAATACTTGAGCGACACGTTGGGGGACCAGTCAATGACCGACACTTATCGACTCTCTGACCGCTATACCCGCGATCACGGCACCGTATTCATGACCGGTGTTCAGGCATTGGCTCGAATTCCTATTGAACAGCTTCGCGTCGACCGTCGAAATGGCCTCACGACGGCTGCATTCGTGGCCGGGTATCCGGGGTCTCCGTTGGGGGGAGTCGATTCAGCTATGGCATCGGCCGCCAAGCTGGTCGAAGATCTTCCGATCGTGTTGAGGCCGTCTCTCAACGAGGAATACGCCGCCACCGCGGTGATGGGAAGCCAGTTGGCGGCCTCACGGCCCGATGCGCTGTACGACGGCGTGATCGGTCTCTGGTACGGCAAGGCGCCAGGAGTCGACAGGGCCAGCGATGCTCTTCGTCATGCAGTTTTCGCAGGCACTGACCCCAACGGCGGCGCGGTGGCGTTCGTCGGCGACGACCCAAGCGCCAAGTCATCGACCGTTCCGTCTTCATCGGCCGCGTCGCTTGCCGACATGCACATTCCGGTTCTCTACCCAGGCGACCCGTCCGAAGCACTCGATCTCGGTCGCCATGCCATCGCCATGAGCCGAGCCACCGGACTCTGGACCAGCCTCAAGATCGTGGCCGATGTAGCCGACGGCACCTCCACCGTCGATCTGAATCCGAGCCGAATAGAACCGCGCATCCCACTGATCGATGGTCAGCCCTACCAACACAGCCCCGACGGGCGACTGCTCACTCCTCACACAGTCGACATCGAGCGTGAGATCTACGAAGTGCGCTACGCGCTAGCTCTCGAATACGCCGCACTCAACCGGCTCAACCACACAACCGTCAACCCCTCCGACGCATGGATTGGCGTCGTTTCATCGGGTATCACCTACCGCGAGGTCCGCGAGGCGTTTGCTCGCCTCGGTCTCGCCACAGAGTCGCAACTCGCCGATGCCGGTATCAGATTGCTCAAGTTGGGTATGCCGATCCCGTTCAACGCATCAACGATTCGGTCGTTCGCGTCCGGCCTACAAGAGATCTTCGTCATCGAAGAGAAGCATCCCAACGTCGAGATCCTCATCAAGAATTCGCTCTACAACCACGTTGATCACCCGGTGGTAGTTGGGAAGTCCAACGA
>JBDNJK010000065.1:0-31785 GCA_041687805.1 Acidimicrobiales bacterium
CGATGTTCAGTAGTCGATGTTGGAGAGCTCGTTGAGCTTGTCGAGACGGTGATGGGCTTTAACCATCCGAACGGTGCCGGTGTGGGATCGCATCACGAGTGAGCTGGTCTGACAGCCGGTGCTGTCGAACTGGACACCCTTCAACAGATCGCCGTCGGTGAGTCCGGTAGCGGCGAAGAAACAGTCGTTTCCTTGCACCAGATCATCCTGATCGAGGATCCGGTCGAGCTCGTAACCGGCTTCGATCGACTGTGTGCGTTCTAGTTCATTGCGTGGCCATAGTCGGCAAACCATCTGCCCGCCCATGCACTTGAGAGCGGCTGCGGTTATCACGCCTTCGGGCGTGCCTCCGATTCCGAAAAGGATGTCGGCGCCTGCGTCGGGCCAGGCGGTGGATATGGCACCGGCGACGTCGCCGTCAGGGATGAGTCGAATTCTGGCACCAGCATCACGCACCTCCTCGATGAGTTCATCGTGGCGGTCGCGATCAAGGATCACAGCGACGAGATCATTGACACGTTTGCCTTTGGCCTTGGCCACGCTGGCAAGATTCTCTGCGGGTGTCATCTCAAGGTTTATCGAACCGTAGGCACTGGGACCGACGGCGATCTTTTCCATATAGACGCACGGACCTGGATCAAACATGGTTCCGCGCTCCGACACGGCGATTACGGCCAAAGCGTTTCCTCGGCCGAGAGCCGTGAGAGTCGTGCCATCGATCGGGTCGACGGCAACATCGGTCTGGTGCTGAGAGCCGTCGCCGATTCGCTCACCGTTGAAAAGCATCGGTGCTTCATCCTTTTCGCCCTCCCCGATCACGACGATGCCGTCCATCGGAACGGTGCGTAGGACGTTGCGCATGGCATCGACAGCCGCACCGTCGGCCCCGTTTTTGTCGCCTCGTCCCATCCATCTGGCGCCTGCCATTGCGGCGGCTTCTGTGACTCTCACCAATTCGAGAGCCAAGTTTCGGTCGGGTGTCTCCCCAGTCTTTTCGGTCATGGTCATGAACGTATCTCAGGACTTGCCGAGAGAGTGGATTGGCCGGTCTGCACTTTGCGTGCGTCGACGTGCGATCATGCCCGCGTGGCTCGTTCATTCAGATCACCTTTTCGAAAGACCGATGAATCCGTTGACGTCGATGATTCCGTTGACGTCGATGATTCCGTTGACGTCGATGAATCCGACGCGCCCGAGACGGCGGCATCTGACGCCGGAGGTGAGTGGGTCGCCTACGAGCTCCATACCTGGGCTCTGGAGGCGAGAGGAATGGCATCACAGCTTCTCGTGGCTGATGGAGTGGCTCATTCGTGGCAAGGCACCACTCTCACCGTTCACGAATCCGACGAAGAACTTGTCGACAATCTTCTCGAGGAAGTACAGGTGGCGGGGCGCAGGTCGTTGGACGACGAGGCGCCCAAGACTGCGTTCGAGATGGATGGCTGGGACAACGACCTTCGCGACGTTTTGGTGCAACGTCTTGTCGGCACAGGCGTCCCACATGAATTCGACAACGACGGCGATCTGGTGATTCATGAGATCGATGAGGAACAGGTCGACATGATCATCGACGAGGTCCTGGCCAGAGAAGAGGAACACGGTCTAGAGAAACTCGTTGGCCTGGAGGCCAACGATCTCCTGAGCGAGTTGTTTCTGGCCCTCGACCGGTTGCGGCGAGATTCGGGTAATACCAGCGGTGTTGTCGGCGTGATCAAACACGGCGAACGGCTGGCCGGAGCGGCATCGCCGTTCGGATTCGAGCCGGCAGAGTGGAGCAAGCTTCGAGAATCAGCAGCGCTTCTGGTGGATCTGCTCCAGGAGGAAAAACCCGAAGATGACTTGATCACCGAACGGGCCACGGCGCTTCGGGAGTCTCTCAGGGAACTCGTCTGAGCCGATCCGGCTACCGCATTGCGAGCCAGTACGTTGTCGATTGGTGCTGCTCGCAGAATTGGATGTCTATCACTCACGGCTGATGGCTCCGACGCGGCGAATTGCTCTTGGCCATCGCACTCTCCCATGTGCTGATCCGCCAGGGGCGGGTGGACTCTTGCTCGGGGCTATCGTCGCCAGATTCTCGGCGGCAGCGGACGCTGAGGATCGCTCCGATCTGCTCGCTCTGACCCACTGGCTCGAAGCAGGCCGCCGGATCCCCCAACCGAGGCTTCGTCACAGGTTTCAGGACGACCGGGTTGGGTTGGCCAGAAGCACGCACCGCCTTCACCAACATGGTGGCTTCGAACCAAGTGTCTCCTTTTCCTTGGTTGATAGTTCCCCTGTGCAGCACGCCCTGGGAGCTGTGTATGCCGCCGGACTGCTGCCTGCCGGTTCAAGGGGGGGAGTGCTGGCGGCCGTTCGTCGCGGACTGTCGTGGCGAGGCGATATCGGACCCGATTTGTTTCGCCATCTTGCAGGGGGTCCGATGGTCGGCCAGCTGTCGGCAGGGTTGATTGTCGACCCGGTCAGATGGGCATGTGAGGTGCTAGGGCTAACCCAGGTCGGGTGCGGCTACACCCGACGCGTTGTTCAGCACCGATATCGGTCCGCACTTCGAGGCGCCCATCCTGATCACGGCGGCGACGAGCGCGCCGCCGCGGTGAGACTCGCCGACATAGCCGAGGCGCGACGGATACTGATGAGATTCTGAGAATCGCCTCGGCTAATTCTGTAGCTTGAGACAGATGCCCAAGCCTCGCAAACCTCGTGGATTGCTGTTGACCCATGGAGCCGGTGGCGATTCCTCTCACCGGCTGCTGGTCTCGCTTGAAGATCATCTGGATCTTCCGGTGAGGCGATTCGACTTTCCTTACCGTCAACAGGGTCGTCGCCCCCCGCCTCGGGCCCCCAAGCTGATCATCTCGATGGTTGAAGAGGCCGCGAAGTTCTCTGAAGAAGTCGGGATCAGGCCCGATGAGGTGGCTCTTGGCGGGCGTTCGATGGGAGGCCGTATAGCGTCGATGGCCGTGGCCGAGGGGCTCAGTGCCGCCGCGCTCGTGCTGCTCAGCTACCCGCTTCATCCCGTTGGCAAGCCAGAGAAACTGAGGGTGGAGCATTTCCCGGGCATCGCGGTGCCGACGTTGTTCTGCAATGGCGATCGCGATCCGTTCGGCACGCCCGAAGAGGTCGATCGTGAGATCTGTGCGATCGCAGGGCCAACGAAAGTTCATTGGCTGTCGGGCCAGCGGCACGACCCAAAACCGACCTTTGATGACGAAATCGTGGCGGCTGTGGCAAATTTCTTGGGAGTCGGCGTGATCACGTGAAGAGGGCAACCGCGAGGCCGCTGTAGTCTCGCTGTGGTGTTGAAGCGAATCGCTGGCCTCGAAGACGAACTGCATGATCTCGAGATCCGTCTCGGTGATCCAGCCGTGCAACAGGATCAGAAACAAATGGCCGATCTGGGGCGTCGCTTCAAACAACTCGATGAGATTGTGCGATGTGGCCGGCAACTTCGCAGCGCGGTCGATGATCTGGAAACGGCGCGTTCGATGCTCCCTGACGCCACCCATGAAGAACGAGACGAGTTGCGGGCTGAGATGGATCAGTTCGATTCGACCATCGAGATCGAAACGTCGCGGCTACGAACGCTCATGCTTCCTCGAGACCCCAACGACGACCGAAACGTGATCGTGGAGATTCGTGGTGCGGCCGGTGGCGAAGAGGCCAATCTCTTTGCCCGAGATCTGTTCGAGATGTACGAGGCGTACGCGAAGCGTCAGTCGTGGCACCTGGAGGTGCTGGGATCATCACCTTCCGATTTGGGGGGATTCTCGGAGATCACCTCATTGCTATCGGGCGATTCGGTGTGGAGCCGGATGAAGCACGAGGGCGGCACCCATCGCGTGCAGCGGGTGCCGGTCACAGAATCACAGGGGCGGGTCCACACTTCATCAGCCACTGTCACAGTCCTGCCCGAGGCAGATGAGGTGGAGGTCGCCATCGACGACCGCGACCTGCGAATCGACACCTACCGGTCGTCGGGGCCCGGCGGGCAGTCGGTCAACACGATGGATTCGGCCGTCAGGATCACTCACATGCCCACGGGCATCGTGGTGGCTATGCAGGACGAGAAGAGCCAACTCAAGAACAAAGCCAAGGCGTTGCGGGTTCTCCGATCGCGTCTGCTGGCCGCTGAGCAGGAGAAGGCTGCGGCCGAGCAGGCCGTGCTTCGCCGCGATCAAGTCGGCGCCGGTGACCGATCCGAGAAGATTCGCACCTACAACTTCAAGGAGAATCGGCTCAGCGATCACCGAATTGGGCTGACGATCTATCGACTTGATCGCGTTCTGGCCGGCGAACTCGACGAAGTCAGCGACGCACTGGTGGCTGACGAGCGCCGACGACAGCTGGAAAACCCGACATGACAACCGACGGCGACACCGTCGCTTGGTCGGTCTTCCTGACGGAGGCGGTTGAGCGATTGAAGGTCGCCGGCATGGAATCGCCTGACGTGGATGCCCGGCGAATCGTCGAGGAGGCTGCCGGTATTGAGCCGTCCGAATTCCACGCGCAGCTTGCAAAACCCGCCACGAAGAGGGGCGTTTCCAGGTTCGATTCGATGCTGGCGCGGCGTGTAGCAGGGGAGCCTCTTCAGTACGTTGTGGGCAGATGGGGGTTCCGCTACCTCGACTTGATGGTCGACCGGCGAACGCTGGTACCGAGGCCCGAGACCGAAGTTGTTGCCGGCCTGGCCATCGCCGAAGTCGAAACGCTGGTCATCGCCGGTCAGAGGGAAGTATTGGTCGCCGATCTCGGCACCGGCTCTGGAGCGATTGGACTCTCGGTCGCCTCCGAGTGCAGCCATGCACGCGTGTTTCTCACCGACAACTCCTCGGAGGCACTCGAGGTCGCAGTGGCGAACCTCGCAGGAGTGGGCCGGGCAGCCACTCGGGTGAGCGTCCACCAAGGTTCATGGTTCGAGGCACTGGCGCCCGCCCTGGCCGGCGCTCTGGATGTGATCGTGTCCAACCCGCCTTACATCGCGGACGGCGAGCAATTGCCAGAAGTTGTCGACGCATGGGAGCCCCGCCCGGCGCTGCGGTCCGGCCCACTCGGCACAGAAGCGTTGCTGCACATCGTCGAGATGTCGGTCGACTGGTTGGGCCCGGCCGGGGTGTTGATACTCGAAATGGGGCCGTATCAGACGGCAACGATTGCCGACGCATGTTCTCGCGTCGGGCTCGTCCCATCGATACACGCCGACTTGGCGGGGCGTGACCGTGCTGTCGTCGGGAGGCGTCGTCAATGAGCGATCAGAGATCGTCGCAGTCGATTGTTGAGGCGTGCGAGGGAGCGAGCGATGCCACGGACGCTGCGATCGAGGCAATCCAACGCGGGGAAATCGTTGTTCTGCCCACCGATACCGTTTACGGAATTGCCGCTTCCGCTTTCGACGCCACGGCTCTGAAGGCAATTTTCGCGGTCAAGAATCGTCCATATGACCGCCATGTCGCGGTGCTGGTGGCCGATCGTCTGCAGGCAGCGTCACTCATCGAGACATCACGCTTATTCGATGCGCTTGCTGCCGCCTTTTGGCCAGGCCCACTCACTTTGGTTGCGACCCGGCGGCCCGACGCCGTCACCGCGGTGGGCGACGATACGAGCGTCGGCGTGCGGTGCCCGGATCATTGGTTTGTTCGAGAGGTGGCGAAAAAGGTAGGGCCTCTGGCCACTACCAGCGCCAATACCCATGGTGATTCATCCCCTCCAACGGCGGCCGCGGTGGCCGACATATTGCCGATGATTGGACTCATTGTCGACGGTGGAATCTGCGATGGCGAGGCATCGACGGTGGTCGACGTGCGCACAGCATCACCGTTGGTGATTCGCGACGGCCCGATATCTCAGGCCGACATCGACGAGGTCCTAGGATTGACCAAACTTCCCCAGCCAGGAGTGAGCATGCGTATCGCTGTCGGGTCCGATCACGCCGGATTCCATATGAAACAGGACATTGCCGATCATCTGCGAGGACGCGGGCACGTAGTGATCGACTGCGGCACCAACTCGACTGATCGAGTTGACTATCCGGATTTCGGAGCAGCGGTGGGGCGAGAGGTCGCCTCGGGCGGTGCCGATGGCGGAGTTTGCGTGTGCGGGAGCGGCATCGGCATCTGCATCGCCGCCAACAAGATCCGAGGAGTGAGGGCGGCGACCGTGCACGATGCGACTTCGGCCAAGCTTTCGCGTCAACACAACGACGCGAACGTGATCTGCCTGGGGGAGCGTCTGACCGGGCCTGCCGTTGCGATCGACGCCGTTGATGCTTGGCTCGATGCCACGTTCGAGGGCGGTCGACATGTCGGTCGTGTGGCCAAACTCGATGCTTTGGGCGGCGAGCGGGTCTGACAGCAAGATCGGCCGGTAGTGTTCGCTCGGTCGAATTTTGAGGAGAGTACCGATGTCCTGGCCCGATTTTTCCAATGACGCCGTCTTTGAGTTGATCGACCAAGAGGTCGAGCGTCAGAACACGACTATTCAACTCATCGCCTCAGAGAATTTCGCCTCACCTGCAGTGATGGCGGCCACCGGATCGGTGCTCACCAATAAATACTCGGAGGGCTATCCGGGTAGGCGTTACTACGGCGGCAACATGGTCGTCGATCAGGTCGAAGAACTGGCCCGTACGAGAGCGTGTGAGCTGTTCGGAGCCGATCACGCCAACGTGCAGCCCCACTCTGGGTCCAACGCCAATATGGCTGTCTACCAAGCCCTGCTCGAACCGGGAGACACCGTTCTGGGAATGAGCCTCGATCATGGCGGGCACCTCACTCACGGTTCACCGGTCAACTTTTCGGGTCAGCTCTACAACTTTGTGTCCTATGGCGTGACCGCGAGTGACGAACGAATCGATTTGGAGCAGCTTCGCGATACCGCTCGTGCCGAGAAACCGAAGATGATCGTCGCCGGCGCCACCGCCTACCCGCGGATCATCGATCCTGTTCCGCTTCGTGAGATTGCCGATGAGGTCGGTGCCTTGCTCATGTTTGACGCGGCTCATATCGCCGGCCTGATCGCCGGCGGTGTTCACCCCAATCCCGTTCCATACGCCGATGTGGTCACGTTCACCACCCACAAGACGCTCCGCGGGCCGCGAGGCGGGTGCATCCTTTGTCGTTCCGAGCACGCCAAGGCGATCGACAAGGCAATCTTTCCGGGAATTCAGGGCGGCCCTCTCGACCACGTCATTGCCGCCAAGGCCGTGGCGTTCGGTGAAGCGGCAACGCCCGAGTTCAGCGAGTACGCGGCCAAGGTCGTGGCGAACTCCAGCGCGCTTGCTGCTGCGTTAGCGAGCGAAGGATTTCGTCTGGTGTCGGGCGGCAGCGACAACCACCTCCTGCTCGTCGACCTGCGTGGATTCGATACTGAACTCACCGGCAAGCAAGCACAGGCTGTGCTCGATGCCGCCGGTGTGAGCCTCAACAAGAACACGATCCCCGACGATCCCCGTTCACCATTTGTCACCTCTGGTGTTCGAATTGGCACGCCGGCTGTGACCACCCAAGGAATGGGCACAGCCGAAATGGCCACGATTGCATCCATCATCGCGACCGCACTCCGGTCGCGTGGCGACGACTCGGCTATCGCGGAAGTCAGGGCAGCAGCAGAGGATCTCTGTTCTCGTTTCGAGCCTTACCCACAAGCCGGGGCATGAGGTAGGCGCAAAATGCCGCCGCTGCGGGCATATGCGGTCGTGGCGGCAATTGCCGCGGTCACCACCTATTTCTGTGTGCCGTTGGTTCGCAGGCTGGCCGTGAGATTCGGCGCCGTCGTCGCCCCTGGCGGGCGCGGCGTCCATGAGGCGCCGACACCCACCGCCGGCGGAGCAGCAATGCTGGCTGGTGTAGTGGTTGCCGTGACTGCCGCCATGGTCATGGGTGATTTCAATGCGATCACTGCCACACGCACCGAGGTGCTCGGCGTTGTGGTGGCTGCCACCGTCATATTCAGTGTCGGACTCGTCGACGACATGCGTGAGATCTCACCGCCGGCGAAGATTGCCGGGATGGTGTTGGCGGGGAGCATCATGTCGCTCACGGGAGTATCGATTTTGGTGTTTCGGGTCCCGTTTTTCGACCTGTTGTTTCTGTCCGCTGACTGGTCGTCTCTCATCACCGTGCTTTGGGTGGTGGGTATGGCCAACGCCATCAATTTGATCGATGGTCTCGATGGGCTGGCAGCCGGGATTGTGGCGATTGCATCGGCAACATTTCTGCTCTACGCGCTCCGGCTCGAGAACGTCGGAGTGCTTGATGGGTCCAACCCCGGTGCACTTTGGGCTGTGATCACGTTGGGGGTCTGCCTCGGCTTTCTTCCCCACAACGTTCATCCGGCCAGAATCTTCATGGGAGACGGCGGCGCACTGTTGCTCGGACTTCTCATGGCGGCTTCCACAATGTCGGTGGGTGGTCGCACCACCGAATCATTCTCGGGCCAGACCTACTTCTTTTTCGCTCCGATCTTCATTCCGCTGGTGATTCTCGGCGTACCGATCATTGACACGATATTCGCGATACTCAGGAGGGCGGCGCATCGCAAGGGCGTAGCTGCGGCCGACAAGGAGCATCTCCATCATCGCTTGATGAACCTCGGACATGGACATCGCCGGTCGGTCTTGATTCTCTGGGGATGGACCCTGCTGTTGTCGACATTCGTGCTCTACCCGACGTATACGGGTAACGGCGACGCGATAGTGCCCATCGGCGTTGCCGCGTTGGCGCTGGTTCTGTTCACGATTCTTCGACCGCGTTTGGGATCGGGACGCTCAGCCGAGGCTGAACATTCGGGTTAGACAACCTCGACGGGCACCCCGACGGGTAGGCCGATTACTTCAACCAGCTTGGTTATGTCGTCGTTGCGAAGCCGTATGCAGCCATGAGACACGTTGGTACCGATGGTCGCGGGATCGTTGGTGCCATGCAACCCGAGCTGGCCGGGGCCACCGGCGAATTCGGTGAATACGTCGGAGTAGCCGGACAGGCCATAGGCGTAGGTGCCGTAGGCCGAGTTCAGTTCGGTGGGCTTGAGCAATTCGGTGGTGTAGTAGATGCCTTGAGGTGTCGGAGTGTTGTTGCGGGCAACACCGATTTCTGTCGCGAAGGCCTCTTTCTCGTGATCAAACAACGTGAGGCGATATGCATCGAGCTCAATCTTGAGCCTGTAGTTGTGGCGGGTCAGCGCCACGTCGGCGGCATCGACCCAGCCGAAGGTGCCGTTGGGTCTTACCGGCAGCAACACATGGTGGAAGTCGGTCGAGTCGAAGGTCTCAAGCAGGAACACGAGTGGCCCGCCCGATCTGATCGGATTATTGAAGGTCCACTCGGCGGGCCCACCTGGCGTCAACGAGACGTCGATGGTCGGATTCAACGCATTGGCGACGAACGAGATTCCTGGCAGGTCTTCGGCTGGAATTGCGACGGGGTACGGCGATTCGGTGGTAGTGGTGGTCGGGTCGGGCTTGGCAGAGGAATTGGGAGCCGAGGAGGTGGTCGTTGCCGGTTCCAACGCGATGGCGTCGATATTCTTTGACGCCAGCAGATCGCGCTGTGGTTTGGCGCATGCGGCCAGACCAATCACGCCACCGCCAACCAGAAATGCCCTGCGATCCATGAGCCTGAAAGGTACCGGCCGAACCGGCGCTAACGGTGGCACTGGCTCCTCAAGCGTCCTCGGGATTGATGGCCTCCAGTTCAGCACCTGCGGTCTCGGGGTAGAGCGTGAGGACTAGCCCAGCGACGATGAGAGGCCCGATCGACAAGAGAGCGAGCACCGGCGCGATCGTGCCGCCCATTCCATCCGACAGCAGACCGGCAAGAAGCAATCCGACGGCACTGCCGGCAACGCCGACGGTGACAATCACCCCGTTGGCCCGACCTCGATCATGGGTTCCGAACAATTCGGGCCCGTAGACAGCCAACGCTGGGACGGCCATTCCTCCCACCACGACTCCGCCGAGGGTGAGCGCCCACAGAGCGAAACCTGAGGAGAAGAAGGCAAGCATCGCCAACATCGATCCTCCCACGAGGCCGAGTGCACCAATAGGCCGCCGTCCTCGAGTCTCTGCCCAGTATCCGCCAAGCAGAACCCCGATCCCGGCCGGCGTGCTGGTGACCAACGTAAACAGACTGATCTGGGCGGCCGAGAAGCCCCGCTCGTCTTTGAGGAAGTCATTCTGGAAACCAGAAGCCGGGGCGGCAAACATGGCGATCAGAAACGCCGACATGGCTAGCAGCACCAGCCTCTTTCGTCTTCTCTCGCGTGTTGCATCGTCGTATCCGCGCACCGTTGATTCAGCGTGTTCGATCAGTTCGAAGCGGTGAGTTTCCGGCAGCCTTCGACCCACCGCCGTCACGACGAACAAACCCAATCCGGCCATCAGGTAGACGACCCGCCATCCGCGAATATCGAGATCTGCGACCGGGAGAATCCAGACGGCCATGCCGGAACCGAGCCCCGCGCTGAGGACGAGAACCGATGCGGCCCAGGCACGGCTACGTGCTGGCATCTCCTCGGCCGCGACGATCACAATCAAGATGCCGAGCGCGGTGGACATGCCCCGTGCGACAAGTTGAGTCGATCCGAGCATCCACAGGCCGGTCGATAGCCCACCGAGCATGGTGAAGACACAACTCCCCAAACCGGCTGCGATCAACAACGATTTCCTGCCGCGTTTGTCGGCTATGGCAACGGTGACCAGGGAGATCAGTACGCCCGCTCTCACGCCGCCTAGCACGATCCCCTGTGCTGTGTTGTCGCGTCCGAACTCGTCCGCGGCGAAGGTGAGGGTCTGGGTGAGAACGGTGCCGAGGTAGCCGTCGACGATCTGGATTGCGCATAGGAGAGCAAGAACCGTTGCCGCCCGCGATTCGAGGCGATCCGGTGGCGCCCACCAGTATCCGTAGGAGTCACGGCGGTGTTTGAGAGCGTGGGTGATCAGGGGCTGGAACATCCGGCCCCAGACAGGAATCGCTAGTGCGAACTTGTATGTCTGGGTGACGCTCCAAGTCGACTCGTTGTCGACGGCCACTGCTTCAAGTCGGCGCTCATATCGGCTGAACGGACCGTGTTGGAGCTCCCAATGATCGGCGCCCACCTCTCGCTCACCCACGATGTCGTCACGTGGAGTACGAAGCTCGCAGAGTTGGGCAGCATCGCAAATAATCGTCTGGGAGAAGGTCCTCATGGGGCGACGACAGACGGCACGAGAGAAGATGCTAGGCCGTTTGCCCCGATGTCGGCCTCCTGTTCTACGCTGGTAGCGATGCCCAACCTCGCAATATTCGATCAGGAGATCGTGGCCCAGCTCTCACCGTCGGCCAAGCGTCTCCTCCGGCGACCACGACCGCGGTTGCGGGGCGTACTCCACAAATGGGCGGCCATCTTGGCGATTCCTGCCGGGGTTGTCCTCACGGTCGGGGCTTCCGGCTATCGCGCTTCGGTGTCCATGGCGGTGTTTGCCGTCGGTGCCATCGCCATGCTCGGGGTATCGGCAATCGTTCATTCTCGCGACTGGCCGCCCGAGAAGGTCGAGATGCTTGTGCGTCTCGACCACAGTGCGATTTTCGTCATGTATGCCACCACGGCTACTCCGGTGGCGCTACTTGGGCTCGACGGCCGTGTGTCCACTTGGATGATGAGCGTGGTGTGGACGGCAGCAGCAGCGGGGGTGATCGCGGAATGGCTGCCGGTGCATCCTCCGGCGGGCGTTGTGAACGCTATCTACTTGTCGCTCGGCTGGTCGATGTTGGTCTTCGTTCCGTGGATGCTCAAGAATCTCACCGTCGGCCAACTGGTGTTGCTCTTCATAGGCGGTGGTGCTTACACAATCGGGGCGGTGGTGGTTGGATCCCGTCGGCCTGATCCCTGGACCGATATTTTCGGTTATCACGAAATCTGGCATGTGTTCGTGGTGTTGGCAGTGTTGATGCACGGCTGGATGGCTTACTCTCTCGGTTGGTGACCACCGAAGATTGAGGAGCCACTTTGAAGTTCGGGATCTTCTACGAACACCAGCTGCCGCGTCCTTGGGACGACCGTTCCGAGCACCAACTACTCACCGACGCCCTCGAGCAGGTGGAGTTGGCCGACAAGCTCGGCATTGACCACTTGTGGGAGGTGGAGCACCACTTCCTCGAGGAATACTCACATTCATCGGCGCCGGAGATCTTCCTGGCCGCGGCATCGCAACGAACCTCACGCATCCGTCTGGGTCATGGCATCTGTCTCACGGCGCCCCAATTCAATCACCCTGCCCGCGTAGCCGAACGCATCTCCACGCTCGACCTGCTCTCAGGCGGGAGAGTCGACTTCGGATCCGGGGAGTCTTCATCAGAGGCCGAGTTGGGCGGCTTCGGCGTGCCATACGAAAGTAAGCGCGAAGCATGGCTTGAGGGTTTGGAAGTGGCTGTGCGAGCCATGACCGAGACGCCGTTCAGCGGGCATGAAGGCAAGTGGGTCAGCATGCCGCCCCGCAATGTGGTGCCCAAGCCTTTACAGACGCCGCACCCTCCGCTTTGGGTTGCGTGTTCTCGTCACGACACGATTCTCCTCGCTGCCGAGAAGGGCATGGGGGCGCTGTCGTTCGCGTTTATCGACCCCGAGGAAGCCCATCAATGGGTGCTCGACTATCGAAACACAATGGCCGAGAAGTGTGTGCCGGTCGGCAAAGCGGTCAACCCCAACATTGCCTGTGTCACACCGATGATGTGTCATCCCGATGAGCGCCGAGCGCTCGAGATGGGTCTCGAAGGCGGAAATTTCTTTGGCTACTCACTGGCCCACTACTACGTCTTTGGCGATCATCGCCCGGGATCAACCGATGTTTGGCAGGAATTCCAGGAGAAGCGAGCCGAGCACGGCTACGACCCTGCAGTTGCCCTCGCAGTAGAGCAGGAGAAGCTCGGTGCGAAGGTGGCGGCAGGCGACACCTCCGGGCTCAGGGGTGCGGTCGGAACGCCAGACCAGATCCGTGACTTCCTCCGCCGGTATGAAGAGGCGGGGGTCGACCAGATCATTTTCGTGATGCAGGCAGGCAAGAATCGTCACGAAGACATCTGCGAGTCGCTGGAGAGATTCGGAACAGAAATCCTGCCGGAGTTTCGCGAACGAGAAGAGAAGGGAGCCGCGGCCAAGGCCGAATCATGGCGACCGATCATCGAGGCTGCGATGGCACGACGTCCGGCTGATCCACCGCCCGTGGCCGACGACTACGTGATTCGGGCGATTCCCAAACAGCTGGTGGAAGCGGGTGTGGGCGAGTCGTTCGGCGTCAGCAAAGAACTCCTTGATGAAGTGGCGGAGGATCGCGCACTCGGGATCGTGAAGCCGGAGCGAGGGATCATCGGCTGAGAGCGGCATTTTTGCCGTAGCCAATGAAGTTCGTCGAACATCCTGTCTGATACGCCACACTGTATGGATGGAGCCTAGATATCGAATACAGAGAGTTCGTGAGGACGGCGCGCGCCTCATCGAGGTGGGTTCGTCCAATTTGTCGGCCCACGTGCCTGGATGCCCAGACTGGGATTGTGCTCAGCTGCTGCGCCACTCGGGTCGGGTTTGGCATTCCGTGGCCTTGCACGTCGAACGACTCGCCACCGAAATGGTGCCGCGATCCGACGTCCCTGTGGCCGAAAAGGGCGGTGAGATCGAATACGCGCAACTCGCTCTAGCCCATGTTGTCGAGGCCCTGGAATCGGCTGACCCGGTTGCGCATGTGTGGGCATGGGCCGGAGACGGCACGGCCAACTTCTATCTGCGAAGGATGCATCAGGAGACGCTGGTTCATCGCATAGATGCCGAATTGGCCGCAGGCATCACCCCCGAAATCGACGGCGATGATGCCGCCGATGGAGTCGACGAATTGTTGCGAGTGGTCATGCCCGCCAGGGGAGTCGCGCCACCGAGCGGCTCTATGCACCTGCACCGAACCGATGGCGAAGGTGAGTGGACGATGGAGCTTGTCGATGGTCGGGTCGTGGCCTCCCTCAGCCATGTGAAAGCCGATGTGGCCATTCGGGCGACCGCTGCCGATCTCTTGTTGGCTCTTTGGCAGCGCCGGCCGCTGGAAGGGCTGGAAATCTTCGGGGATCGGTCGATTGCTGAGGAATGGATGGATCTATCGACATGACCGAAGACTCCAAACCCAAGCCGAAGGCTTTGGAGGGCGGCAGCACATTCGACCAGCTGATGCCGGTCGTTTTGTTCATCGTCCTGTTCAATTTGGTCAACATCACCGCGGCGGTTGTGGCTGCGACCCTGTGGTCGATCAAAGCGGCCATTGGCCGTCGCCATCGTGGCCTCGACATCGGATGGTGGCTGCCCACGGTCACCATCTATCTGATCGTCAGGTCGGTCGTGACAATTTTGGTCGACCATGACGTGATCGATTTTGGCATCAGTTCAAAAGCGGTTTATTTCGGAATCGGATTCATCACCAAGATTCTCGTGGGCGTGGCGATTGCCGTAACGATCCTCATCGGCAAGCCGCTTCTGGCATGGACCGTTCCCAAGGTTGTCGATCTGCACGACGATTTGCTGACCGAACCGCTCTACACCCGCACCATGGCCACAGCCACCTGGTTGATCGTCGTATATGAGATCGGTTCGGGCATCTGGGATATTTGGTTGTTCAACAACTCCGGTTTCAATCTGTTCTTCCTGACCCGAAGCGTCTCGAATTTTGTGGTCTCGTTCTTGGCCATCACGGTGGGAATCATGTACATCGATCACCGACTCGAACCGCTCGACACATATCCGGGCATAACCGAGGTGCTCGAGTCATCAGGGCGTCTGCGCTGATGAGCGATCGAGACGACGCCACCCCGAGCCCTCATGGCCCTCACGGTCCGATGGTCGTGCTGCACGATCATCTCGACGGGGGAGTTCGGCCCCAGACGATCCTCGACCTGGCGGCGCTGGCCGGCATTGCCACCCCGTGCGACGATGCCAGGGCTTTGGCCAAGTGGCTCACCATCACACCGGGAATGGACTTTCGCGAGGCGTTCTCGCGTTTCGACCTGGTGATCTCGGTGATGCAGACCGGTGCGGCCCTCACACGAGTGGCACGCGAAGCCGCCACCGATCTCCGCGACGATGGTGTGGTCTACGCCGAGACGCGATTCGCGCCGCTGGCCCACACCGCCGACGGATTATCGGTTCGTGAGGTGATCACTTCGGTCAACGAGGGTTTGGCCGACGTGACTGACGATTCGTTCGGTGCCGGCCTGATCGCCTGTGCCCTTCGGGAAAGATCGGTATCGGAGTCGGTGGCCACGGCCGAAGCGGCTGTCGCACACGTCGGTGACGGCATCGTCGGATTCGATCTTGCCGGAGGCGAAGTGGGGCATCCGGCAAGCGAACATTCGCGGGCGCTGGCGACGGCGAAAGCCGGAGGCTTGGGTATCACGGTCCACGCGGGAGAGATGGACGGTGTCCACCAGGTGACCGACGCCCTCGATACGTGCAGCCCCGATCGAATCGGTCACGGCTGGCGTTTGATCGACGACTGCGAGATTGCCGACGGACGGATCACAGCCCTCGGCCCGACCGCTACGCGGGTGCGAGACGCAGCCATCCCATTGGAGATTTGCCTCACCTCCAACGAGTGCCTTGGGCAGCCGGTCGAGAGTCATCCTGTGCGAATGCTCTTCGACGCCGGTTTCAAGATCACGCTCAACCCCGACGACCGCAGCATCACCACCACGACATCGAGTCGCGAAAACTCGCTTGCCGCCTCGCTGCATGGTTTCTCGCGCCATGAGCTGTCGGCGGCCAACGAACGGGCGGCACTGTCGGTGTTCGGCCCTGAATCACTGAGGGCAACGCTTGCATCTCATGTGACCACGGGATGGGCGGCTACGCCGGCACGACTTGTTCACATGGCCCGCCGCGACGTATGGGAGGCAGCCAAAGTCGGCGGCACCTACCTTCCCGACGAATGGGGCCGCGACGGCTTCATCCATATGTCGGCTCTTCATCAAGTGCTGTCGCCTGCCAACGCCATCTACCGTGGCGCCACCGATGTCGTGGCGCTGGTTGTCGATGCCCACATGCTGTCGAGAGCACTCGTGTGGGAGGACGGCACCGGCACCTTGGAGACATTCCCGCATCTCTACTCGGCGCTGTCGGTCGACGCGGTGCTCGCCGAGGTAGAGATGAGGCCTTCGGCCGACGGCACATTTCTGCTACCCCAAGAGCTGATTTCCGCCGTTCGTCGCTGAGGTCACGGGCCGACGAACTCAGAGGTCGGCATTAAAGCCGGTGAATGTCGATCGGTACCACAACCGCACGCTGTTCGTTGGATGACGCAACGAGGTCGATGGTCGCGTCGATGACCCACTCGTTGAATCCGTCGGGGTCGCAGATGGTCTGACGAATCCGGCCACTCAACATGTCGATGTTGAGCCACTGCTTGGACCTGGCATCGCCATCGATGGCGATCGACTCGTGCTCATCCCAGAAGTCGTGGAGCTGTTCGACCACGAGATCGGGTGTCCACGGCCCGGGATCGGCCAGCGAGCGAACGAGTTCACCGGCCTTGTGGCGGGCCAGCACGGTGACCCACCGGAACATCTCGTTTCGTAGCATCACCTCGAATGCCCGGCGATTGTGGGTGATATCAGGCGAGTCAGGCGGAGTGACTTCGTCGGCTTCATCGCTCGGATTACGCAGGCGTTCCCACTCATCGATCAAGCTCGAATCGACATGGCGGATTGTGGCACCCAGCCATTCGACGACGTCATCGAGGTCCTCGGTCCGGTGCTCCTCCGGCACTGTCTGGTTGAGGGTCTTGTAGCAGTCGGTGAGGTAACGAAGAAGTAGCCCCTCGGAACGTTTTAGTCCGTAGCGATTGACGTACTGGTTGAAAGTCTCGGCGTGTTCGAGCATCTCGCGTGTGATCGACTTCGGGCTCACCCGCTCACGGCCGACCCACGGGTGGTGCCTGGCGAAAATCTCGAACGCGGGCTCGATGAAGTCGGCCTCTGGCTTGGGCCATGTGAGCTCGTCGAGTTTCTCCATGCGCTGCTCATACTCGACCCCCTGCGATTTCAACTCGCTGACGAGGTCGCCTTTGGCCTTGTCGAGTTGGGAGAAGAGAATGGTCATCGGATCGTCGAGCACCGACTCGACAAGGCTCAGGACCTGGAGATAATGATCGGGTAGCTCCTGATCGAGAGCCGCCACTGCCTCCACAACAAACAAGGCGAGTGGCTGGTTGAGACGAAAGTCGTCTTGAAGATCGAGATTGATTCGAACCGGGCGACCGAGTTCGTCGGGCTGGTCGAGCCGTTCGATGATGTCTGCCTCCACCAACGAACGGAACACCGCTACCGCGCGCCTGATGTGGCGTCGCTGATTCTTGCGAGTCTCATGATTATTGGTGAGCAGATTCTTCATGGCCGAGCAGCCATCGCCAGGACGGTCGAGCATGTTGAGAAGCATGGAGTGGCTCACCGAGAAGCTGGAGGTGAGAGTCTCCGGGCGGCCGTTCTGAAGTCGGGCCAGCGTGTCGCCATCCCAGTGGACGTATCCCTTCTCTGGCGGTTTGCGCTTGACCAACTTTCGTTTCTTCTTGGGATCTGCTTCGGCCTTCGCTGCGGCCTTCTTATTCTCGACCACATGCTCGGGTGCCTGCACCAACACCGAGCCGGCGGTGTCGAAACCCTTGCGCCCAGCCCGGCCGGCGATCTGCTGGAAGTCGCGCACGGTCAGCACGCGTACTCGGCGGCCGTCGTATTTACAGAGTTGGGTGAAGAGCACCGTTCGAATCGGCACGTTTATGCCCACCCCGAGGGTGTCGGTGCCGCAAATGAGTTTGAGCAATCCCTGTTGGGCCAGCTTCTCGATCAGCAGCCGGTACTTGGGGAGAAGCCCAGCGTGGTGCAGACCGATGCCGGCCATGACGAATCGGCGAAGATCCTTGCCGATGGGTGTGTCGAACCGGAAACCCCCGATGGCCGCCTTGACCGCGGCCTTCTCATCCTTGGTGAGCACATCGAGGCTGGTGAGGCTCTGAGCGCGGGCCGCGGCGTCCTTCTGGGTGAAATGAACGACATATGCCGGCACGCGTCCGGATGAGAGAAGATCACCGATCGAATCGAGCAGAGTCGATTCCCGATATTCGAAATCGAGCGGAACCGGACGCTCGGCGTTGTCGACGAGCGTGGTCTGCCTGCCGTTGCGTGAGGTGAGATCGTCGCGCAGGAACGCGGTGTCGCCGAGCGTGGCCGACATCAGCAGGAACGCCGCGTTTGGCAACTCGAGCAGCGGAACCTGCCATGCCCACCCCCGATCCCGGTCGGCGTAATAGTGGAACTCATCCATCACCACCAGATCTGCTCTGGTGTCGGCGCCGGTGTGTAGCGACATGTTGGCGAGGATCTCAGCGGTGCAGACAATGACCGGAGCAGACGAGTTGACGCTGGCATCACCGGTGATCATCCCGACATTGTCGGCACCGAGCTGGTGGGTCATCTCGAAGAACTTCTCGCTGACGAGTGCTTTGACCGGGGCCGTGTAGAAGGCCCGTTTACCGGCCGCGACCATTGCGAACGCGCCGGCCAGACCAACTAGCGACTTTCCGGATCCGGTGGGTGTCGCCAACACCACGTTGTCGCCACTCAAGAGAGACATGATGGCCTCTTCCTGGTGTGGATATGGCTGAATACCGGTTGCTTCGGCCCACTCGAGAAATGCCATGAGCAGGTTGTCGTCGGACACCTCGTCGGGGAGGTAGTCGATGAGTCGACGAGTTGTCACGCGGCAGGAGACAGCGACAAGTGTGACTCACACGGTTCTTCGATGGTGGCGATTTCGATCAGAGCCATGACGCGAACTCTAGGCGTCGACTGGAGGATCCATCGAAACACTTTGGGCGGTCTGATCTGATTCATCATAAATATGACCATGTAGGTCATCATTTGGACCGCTACGGTTGGCGGCGACAAGTCGGAGAGCCGACGCTCCAGTGGAGGACAACATGACCAACAAACTCGGATTCGAAACTCGCCAGATTCACGCCGGGCAAACACCTGACTCGGCAACCAACGCTCGAGCCGTACCGATCTACCAGACCACCTCGTTCACGTTCAACAGCACCGAGCATGCGGCCAACCTCTTCGGTCTGACGGAGATGGGCAATATCTACTCACGGATCATGAACCCGACGCAGGGTGTCTTCGAAGCCCGCATGTCGGCACTCGAGGGAGGCACCGAGACAGCGGTTGGTATACCGGGCGCACTCGCCGTTGCCTCTGGCCAGGCCGCGGAAACCATCGCCATCCTCAACCTGGCCCAGAGCGGCGACCATGTCGTTGCCTCAGCCGCGCTCTACGGCGGCACATTCAATCTTCTGCGCCACACGCTGCCCAAGATGGGGATCGATGCCACCTTCGTCGACGACCCCGATGATCTCGATGCCTGGCGGAGTGCAGTTCAACCCAACACCAAGGCCTTCTACGGCGAGGTGCTCGCCAACCCGCGCAACAACGTTCTCGACATCGCAGGAGTGTCGGCGGTTGCCCACGAAGCCGGCGTTCCACTCATCGTCGACAACACCGTCACGACCCCGTGGCTGGTCCGGCCATTCGAACATGGCGCCGACATCGTGGTTCATTCGGCCACCAAATACATCGGCGGGCACGGCACCTCCATCGGTGGTGTCATCGTCGACGGCGGAACCTTCGACTTCGGCGCCAACGACAAATTCCCCGGACTGACCGATCCGGATCCCAGCTACAATGGCCTTGCCTACTGGCCGGCCCTCGGGGCTGGTGCCTACATCATCAAGGCGCGGGTGCAGCTGTTGCGCGACCTCGGCGCGGCCACCACGCCGTTCAATTCGTTCCTGTTCCTTCAGGGGCTGGAGACCTTGAGCCTCCGGATGGAACGGCACTGCGAAAACGCTACGGCGGTCGCCGAGTGGCTTTCAAATCAGCCGCAGGTCGCTGAGGTATTTCATCCCTCGCTTGCCGCGAGCCCTTGGCATGATCGACTCACCGAGCTGGCGGGTGGACGCGGATATGGCGCGCTTCCTGCGTTCGAGCTGAAGGGTGGCGTTGACGCGGGTCGCAAGTTTGTGGAGGCGCTGGAGCTGCACAGCCACGTGGCCAACATTGGTGACGTCAAAAGCCTGGTTATCCACCCGGCCAGCACTACTCACAGCCAGCTGAACCCTGAAGAGCAGGTCGCAGCTGGTGTGACGCCAGGGCTCGTGAGGCTGTCGGTGGGCATCGAGACCATCGACGACATCATCGCCGACCTCGAGTTGGGGTTGCGAACAGCCGGCTGAATCGGGGTCGTCAGCGCACGCTCACTCGGTGGGAATCCACACCAACTGAAGATCCTCGATCGTGATATCGGTCTTTTCGAGGGCCACCTCGCGCTCGACGATCACATCGGCAACGCCCTCCCACTCATCACGGATCTCTGCCAACGAGTCTTCCACCGCGTTGGCGAGATCTTCGAGCTTGTCAACATTTTCCTCAAGCCGGTTTTTGGCCGACTCGACGCGCTGAGCGGCATTGGAGGTCATCCGTCGTTTGCCTGAGGCTCTGCGAAGCCCGCCCATGAGGCTTCGTGAGCTCTTGCGACCGCCCAGCAGGCCCCCAAACGAGATCCATGGCACCGCTATCTCGTTGCGCTTGCGGTCTTTGGTGTCGGCTTGGAGCTCACGGATACGGTCTTCGGCTTTGCTGATCGCCACCTTTACCCGGTCCTGCTTCTTGGCCATTGTCTCCCGGAGCTTGTCGGCTTCTGCGTCGGCATGGTCGTCGGCGGCCTTGCTGCAACGCTGTTCGAAGTCGCCCCTTTCTTCGCCCACCCGTGAGTAGAGCTTGAGGCCGGGGTTGGCGAATAGATGAAGCGTTTCCTCACGGTAGAGACGGTCCTTCAAGGCGGCTTGGGCCTTGGTGAAGAAGGTTTTGGTGTGAATCTTGGCATCTGGCACGACGTAGACGGCATCTGCGGGTGAGTCGGCCCTGAGGTCGCGGTCGTCGTAGTCGGCGTGTTGGAAATCGTCGCCACCGACGGTGACCGACAGCGGGGAGGCGATCGCCTCCCACTCACTTTCGTGGCGTAAGTCGTCGGCCGATTCGTCGAACAGCAGGCGCACGCGGCACACCAAAGAGGCGACCATTCGGCGACCACCGGGTGTCGCTCCTTGGTCGGCGGCCCACTCAGCTGCAGGGTCGGCATACGCCACCGACACGCCGTCGGCCACTTCAGGAGCGACGGTTGTCTCATCATCGGCAAGTTCGGGAGCGACGGTTGTCTCGTTATCGCCATCATCGGCGGGTGCGGATTCGCCTTGGGCGACAACAGCCGCACGGCGCGACTCCATAAGGGTGGAGATCTGGTCGCGTGTGAGCGGGCCGGGCAGGTACGACATGGCCCAGCGAGTGCCAAAGGTCGTGGGAGCGCTGCCTCTTGTCGTGTGGAGCAGGAACTTCCGTTTGCCAAGCCCGCCGATCACATTGCTGATCGAGTCGATGTCGACGTCTCCGCCAGCCGAACGCATGCCATCGAGCAACCGGGCTTTGTCTCGTTCGGTCTGCAGTCGTCCGATCATCCATGTGCCGGCGTTGCTGATCGCCTTGTAGTCGAGGTCGACGGGATTCTGCGTGGAGAGAACCATGCCCACGCCATATGCGCGGGCCTGCTTCAGGATGGTGAGAATCGGCCGTTTGGCTGGTGGCTCAGCCGTCGGTGGCACGAATCCGAATACCTCGTCCATGTAGATGAGCACCCGCAGATCTGGACTGCCGGGCTGCGACCTCATCCATGTGACCATTTTCGACAGTACCAGCGTGACCACAAATTGGCGTTCGTCGTCGCTCAGGTGAGCGATCGACACGATCGCGGCGCGAGGTCGGCCGTCGGCCCCATGGAGCATCGCCTCAATGTCGAGTGCATCGCCCTCGCCCCAGGAGGCAAAAGCTGGTGAGGCCAACAGGCCGTTGAGCTTCATAGCCAACGCTGTTCGATCCGCCGGTGGGAAGAACGTGTCGAGTTGGATGACCCCGAGCTTTCGCATCGGAGGGTCTTGGACTTGGGCAATCAAACGTGCCAGATCCATGGGGGTACCCGTCGCCCAGGCGTTGCTGACCAGGTTGGCCAGCAGCACGTGCTCGCGACCCGCCAGCGGATCCGATCGGACGCCGACCAGGCCGAGCAATCCCTGGATCAGGCCGTCGATCTCGTCTTGTAGAGCTTCAGCGTCGACAGCACCGGCGGGCGGTGACATGTCGCCGATGATGTTGAGGGGAACCCCGGATCGTGACCCGGGCGTGTAGATGGTGAAATCGGCAGCGTTGACGTATCCGGAGATTCGGTCCTTACCAATGCCGGAGTTCCCGAGACCGGATTCCCACATTGAGGCAGTCGATGCCGCCAACTCATCTGGCGTGACGTTGTCTCGTTCGGCTTGGCCCTCGTTGATCCACGGACGGAAATCGCTGGGGGTCAGATCAGGAAATGCAAGCAACAGATTTCCCATGTCGCCCTTCGGATCAATGACAAGGGCAGGGATCCCCTGCAGGAGTGCCTCTTCGAGCAAACAGATGCCGAGGCCGGTCTTTCCTGAACCCGTCATTCCAACGATCACGCCATGCGTGGTGAGATCGGCGGCCTCGTAGATGACCTTCTCATCGCCGGTCGGATCGCCGGTGTCCGGGTCGATCACGGGCCCCAAATAGAGATGGCCGGCTGCGACTTCCACGGTGCTGGTCTGCACTTACTGCCACCTCGTCGAATCGGGTTCGATGGATCGATCGGGTCGAACTGTAGTGGAGCCCGCTGGTGCCACGTAGGTGAACGCGACACCGGCGAGACCCGAACCCGAAGGCGTGGATCTCGCCGGTGTGGCGAAACATTGATCTATCGAGGCGAACCTCGGATTGATCAGCTGAGACGTTCGATGATCATCGACATTCCCTGGCCGCCACCGATGCACATCGACTCCATGCCGATGGTCTTGTCGGCATCCTGCAGGCCGTTGATCAGGGTGGTCATGATGCGGCTTCCGGTCATGCCAAAGGGGTGACCGAGAGCGATGGCTCCACCATTGGGGTTGAGCTTGGCGATGTCGATGCCGAGCTCATCGGCGCTCGGCAGAATCTGAGCGGCGAAGGCCTCGTTGATCTCGACAATGTCGATGTCGTCGATCGTCATTCCTGCACGACCCATGGCCTGTTGGCAGGCTCCGACCGGGCCAAGTCCCATGATTTCGGGATTGACCGCCGTGACACCGCTGGCAATTATGCGAGCCAGAGGGGTGAGGCCCAGCTGAGCAGCCCTTGTGTCGGACATTACGACGACGGCGGCAGCACCATCGTTGAGCGGGCAGGCGTTGCCCGCGGTGACGGTGCCGTCGGGACGGAACACCGGCTTGAGCTGTGAGACCTTTTCGATTGTGGTTCCCGGACGAATGCCATCGTCGGTGCTGACCACGGTGCCGTCTTCGAGCGTGTAGGGGGTGATCTCACGTTCGAAGAATCCACGGGCCTGAGCGGCCTCGGCACGATTCTGAGACAGCACAGCGAACTCGTCCTGGGCTTCACGCGAAATGCCCTTGAGTTGAGCGACATTCTCGGCGGTTTGTCCCATGGCAAGGTAAATGTCGGGGGCGCCGTCAAACGGCGACCAGGTCTCGGATCCTTCTTCCTGACGGGCCTTGCTGCGTGCCTCTGCGTCGGCAAAAACCTTGTTGTGGGAACCGGTGTCGGACGCGCCGTACATGTAGCGGCTGACGGTCTCTACGCCGCCGGACACGAAGCAGTCGCCTTCGCCCGCCTTGATGGCATGAGCCGCCATGCGGATGGTCTGTAGCGACGATGAGCAGTAGCGGTTGACCGACACGCCGGGGATTTCCAGACCAATCATGCTGGAGATCAGGCGGGCGATGTTGTATCCGCCTTCACCGGCGGGCTGCCCAATACCCCACATGACGTCTTCGACGTCGTTGGGGTCCATCTCCGGGACCTTGCTGAGCACGTCCGAGAGAATGAACGCCGATATGTCGTCGGTGCGAACATCTGCCAGTGAGCCCTTTACGGCTCGCCCGATCGGGGTTCGTGCCGTTGCGACTATTACCGCTTCTGTCATGGGGGATTCTCCTCGCTGAGATGTTTTGCCGAGGCTAGGGCACTTCACGTGTCGATCCCCATACGACCACGACCGATATTCGTCGTTTGTTATCGCTCAACTAGTGTTCGCACCGGTTCCATCAAGGTGTCGGCACGAGTCAAGGGGAGCGATGAACATCGTCGAATTCGATGTCAACACAACATGCGCAGTCGGTTGGATGCCATGAGCGGCTCGAATGCTCCGCTCGATTCCTTTCGTGTCATCGAAGGTTCTGCTTTCGTGGCGGCTCCTTCCGGTGCGATGACTCTGGCTCAACTGGGTGCAGACGTGATCAGGTTCGACCAGATCGGTGGTGGGCTCGACCATCGCCGCTGGCCGCTCACCTCGGACGGAGCGTCGATCTATTGGGCCGGGCTCAACAAGGGCAAACGTTCGATTTGCGTCGAGCTCAGGTCGCCACGAGCGCGTGAACTTCTCACACAGTTGATAGCTGACGCCGGAACGTTTCTCACCAACTTTCCGGCCCGTGGCTGGCTCGGCTACCAAGCTCTTTCGGCATCCAGATCTGATCTGGTGATGCTCGCCATAACGGGAAATCGAGATGGGTCAACCGCACTCGACTACACCGTCAACTGCGCCATCGGGTATCCGATGGTGACTGGTCCAGCGGATCTCGCGTCTCACGACGGTGGTCGCGTTGCTGTTGTCAACCACGTTCTGCCGGCATGGGACCTGATTTGCGGGCAGACCGCCGCACTGGGCTTGGTAGCCGCCGATCGGCGTCGATTGATTCACGGGGTCGGGTCTTCGATGAGCCTGGCATTGTCGGATGTGGCGTTGGCGGCGGTGGCCGCGTTGGGTCACATCGCTGAAGCTCAGATCAATGGAACCGAGAGAGCCAGATTCGGCAACGACCTCTACGGCGCCTACGGCTCTGATTTCGTCACTACCGACGGCGTACGTGTCTATGTGGTGGGAATCACCCCAAAGCAGTGGTCGAGCCTTCTCACATCCACTGAATCGGTGGCCGCTGTCGCTGAGATCGAACGACGCCGCGGGCTCGATTTTGCCGACGAGGGTGACCGATTCGAGGCCAGGTCCGAGATCAGCGCAGCGGTGGGCGAGTGGATCGAGTCACGAACAATCGACGAGTTGTCGACCAAGTTTGACGGCAACGGTGTTTGTTGGGGCCGTTACCGGTCCTTTGGTGAGATGGTCGAGAACGACGACCGGTGCTCGACCGACAGCGGCTTGTTCCGAGACGTTGAGCAACCCGGCATTGGCACCTATCTCACACCCGGATCGCCGCTGGCGTTCAGTGGGTCGATCCCGGTTGAGCCTGTGCCCGCACCAGAGCTCGGCCAACACACCAACGAAATTCTTGCCGACGAGTTGGGCCTCAGCGATGTGGAAATTGGCCGACTCTACGACGATGGAGTTGTCGCCGGAACTCCATGAGGCGCCGTGTCGGTCTCGGAACAACTTGTGTCGACATGGGACCGATGGCCCTATTGCCGAAATCCGTCCATCTCCACAATCGATGAGGGTCAACACGAATAAATATAGAAATTCGCGGGACATATGTGCCGAGTTTTCCTACTGTGACTGAGTTGCCGAACACGGTATGCGTGCAGTAAGCCTTGGCTCAGGGTCGTTACTAGCGAAGCTGGAGTGTAGATGCGTGATTTCGTCGAGACAGCGATCAGAATTCCGGTTGGACCTGCAGGGCCAACTGAATGGATGGAGACCGCAGCTTGTAGCGGCCGTAGCGACCTGTTTTTTGCTCCGTTCGCCGAACGACCCGAAGCACGTGTGCGGCGGGAAGCGGCCGCGAAGCTGATCTGTAATGTCTGCGGCTCGGCCCAGACATGCCGTGACTACGCTCGTGTGAATCGAGAATTGGGTTATTGGGGCGGTGAATCGGAGTCGGAGCGTGCCGACGCTGGGTTCCCCCCAACCACACCGATCATCGGCCGCAAACGTGTTGCCGAAGAGCGGGCCAGAGCCGCTCTGGCGTCAGCCGTCTAACCGCGCTCCAACAGGTTGGTGATAGCGGCAATACCGGCGGCACCGACCAAGCCCGCGCCGGCGACCCAGAGCCAAGCGGTGGTGCCCGGTAGGTCGAGCTGGAAATAGTCGCGCATTGTCGGAACCGCCATGGTGAGGGTGTAGAGCCCGGCCATCGATGCTGCCAACCCGACCTTCCAAGGGCGGAGCGGTCGGCTGATCAACACCAGGATCACCAGACCAAACAGGAGCAACGTGGCCGTGGCGGCGGTGCGTGCCTCGGCGAGTGACACATCGTCGAGTCTGCGAACGATCTCGTAGAGGACGTAGGTGACCAGGCCGGCCACCGCGCCGGCAGGGACGGAGAAACGAAGCACACGTCGGAGAAATCCGGGTTCGACGAGCGATTGGTTGGGGGCCAGCGCAAGAAAGAACCCGGGCACACCGATGGAGAACGTGCCAATGAGGGTGAGTTGCCGAGGAAGGAACGGGAACGGCGATCCGGAAATACCGATCAGCGCCGTGAGCAGGACCGCGTAGGCGGCCTTGGTGATGAACAGGTTGGCAACCCGCTCGATGTTGTTGATGACGCGCCGTCCCTCGGCCAGCACTCGAGGCAGTGTGGCGAACCGGTTGTCTAGAAGCACGAGCTGGGCGACGGCTCTGGCTGCCGCCGACCCAGAGCCCATTGCTATGCCCATGTCGGCGTCTTTGAGGGCCAGCACGTCGTTGACACCATCGCCGGTCATGGCCACTGTGTGGCCGCGAGACTGGAGCGCGTGAACCATCGCCCGCTTCTGGTGTGGGGTCACCCGGCCAAACACTGTGGTGGTGTCGAGCAGGTCGGCCAACTTCTCAGGGTCTTCGGGTAGTTGGCGAGCGTCGAAACCCTCGAGATCGTCGGGAAGCCCCGTGTTTGATTTGACTCCGGCTCGGCGTGCCACAGCGGCAACAGTGGCGGGGTTGTCGCCGGAGATGACCTTGAGAGTTACGCCCTGCTCGTGAAAGAAAGCGAATATTTCAGCGGCATCAGGTCGCACCGTGTCTTCGAGCAGAACGAGAGCGACCGGGTCGCGACGCGTCGCCAACTGTTCTCCTTGCCAGTCTCCATCGGCACGAGTCACCAGCAGGACTCTTGTGCCCAGCGCAGCAGCTTCATCGGCCATCTGACGTTCGGTCGTGTCATCGGAATCAAATAGGATGTCGGGGGCACCGAGGTAGTAGACGCCTCTCCCCACGAACTCCGTGGCCGCCCATTTGCGAGCCGATGAGAACGGCATGCACTCACCGGCAGTCCAGCCGGGCGGGGCCGGATGGTCTTCGATGATCGCCAGCAGCGTGGCGTTGGGGGCCGGGTCGGCAGCGCCCAGAGCACCGAGCACCTCAGCAACATGTTGGGCAGGGTTGTCGCGCAGCGGGATCACCGATCCCAGAGAAATTTCGCCGGTGGTGATCGTGCCGGTCTTGTCGAGGCAGAGGGTGTCGACCCGAGCCAGCAACTCGACAGATGCGAGTTCCTTGGCCAAGGCCTTACGGCGAGCCAGGGCGATCACGCCGGTGATGAAGCTGAGGCTCGTGAGCAAGACCAGACCGTCTGGCACCATCGCCACCGATGCGGCAACAGTGCCCTGTAGGGCTTCTTGCCATCGATCTGCGGTGCCAAGCTGGCGGAGAAGGAGTAGCGCTGCGGCGGGCGGGATGATCACGATCAGCCAACGCAGGATTGTGTTGACGCCCCGCCGCAGCTCACTGTCGGCCAGTTGGAAACGGCGCGCCTCGTTGGCCAGTTTCGCGGCGTAGGCCTCGGCACCGATTCGAGTTGCCATGTATCGGCCGAATCCGGATGCCACAAACGAGCCCGACAGGACTTCGTCGCCGGGATCCTTCTCGACGGGATCGCTCTCGCCGGTGAGCAGCGACTCGTCCATTTCGAGCCCGACTTCGGTGGCCACCTCACCATCGACGACGAGCTGGTCGCCCGGATGCATTTCGAGAATGTCGTCGGCCACCACTTCACTGACCTCGATCTCAGCGACGACACCGTCTCGAACCACCCTGGCCTTCGGGGCGGACAGGACCGCCAACGCTCCAAGAGTGCGGCGGGCCTGAAGCTCCTGGCCAATGCCGATGATGCTGTTCGACACGATCACCCCGGCGAACAGCGAGTCGGCCGGAAATCCTGCGATCAGGATGAGAACGAAGAGAGTGCCGATGATTGCGTTCACAGGCGTGAGGACGTTGGCCTTGACGATCTCAGGGATAGTGCGCATTGGTGCGTCGGGCACATCGTTGACGCGGCCGTCGGCTACGCGTGCCGCAACCTCCGTCGAGGTCAGTCCGGTTTCGGGGCTGGTAATGATCACTCGGCGCCGGAATCGTCGTAGACGTATCCGCTTTTGAACATCTCGAGCCGGTGCCGGGGGCCGTCGGCGCTCACATCATTTGATTCGTACCCCACATCGCCTCCCCATATCGCCACCGGGCCTGCATCCGACATCGCTATGTGGGTTTCGTAGTGCCGAGCCGGCCGCTCGCGAAGCGAGTCGAGCACTGCACCCACCGTCGAGAACCCGGCGATGGAGTGGAGGGTGACCCAGGTGGGAGGTACCAATTCGATTTCGCCTTCGTGGTGACGAGCGATCGCATCACCGGGCGTCATCCATTGGTGCTCGACAATCTCGCCATCATCAATAGTGACCTTGCTGCTGTCTATGGCGGCGGCAAAGAACCATGTGGAGTAACGCTTCGGCGCTATCGCCGGCGGCAACCAATGAGAGAACAGAACCATGGCAGAGGGATCGAGATTTAGCGATGCCTCTTCTTGTGCTTCACGGGCAGCGGCCACACGAGCCGCGGCCACCTCATCGAGTGGGTCGGCATCATTGTCGGTGTGGTCAGCGGCGTCGATGCGGCCGCCGGGGAAGACCCACATCCCGCCGAATGCAATACGAGAGTTTTTTCGCAGCATGAGTGTTGATGGACCGTCGGGGGTATCACGCAAGACGACGACGGTCGCCGCGGGGATGGCAGGGGAGTCACCGGCCACTTTGGCCTTGAGAGCCCAACCCGCGAATCGTTTGGTATCGGTGTCGACTCTGTCGTTGGCGCTCAATTGACTGCCCCTGTTTCATTCGGTGTGCCCGGGAGAGCCTAGATTGTGGACCGAACGAGCGACGAACGGTGGATCTGGTGGCCGCGGTGACTCAGCCCGGACTCCAGAACCCGACCGATGCGGAGTCGAGCTCGACCGGATCAACCGCGGGATCGAGACCCATCACAAAAACGGTGTCGCTGCCGGTGCTGTTACGTGCGGCGTAGGCAAACGCCGAGCCGTCGGGCGCCCACAAGCGAGGCTGCTCTACGTATTGATCGGCAAACGCGATGTAGCGCTGAAGAAAGGCACCGGTCGGGTCCCAACGCGTGAGCGTGGTCACGTCGCCGGCTTCCCACACCGACCAGACGCCATCTCGGCGGGCCACGTCAAACGTCGCTACGAGCAAACGGCGACCATCCAGGCTCCATTCGGCCCAGAACGGCGTGTCGTTGATCACCGGCGTTCGGTCTCCTGTGGAGAGGTCGACGATCTCCACGGCCGCCGTAGAACTTTGTGTCGATTCTGCGACTGGCCGGTACGCGGCGTTGATGATGTCGCCCTGGTCGGGGGCCAGACCCGACGCGATGTGAAGCAGTGCCGTAGAACTACCGGAGGGCGCCACCACCACTGAGACCACGCCGTTGGTTGGGCCGAAATCGTTTACCAATTCGGCGGTCGGATCCGACCGCCGAGTGTCGACATCGAGTCGCACCAAGTGTGAGCCCTTCGATGCCGGCGAAACAACCAGGGCATCGCGGCTCGATGGGATCCAGGACGGTGCGAGAAACGCCCTGCCTACTGATCCCAACAATGACACGGTGAAGTCGGGTTCGACCAGAAGCAGTTGGTCGTTGGTGTGGACCAGAAGGTCATCTCCGTCGGGCTCCCAAGCAACGTAGACCGAACCTCCCGATACGACCGTGTCGGCAACGACCACGCCGTCACGGTCGAGAATGTCGAGAGCGGTGCCGGTGGGCCCCGGGCCGAGCGCGGCTATAAGCGTGCCGTCGTAGCTCCACGAATAGAAGAAGTAGGGGCGACTTGATGGCGAGCTCGACCGAATCTGGCCGGACACACCGTCGATCACCGACACCTGCCAGACGCCGCCATCGAGCGACGACGCGACAACCGATCTCCCGTCGCGCGACCATGTCGGTTGAGTGACAGCACTGCCGATGTCGGGGGAACCAAACACCGAGGAATCCGGGCGCAGGAGATGAATCCCGTTGGCGCCGGCTGTGACGATCGATCCGAGCGCATCGGCCGTACCCCCAAGCGTGGAATCGAGCGCCGCGTCGGCCAGTAACCCTGAGGTGCTGTCGCTGCAGGCAGATGCGAACAGAGCGACTCCGAGAGCGATGGCAATTACGCGGCTGTACCTCATCGGACGAAAATAGCCCGGGGACGGGGGCTATCGCGGTGCGAACATCGGATGCCGACTGCGGTGTCAGGACTCGGGGAGCAACTCGCTGATCAACACGGGCCTCTGCTCATCGATGGATCGATGCGCGGCGGCACCCACTGCGACGCCCACATTCCGTCTTCCAGCGTCACCAGCGGCTCGCCTCCATTACGGATCGCGTCGAGCAGATCGGAATGCTCCAAGAATGACGAACCGTGGTGGTAGCCCGCGTATTTCACTCGGTCGTCGCTGACGGACTGCTCCTCGACCTCACCGATCCAATGCTCGCCGCGGCGTCCGAGCCGGATCACCGATTCAGGGATCAAAGCCTCGACCTTGCCGGTGTCGCCGACGGCAACGAGCTCCTCTTGATTTTTCGTGGCATCGGCGAACATGCACAGATCGAGCATGGTTCTCACCCCATTCGCATATTCAACGATCACATAAGCGTTGTCGAGGATGTCGCTGCGCTTGCCGTCGTAGTACTCGTCGAGATGGTTGACGTCTTGGCTACCGGAGGCCATCACGCGCACCGGGCGGACGCCGACGATGTGGTTCATGAGATCGAAATAGTGGCAGCACTTCTCTACAAGAGTGCCTCCCGTATTGGCGGAGAATCGGTTCCAATTGCCGACCTTCACCAGGAACGGGAAGCGATGCTCTCGAATCGACAGCATCTTGAGCGTGCCGACCGCGCCGCCACGAATCTCGTTGATGAGACGGGTCACAGGCGGCATGTATCGATATTCGAGTCCAACCCAGGCGATGCCCTTGTGTGAGCGACCGGCCTCGACAACGGTCTGACAATCGTCGATGGTTGTGCATAGCGGCTTCTCGACCAGAACATGAAGATCGCTCTGGAGCACATCGAGCAATGGCTGGGTGTGGAGGTAGTTGGGCGTGGCGATCACTACCGCATCGCAGGTGCCCGACGAGATGAGGTCGCGGTGATCGGTGAACACCGACGGCTTGGGCCCTTCGTCCAGGACGGCGAGCGCGGAATCGATCGACGGCTGGTTGGGGTCACAAAGCGCGGTGACCACGGCACCATCGAGCGCTTTGAGGTTTTCGATGTGTTCGATCCCCATCATTCCGGTGCCAATAATTCCGTACCGAACCTCATCGCTTGACATGAGCTCTCCCAACGTTCAACTGCGACGCAGCACTGCGATTACTGTACGGCTCATGTCGGACTCTCTAG
>JBDNJK010000066.1:0-25662 GCA_041687805.1 Acidimicrobiales bacterium
CTTGGGTAGCCCGAAGTGGTCGATGTTTCGTAGCAACTTCACCTGCGAGTTCGGTAGGGCATCGGCTAGCGGTTCCGGTGGCCCGGCAAAGTCTTCGTCACCCATCACGATCAAGCACGGAATGTTGAGTTCAGCCAGTTGTGCCGGAGTGAATGCAGGTCGATCGACGCTCATGCATGCCTTGAGGGCAGCGCTATTGCTTCCCGACATAGCAATGAGCGCTTCGAATCGCTGAACGATGTGTGCCGACATCGGTGACTCGTCGGGTGAGTCATGTTGCATGACGTTGCGCCCGACCCCCGCGAGCACCATCTTTCTCACCCGATCAGGGTTGGCCAGAGCAATCTCGATGGCGGTGCGCGCCCCCAGCGAATAGCCGATGATGTCGATCTGTCCCTCTGGCAACTGCTCTACGACAGGACCGGCCAGGTCGACGTACGCGCTGGGGTCAGTTGGTTTCGGGGCGTCACCGTGTCCAAGAAGGTCGATTCCGATGGCCTGCCGGCCGGCGTCGGCGAGCAGATCAAACCAGCCGGGATCGCGCCAAGTGCGTTCGGTGGAGGTGGCGAAACCGTGAATGAGGACCACCGGGATGCGAGATTTCGTTGTCATCGGCTGGAATCCTCGCGCATCGGCATGCCGGTGGCCATTTGTGAGCAGCAGGATTCCTACTTCTGTGGTCATGACCACCGAGTGGTGGGATTTCGCTCGCTTCAATCAATTTGGGCGTGTGGCTCAAACTTGATTCCCAACATCTTCACCTGGCTTGTGGAATTCGCCGATTTTCCAGGAGGTTGGCTTCGACGAAGACCGGCGTTGTCACTGGAGCCACAGACGTGAGCGCAATCCCGACGCCCTGCTGACAGGTCGTTGAATCGCCTCTCGAATGCTTTCCTCGCTGGCGAGAACAGTGACCTTTTTCTTGGCGCGGGTAATTGCCGTATAGAGCAGTTCACGAGTGAGGACGGGCGACCCCGCGGGCGGAAGAGACACCACGACATGGTCGAACTCAGATCCTTGGCTTTTGTGAATGGTCATGGCCCACCACGACTCGACCTCTGCCAGCCTCGAAGGAGAGATATAACGGATTCCATCCATCTCGGGCATGGCGACACGCAGGGCGCCGTCATAAGAAACCACCACACCGGTGTCGCCGTTAGCCACTCGGTTGACACGATCATTTGCTGTGATGATCACTGGCCGTCCGACGAACCAACTATGGGAGTTGTCGATTCCAACACGATCACCAACTGCTGTCTGGATCAGATCACTCCAGTGGTGGAGTCCGTAGGTGTGCATTCTGGTGGCGGCCAACACTTTCACTGAACGTGCCGCGTCCAAAGCTGCTACCGGGTCGCTGTTCAGTGCTGCTCCAACGGAGATGACCGCCGCGTTGATTACCTCGTCGGTCAGCCTTCGCACTCGAGCCGTATCGTTAACCAAGACCCACTCGACGTCGTTTGCCGAGCGCAAAGCCATCATGGTCGCGTCGAAGTTGCCAGATCGCACCGCGTTCGCCAAGACGGCGATGGGCGAGTTTGATCCGAATCTGTGACCGCTGTCGAGCACCGTGATCCGCTGACGAAGACCCCCACTCAAGGCGACTACGGGTGCAACCGGGTTCGTCGTGCCGATGATGTCGCTCAAGACGGTGCCTACATCGACACTTGCCAACTGATCTGGGTCACCAACCAACACGAGAGACGCATCTGGCCGGACGGCCTCCAGTAGTCGTGACATCAGAGACAACGAGACCATCGAGAACTCATCGATGATCACCATGTCGTGGGGTAGGGGGTTGTTGCGGTCGTGTCGAAATTTGTCGCCTGGAGCGAACCCCAGAAGCTGATGGATAGTCGTTGCGGAACCTTGAGTGGCATGAAGCACTTCAGGAAGTGAGTTGTGCGACGGCAACATCTCGGCGAGTTGGACGATTGCGCCGCTAATCGATTCGGTGATACGAGCCGCGGCCTTTCCGGTAGGAGCGGCCAGCGCGACATTCAACGATCGGCCCTCCGCTCTGGCCAACATCTGTGCGCCGGCCAGAATACGAGCGATTGTGAACGTCTTGCCGGTGCCGGGTCCCCCGGTGATGATCGAAAGCCCACCCTTGAGTGCGATCGCCGCTGCTTGTCGTTGACGATCGTCGCCGGTGGAGAGGACTGGACCAAACAGCGAACTCAGGATCGGTTCGATCGCCGCGGCGTCTTCTCGCACACCAGTGTGCTGAGTGTCGGCGCGCCGCTGTAATTGGTGGGCTACCCGCGATTCGTGCACCCAATAGCGTTGTAGGTAGATCCGTTGACCATCGAAGACAAGTGGGCGCAGTGGTTCTTCGACGGCATCATCTGGCGTTGCCACGATCGGGCTGTTGGCCAGGACACTCGACCATTGATCACCGCCGGGCCACGGCAAATTGGTAGCCAGGCCGCTGTCTGCATCTGTGGGCAGCAGAGTCGACCCGACATCGGCGATCACGGATAGATCTATACAACTGTGACCGACCCTCGCGCCCCGCGAAGCAGTGGCCAATGCCAGCAATGCCAGAGGCTGGGTTGTTGGATCGAGTCGGGCGAATACCCCGATCAGCTGGGCTTCGGGAGTTGCGAAGGCACCGGATTCGAAGAACGGCAGCAGGAGATCTATGGACTCGGCCGACAATTCCCTGAGCACAGGCCACCGACCGGAACGGAAACCAATGGTGTGGTGGGCATCGTCTGTGGGAACGATCATGGGGTGACCCCCTTGTTGAGCAGGCTGCTCAGGTCGACCACCAGCTCCGGTGGAAGGTCCCATGTGAACACACCGTCGGGGATGCCATGTTGGGTTGACACGTTGGGGCCGGACATTCCTCGTACAAAGAGATAGGCCACGCCGCCGAGGTGTGTGGCCGGGTCGTAGTTGGGTAACCGCCATCGTAAGAATCGATGGACGGCAACCGAGTAGAGAAGTGCCTGCAATCCGTAGTGGTGCAGAGACATTGCGGCGGCCATGCCCGACTGGGAGTAGTCGCCCGGCATGAGGCCTCTTTGGGCATCGTGGAGCCGGTTTGATTTGTAGTCGACCACCACGAACCGGGGAGCGCCGTTTGACCCGACCACCCGGAAAAGCGCATCTATCGAGCCAGTGAGGTGTCCGGCAAGATCGACATTGAAGACCCCATTGGAGAGATCGGCCGCCCATCCACTGAGTGGGTCGGAATCGCTCAGGTGGCTTCGAACCAATTGTCCGATTTGACGATCGTTTGGCCGGCCGTCGTCCTGCCCAAGAAGGAACTCGAACGACATCTCATCGATACGATCAGCCCGCGAAATTTCGCTCAGACTCTTGCTCTCGAACAGTGGCCCGAGAGGAGTCTGGATCGCTGTTGCCAAGCCATCAACCAACAGCCTCACCCCGTCGGAGACAGTGGCATGGGTCGGTGTGACCGGGCGAAGGTCGAGTGATCCGAACCTCGACCGACGATGGACTGCGTCGGCGAGCTCGTCGTGGAGAGTGGCGGATGTGAAGTCGACATCTTCGAGGACCTCGTGGACGAGCGTGCCGAAGGCAGCACCGGCTGGCAAAGTCGCCAACGGAGAGATCGCCATCGGTGTGGACAGCGACTCCATGATTGTGGAACGGTCGGATGGACGCTGTTCGTCCCCTAACTCGTCGGCTGCTCCACCATCGGCCATCGAAGCGTCGTGAGGATCGGGGTGATAGTCGACTCGGTTGACAATGGTGCTGAACGACCATCTGCTGTTGTGCCGGTCCGGGGCTTCAGCGGGCGTTGCCAACTCCAGTGTCGATGCCGTATGAGTGGAATTGGATGATCGCCATGGACGTAGGATCGGCCGATCTGAGTCATGGACCAGCACTTCGATGTTGCCGGCGGCCAAGTCGACCAAGGGTTGAAGCATTTGATGAAGGCGATCGTCGGGAGGAAGAATTATCGCGTCGGCGTCGAACAAGTCAGAGTCGATGCGACCCCCAATCCGGCCAAACAACACCCGGGAGAGTGCCGACTTGTCGGACTTGTTGGTGTGGGTCCACCAGATCGCAGTGTGATGGCAGGCTCTCGTGAGCGCCACATACAGCAGCCGAAGACCTTCGCCCGACTGTTCGGCGATTGCGATATCGCGGCGGAAGGCCGTGGATCTCTTGTCGGGCCAGGCTCTTGGAGATTTGTCCCAACTCCCATTCAGACCAGATGCAACGTCGAATGTGCGCTGGAGTGTCTGTGGGTCTCGGTAGACGATCTGGCTGGGGCTGTTTCGTGAATCCCACAAAGTCGGAGCACACACGATCGGAAATTCAAGTCCCTTGGAGACCCAGACGGTCATGATCTGGACGGCGTCGGCTTCGGATTCGACCCTACGCGATGTGATGTCGCCGTTGATCTCAGTGTCGGAATCGTCGTCGGGCTCTGAATCGAGCGAGGTCAGCAGGGCGGCAGGGCTGAGCGCGCCGCTGAGATGGGCATCGTGTAGAAGTTGGGCCACATGGTCGAGGTCGGTGATGTGACGGTCGCCATCGGGGTGCGAGAGAACTCGTGCTGTGACCCCGGTTCGGTTACGTATCTCGCGCAACATGGCAGCGAAACCCTGGGTGGTGAGGGTTTCGGACCACGCTTGCAACGATTCCTGGAGACCGGTGATCTGGATGTCGGTTGCGTTTCTGACCCAGTCGATCGAGTGGCCACTGAACCAACTGAGCGCAAAGGTGCGGGCTCTGGACGGGTCGGAGGGGCGGGCCATAGCGTTAAGCAACCACCGCCAGTGAACGGCCGCGTCTGAATCGAGGACGCTTGAGCCTCTGGACAGCACGGCCGGAATGCCGTGGTCGGAGAGGCGGGTATGGATAGCTTCGGCGTCCAATCGTCTGAGGACCAGGACGGCAATGTCGGTTGGCGAGACCGGCCGCCTACCTGACGGCGAGTTGGTGTCGGGAATCGTGGCGTGGGCGAGCAGATAGTTGATGTGATCTACCAGATTGCCGAAGATCGCCTCGCGGACGGCGTCCTTCTGGATCGCGTTGTTCTTGGCGGTACGGGTGATGCTCGCGCCGACGGCCAAGCGGATCGACAGGGCCGGAATCGATGATCCCTCAGAATCGAGAATTCGTAGAGGTTCGTTGTGTGGTGATGGCCGAACACGACTGAACGCGATGGAGGGATCGCCGAAGGTTGCTCCATCAAGCAGAGTGTCGATTGCATCGATCATCGCTCCGTCGGATCGCCAGTTGATGGCCAACGAACGACGTGTGATCTCCGGATCCGATTCGGACGAGGTCTCGATGCGACGCTCTGGCTGGACCGCATCCAGATACGTGGAGATGTCGGCGCCGCGGAAGGAATAGATCGCCTGCTTGGGGTCGCCCACCAATACCAGTGACGTGTCGGAATCTTCGAGGCCAAACAAACTTCGGAATATGTCCCACTGAACCGGGTCAGTGTCTTGGAACTCATCGATGAGGGCCACGCGGAATCTCTTACGCAATGCGTCGATTACCGATGACGCTCCTGGACCTTCGATGGCGTGTCGCAATCTGATGAGAACGTCATCGAAGCTCATCGTTGATGCGCTCTCGCGGCGTTGCGCGATCAGCCCGGCAGATTCGATGGCCATACTCGCGAAGGTGCGAGGCCTTATCTCGATCGTGTCGTCGTTGGGATCCGGCACCAAGATCATTCCCGGTATCGAGAGGATCTTCTCGGTGACCTTGGTGAGATTGCCGATCGGAGGGATGATCTCGGGATCCGTTCCGGACGCGGCATGACTAGCGATGACATCTGCGCAGGTTTGCTCGGTCAGTTTGTCGGTGTCGTCGACGAGCGTGGAGTCGGGGTCGATCCCCGAAAGGTTGCCCAACGTGCCGAGGACTTGGGTGGCGAATCCGTGGATGGTGGTGATGGTGGCTGAGTCGAAGTCGGAGATCGCTCGGCGGAGACGAACCAGGTAACGGGGATCGTGATCCTGGAGTAGGTGGGCAGTGATCTCGTCGACGTCGTCGGGGATTTTGGCGGTGTTACTTGTAGTGAGTTCCAACAAATCGGCAGTGTCGACCATTTGTCGCCGAACGCGAGCACGCAACTCGCTTGTGGCGGCCCGCGTGAAGGTGACGATCAGCAACTCGGAAATCGGAACGCCCTGCTCGGCGACGAAGCGGGTTGCCAACCCGGCAAGGGTGAAGGTCTTGCCGGTGCCAGCGCTGGCCTGGATGGCCAATCGGCCTTTCGGGATCGGATCGGCGAAATTGAAGACGGGTGCTTGGTGGGGGGAGATCACTTTGTGGCCCCATGTAAGGCGGTGATCGAAACGGAGTCATCGATCGCCCTCCACAAATAGTCGGCGAAGCGTTGAGCAGACCCGCCGATTCCGTCTGGGTCGCCTTGCTGGAAATCGATGGATCGAAGATCAGAAAGGTTGAGATCGCCGTAGAACAACGAAACCGATTGGTCGGCCCGGTCGCCTGATGACAGGAACGAGTTGAACCACAGATCGTCAAGCTTTGGCGTTTTATCCAATGTGCCAGGACCGGCGAGTTGTGACTCTGGATGAGACTCCACGTAGAGGCCCCGCGATACCCGTGGAAACAACGGCACTGGTGAGCTTGTGCTGCGCTGCAAACAGTCGACGGCCACACCAATCGCGAGTTTGGCGTTACGGGCGCGGTCGGCAGAGTCGGTGCCGAGAGGTGATATCTCCCAAACTTCGGTGCCTTTGGGCTCACCTGCCTTGATTGGATTGATGGTGATAGCCCGCCAATCTGTTGAGGGATCGGCGATCACCAGGCACATGAGGTCGACCCAGGACTCGACGAGTTGCATCGCCTTCCATGCTGAGTAACGGACTGATGCTGGTCCGGGGCGTGGTCCGGTCAGTCGCGTGTGGACCACACCAATGAGGCGAGAATCATCGGGCAGCGCGATGTCGATTGGGTGAAGGTCGGGCGGGCCTCTTCTGATGCCGACCATCTCGCCGGCATCAAGGATTTGGTCTACAACTTCGCGGATCGTGCTCTCGTGGACTTCGCCCAGCCGCCCCGGCGGGACGGAACCCTTCCTTCGCTCTACTGCTGTGGTGTGAGTAATTAGATCGTCGCGGGATTGTGCCGGATCGGCCATGACCGATCCGAGCATCAGATTGCCAAGTCTCCAGCGATCGAGAGCATTGGGGTTGATGGGCAGCAGCGTCGACAACTCATCGTCGGGCCTGGGCAATCTGACCTGAAGGATGTGGTCGGTGTGGTGTTTGGTCGGATTTCGCAGGAATGATTCGAGTTGGCTGAGCTCAATGATGTTGCGTGACTCGATCTCGGCAGAGGCGGGGGGATCAGGGAACGCCTCGGCCCCAGCGGGCCCGGTGAGCCTGGCCCGGCGAGCCTTGGCCCCACTCAATGCATCAGAATCGAACCCTGCGACTACCCCCTTGATCAGGGATCCCTTGATGAAGTAGCGCTCGTCGAATGGCTGACGCGGGTGTCGTAGTTCGATTGTCTCGCGGAGACTTGATCGCTGATCAATTGGAACCATCGCGGCCAAGGTGTCGACCAACTCTTCCAGCACTGTCGCGCGGGGAATCGGCTCGTTGGTGCGAACGTCGTGGCCATCTCTGAAGATCAACAGGGCATCGGATGCGCTGATTGTCGCCTCGAGCAGTGCTTGGCGACCTTCGCCTCGAGCATCAAAGTCTCCCAGCATCGGTGAGGCGGCCATGAGATCGTCGCCGTCGGTCGACCCGCGACCGAACGCCGACTGGTCGAGTCCAAGAATGCACACCACCCGATGGGGAATCCAGCGCATGGGGCGCAGCGAAGTCAGCGTGATTCCACCCCGGAAGAAATCAGGTCGACCGGATTGCCCTTCGAGTTGATGCCCCAGCACTCGCCTGAAATCACTGAATGTGAGACGAGGTAATGCGTCGCCACCATTTGACTCGGCGGTCTCGGCGGTCTCGGCGATGTCGTGCGCGATTCGGTCGAGATTGTCGAACTGCCAGGATTGTCGGTGCGGTGCTGCGAATAGCGCACGAGCCGTGTCGAGCATCAACTCAAGCCAGTCAGTGATGATCTTCTCGCTTGTGGACTCGGCGGCCAGCCAAGTGAGGCGATGAATGATCGCGGCAAGTTTGCCGGCTAGATCGGTGTCGGCTCCCTCGATTCCCTCTGGCGCGATGTCGCCGATCGAGAGTGTTGGCGTGTCGGCGATCACTGTCGATCCGACAAGGAGGCGGTCGACCGCGGCTTGCCACGTGTTGGTGTCGATCAATGCCGACACTCCGTGACGTGCCCGATGCTGGGGATCGAGACCCCAACGAACGTTGCTTGACTCACTCCAGGAAATGATTGATGCCAGATCATCTGAGGTGAGGTTGAATCGGGCGCGCACCGGAGCAAGGCTCAGGAAATCGAGGACAGTTGTGACCTCGAAGCGGCCGGTGGCCATGTCGAGCAGAACGGAAGTGGCGGCAAGTACTGGATTTGAGGAGCGAATTGACCTATCGGCGATGCGATATCTGAGAGTGGCGGAGGCAGGCGAATCGGTTTCGCCAGCCGATGGGCCGAGCACGGCCTCTACCAGCGGAGCAAACCGTTCGAGCGCAGGTGTGAGGACGATGATGTCGTCTTCACACAAGGTCGGATCGGATGCGAGGAGCAGAAGAAGCGAGTCGCGTAGAGCCTCCACCTGACGTGTCGGGCCGTAACAGGAGTGAAGTTGAATCGATCGATCGAATTCCTGCGACTGGACTCGCGTACTGGGGGTCAGATCGGATCGGAGATCGCTCTGTAGATCTGACAGGGTTGATCCGGAGTACGGAGAGGCGGATTCGCGAGGCGCGAGCACCTCGACTTGGACCGGGGTCAGCACTTGCGCAGCGTCGATTGCGGGACGACCCCAACTACGGAGCAATGGATGGCAGACCATTTCATCCGGATGACCACCCGAACCGGTCAGGACGAATTTTCGGACGGACTCCGCCGCGACCGACGATGGCTGGAGCAGATAGAGGTAGATCTGGTGGTGAGCGCCCACAGCGTGTGCCAGGTCGAGGAATCCCGGACCGCCAGGCACCACGGTGAGACCGAACATGAAGAGGCGCTCTGGCAGATCGAGTAGGAGATCGCCATTGGAAAGGCGATCGAGGATCTCTGGCATCGCTTCGGCGGGGCTGGGCACCGCGATCTGGTCGCGTACGGTGCGCCACAGACGAGGTTGCCATAGTGCGTGGACGGGTAGGGGAGCACCGACACCATCGGAGTCGTTGCCAGCGGCCCATTCACGGATCATGGCGGGCCGATGCAAGTTGTAACGATCGAAGAGGTCGGCTGCTCTACGAGCTCTGGCATAGACCGAACCGGCAGCGGACCTACCCAATCTGCCCAGCAATGGATCGTCGGATGAACGCAGGATCGCGTCGAGGGTGACCCATGCCAACTTCTCGACCTCCCATGGTTGGTTGCCATCACCATCGGCTTCGAGCACCCTCGCCAGCAGCGAGCCAGGAAAGGCCGACTGAATATTGGCGGACACGCCATCGCTGCCCGCCGATGTTGCTCCTAGTCGGCCGGCCAGCTCAAGTGACAGCCATCGCTGCATGGCTTTGGACGGGGTGGCGATCCATTCGCTTGTCATCGGATCGGGAGGCGTGGCCGCCAAGACCTCCGAAAGGTGGTCGACCAGTGGGAGAATCTGATCGGATGTGTGGATCTGAAGCACAGGCCGAATGTAACCCGGGTGTGTGACATGGGCGGACTGGGTCGGTCCTGGCTGCTGAGTGGCCGTAGGATTCGCGGCGTGACCGACCGATTTGACTCGTCGAGTGTGGTGCGTTTCAGCCTTCTGACCAAACAAGATTGCCCGCTGTGTGAACACGCCAAGGCGGTGCTGCGCCGCGTGGAGGTCGACTATCTGGCCGCCACTCATGTGGTGTGGCTCGAAACTCCCGAAGGTAAGGCGTTCACCGAACTAAATCAGACCCCGTTCCCCCCGGTTTTGTTGATCGACGGCGAACTCCATGGCTACGGCCGACTCTCAGAAGGCAGGCTTCGACGAGAACTCGAAGCGATGGGTGCGTCACATCGGGCGCTTCCTGGGAGGCTGGTGCGCAAGGTTGGCCAATTGCTGTCGTGGCGACCGAGCCGTGATCGGTAGTCGGTCGGCCTGGTTTCAGTCGAGCGGAGGTAGTCCCCCGAAGTCGAGGTCGAGTCCGGTATCACCTGAAGTATCCGCAGGCTGCACCAGTTCGACGGTCGCCTTCTCCGGCTCGAGGATCTCACCAACCGCCACCATCGCCGCGCTCAAAACGGTGACCGCGCCACCCTTCTTGACAGCGCGCATGTAGGCAGGCAACGGCCGGTCGGCCATGTCGTCAGGATCTGGACTGGTAGTTGGGGGTTCGCGATCCACACCCACAGTGTGCCGTGTAACGCCTCGCTGCGACATCTGTGGTGACGACGATCTCTGTTCGGATTCGTGACGGCCTTAGTATTTGGCGGTGATCGACACGGGACTTCTGATCAGCCTTGTTGCGCTCGTGTCGGTTCCTGTGGCTTGGGCTCGGCTGGTCGGGTTCGACGGAGGGCAACAAGAATCGTCAGACCCGGTCCGACTGACCGATGTGGCCATCGCACCACTGGTTGCCGGATTGGCAGCGGCGCGCCTGTTCAATCTCCTGCTCGATGACCCTGAAGCGCTTCGTTCGATCCACGAGATTTCAATAGTCCGCAGCGGTGTCGATTTCTGGCCTGGGGCCGCCGTGGCGGTCGTTGTGGCAGCCTGGGAGGCCCATCGTGTGGGAGTCCGCCCCCTTGATCGGCTGGCATCGATAATGCCGTTCGTCCTCATGGCCTATGCCGTGTTCGAGGCGACGTGCATCGTGCGCGAAGGCTGCTTCGGACCTCGATCTCCCATTGGTATCCGACCCGAAGGGCTTTCGTCCACACAGTTTCCAGTCGGCTGGGTGGCGGCAGTGGTTGTGGCAGCGACGGCAGTGTGGCTGCAACGGTTGCTTGGTCACCACACGAGCCGCCACCGGTCGGCGTTCGTGATCTGGGTAGGCGTGGCGGTTGTCGCCGTCACACGGGCAGTCGCTTCGTTCTGGCTACCTCACATTGGCGACGGCCCAACTCGTGCCCACGTGTGGTCGCTGGTGATCTCAGGGGCGGCCGTATTTGTCGGTGCGCTGGGCGCAGCCTTGGCAGCGAGGGAAACTCGTTCGGCCGACGTCACGACCTGAGAGCGTCGTCGACCACCGCGGCAAGCTTTCGTTCTGAGATGCCACCGATGACCTTCGACAGGAGCACGCCTTCACGGCTGAAAATGTAGGTGGTGGGAAAGTTGGTCATCCTGAGCAGGGCAGTGACCTCACCGGTGCTGTCGAGGACGTTTGGGTAACGGATCGAGAATCGGTCGAGGAACGCCGCCGCCGAGTCGGGGGAGTCGTCCGAGACCACTCCAAGGAAACCGACGTCGCCGTCGAAACTCTCGAAGGCCCGCTGGAGAAGAGGTGCTTCTGCTCGGCACGGCGCACACCATGACGCCCACACGTTGACAACGAATGGATGACCACGTTGGCCGGCCAGAATCCCCTCGAACTCGGCCCCCCCGATCTGGGTCAGAGGTTCCGTGGGAATCGCCAGAGGCGAGGCGCCGGAGAGGAATTCCTCGCCATTGAAGTGATCGGCCCTTTCACCATCGGAAGCCGCCGGGACTGCGGTGCCACACAACCTAGACTGCCGCCATCCAGTAACGGCCCAGAGGTCCGGCCCGCAGAGCCGGTGCGGAAAGCGAGCGACATGCCGGGATACAGCATCAACCGCGACGATTATCTCAAGCGGCTCCGTCGCATCGAGGGCCAGGTTCGCGGCCTTCAACGAATGATCGAAGAAGACAAGTACTGCATCGATGTCCTCACGCAGATCACCTCGGTCACGAGCGCGCTACGCAGCGTCGGGCTGGGATTGCTCGACGAGCACATTCGCCATTGTGTGATGGACGCCGCCGACACCGAATCTGATCACGGCGACGCGAAGATCACAGAAGCTGTCGGTGCCATCGAACGGCTGCTCAGAGCCTGAGGCCCCCGGCCCTTCAGGCGTCGACGATTTCGTATCCGGCTTCGTCGATTGCGGCACGGATGACTGCATCGGTGGCGGTTCCCTCGACGAGAACCGTCTTGGCCTCAACACTCACGTCGACCTTTTCGACTCCGGCGACCTTGCTGACGCTGCCCTCGATCGACATCTTGCAGTGATCGCAGGAGATTCCGGGGATGGAGTAGGTGAGTGTGGTCATGGTTGTTTCCTTGTTGACGGTTGGATTGGTTGATCGGCGGTAGCCCTTGAAGCGACGCAGGCGCAACGAGTTGGTGACCACGAACACCGATGAGAAGCCCATGGCCCCACCGGCGATGATCGGGTTGAGCACTCCGGCGGCGGCGAGGGGTATGGCTGCACTGTTGTAGGCGAATGCCCAGAACAAGTTGCCTTTGATGATGGTGAGGGTGCGGCGTGAGAGCGAGATGGCGTCGGCTACGGCTCTGATGTCGCCTGACACGATGGTGAGATCGGATGCTTCGATGGCCACGTCGGTGCCGGTGCCAACAGCGATCCCGAGATCCGACTGCGCCAAAGCCGGGGCATCGTTGATGCCGTCGCCGACCATCGCCACACGTTTGCCCTGCGACTGGAGCCTGGCGATCTCTGCGGACTTGTCGGCGGGGAACACTTCGGCCACGACATGGTCGACACCGACCTCGGCGCCCACCGCATCGGCGGTGCGTTGATTGTCGCCGGTGAGTAGCACGACCTCCATTCCGAGATCATGGAACGCAGCGACGGCTTCGCGGCTGGTTGGCTTGACCCGATCGGCCACCACGAACACGGCGTGGGCAGTTGAGCCGCCTTGCGGGTCGGTCCATCCGGCGAGCACAGCGGTACGGCCGAGGTTTTCGGCCGATGTGGCTGCGGCTTCGATGTCGTCGGGAACGTGATCGAAAAGTGAACGGCGGCCCACCATCACGGTCGTGTCTTCGAGGCCGCCCTTAACCCCGCTGCCAGGAAGGTTCTCGAAATCGGTGACAGTCGGGAGCTCGTCGATGCCAGCTGCCACGGCCTGAGCGATCGGGTGCTCGGACTTGGCTTCGAGCGCAGCGGCCCGTCGCCGAGCGGTGGCTTCGTCGGTGGCGGAGTCGGTGACGACCTCGACCAACTCCATACGCCCCTCGGTGATGGTTCCGGTCTTGTCGAGCACCACTACGTCGACATCTTTGGTCTGTTCAAGGATCTCTCCACCCTTGATGATCACCCCGAGCTGAGCGCCACGACCGGTGCCGACCATGATGGCCGTCGGCGTGGCGAGCCCCAGCGCACACGGGCAAGCAATGATGAGGACAGCTACGGCAGCGGTGAACGCATCGTTGATGTCGTGGCCAGTGACCAGCCAGCCAACGAGCGTGATGGCGGCGATGCCCAGCACGGTGGGCACGAACACGGCCGAGACTCGATCTGCGAGGCGTTGCACATCAGCTCGGCTGCCTTGGGCGTCTTCGACCAGTTTGATGATCTGCGACAGCGCAGTGTCGGCACCGACTTTGGTGGCCTCCACAACGAGTGATCCGTTGGCGTTGATCGTGGCACCGATCACGTCGTCGCCAGGGCCGACCTCGACCGGGACGGGTTCACCAGTGACCATCGACGCGTCGATCGCGGAATGCCCCTCGACGATGGTGCCGTCGGTGGCGATCTTCTCGCCGGGCCTGACAACGAACCGCATTCCGACGACGAGTTGTTCTGCGGGTATCTCTGTGCCGTCTTCCAGCAGGGCCACACTGGAGCCGAGTTCGGCGAGGGCGCGGATGGCATCGCCGGAACGCTGTTTGGCGCGGGCCTCGAACCATTTACCAAGCAGGATCAGCCCGATGATGGCGCCGGCGGTTTCGAAATAGACGTGACCGTCGCTGCCAGACAGCAGGACGACCATCGACCAGGTCCAGGCAGAGAGCGTGCCCATCGACACGAGCGTGTCCATGGTGGTGGAGCCGTGTCGGAGGTTCATCCAGGCTGCTCGGTGGAAACCGAATCCGCTGTAGAACACCACCGGTGAGGCGAGTGCACCTGCCACCCAACGTGAGCCGCTGAAATCGAGGAACGGCACCATCGAGATCAGCAGCGCCGGTGTGGCGAACATGGCGGCGAAGATCAGTCGTTGAGTGAGCGTGGCGAGGTGTTTGCGCTCGGACGCCTCTTGGTCGGGGTTTTCGGGCACGGAGTAACCGAGGCCCTCTACCGTCGCCTTGAATTTGATTTCGTCGACCAGATCAGGGTCGAACAACACGGTTGCCTTCGACGACGCGAAGTTGACGTCTGCTTGTTCGACTCCGTCGAGCTTGGATAGGCCGCGCCCGATGCGCGATGCGCAGGCGGCGCACGTCATTCCTTCCAGCGGCAGGTCGATGCGATTGGTCATGTGTGCGATATACCCCCCACCCTATAAATGGCCAGAGAAAAAGGTCACAATCCAACAGTTCAGGTCGACGAGCCCGCCAAACAGATCGGCAGACCAGGCCTTCAGCCGGCGTCCATGTCGGCCTCGATGGCGTTGAGGTAGTTGTAGAGGGTGACCCGACTCACACCCATCCGACCAGCGACATCGTCGACAGCGCCTCTGAGCAGAAACGCACCCTGCTCGTCGAGCCGCCTCACCGCGGACTGTTTTCCGGCTCGATCGAGGTCGGCCAACGAAGCGCCGAACTCTCGCTCAATGGCAGCAACCAGACGCCCGATGGCGCCATGGAGTTCTGTGGCTCGCACATAGCCGACGACATCTCCGCTCCACTCGACCGGAAAATCTCCTGGCCTGGCTGCTCTTTCGGGAACGATTGCGGCACCCAATGCCTCTACGACCGGGCGCAGAGCTTGGAGAAACTCGTCGGATGAGTCAGGCATCGTCGATCGATACTCGAAGTTGAATACTCGTTGCTCCGGAATCAAAACCGGCCGTCAAGAGTTGCGGAAGCATTTCGATGATCGTCTCCAGATCACCGGACGCCGTAGTGGCGAACGCACCCATGTCGGCTTTCAGGTCGGCCTCTTGCAAGGCCTCAATCGCAGCTCGCACATGGGGACCCGGATCGTTCTCCTTGAACGGTTCGACAAGTATTTCGATCTGTCCCTTGGCCATTTCGACAGCATACACGGCCTACATCGTTCGAATTCCAACCAAAAGGTCCAGTGAGGCTGTGGATTTAAGGCCCGAGAGGCGGGCCGGCTTGGACATAATGTTAAGAAGTACTGCTAGGATTCCGGCCTGTGAACGGGGTGGTGTGACCACCTCGACGAGTCTCGGCTGCGATCGCATGATGCAGTGTCAGCAGGTTCGATGCAATAGGAGGCATGCAGATGACCGAAGCCGGTACAACGGTTATTGCCATCGGTGGACACGCTCTGCTCGATCCATCCCTGGAGCTCACCGTCGCCAACCAATTCTCGGTCACCACCAAAGCCATGGGGCCGGTAGCTGATCTACTCGAACGGGGTGTGAGCGTGGTGATGACCCACGGCAACGGCCCCCAGGTCGGCTTCCTTCAACTTCGATCAGAGCTGGCGAGCGGGTCCCTTCACGAAGTGCCTCTCGACTCACTCGTGGCCGACACCCAAGGCGCTATGGGATACATGATCGAACGTGCCCTGAGAGCAACGTTACGCGAGCGCGGACTCGAAAAACCCGTCGTCTCGATCGTCACGGAGGTGGAGGTGGATCGGGCAGATCCGGCGTTCCAGGCCCCCGACAAACCGATAGGTAGTTTCTACAACAATGCCGAGGCCGAGGCCATGGCTGCCCAGCACGACTGGATCTGGATGGAGGATCCCAAGCGGGGTCACCGGAGGGTGGTTCCATCGCCCATCCCCACACGAATCATGCAGCTTTCAACCATCGAAAAGCTGATCGACATGGACGTCACAGTCATATGTTGCGGCGGCGGCGGCATCCCGGTCAGTCTCGATGATTCAGGCCGGTTCCAAGGAGAAGAGGCGGTGATAGACAAGGATCGGGTGACCGCGCTACTGGCGGTTCACTTAGGTGCCGAACGATTTGTCATCACCACTGGCGTTCCCTGCGTGTACGAAAACTTCTACTCAGACAATCCGATCGAACACTCCGAGTTGTCGCTCGAGGATGTGCGCCGGATGGCGGCCGACGGTCAGTTCGCGGCCGGGAGCATGGCTCCCAAAATGCAGGCTGCGATCAGTTATCTCGAGGAGGTCGACGGCGAGGTCGTCATCTGCCTACCCGAAGATCTCGTGACCGCGCTTGATCACAAGACCGGCACACATATACATCGCTAAAAGGAGAGACAGTGAGTCCAGTTGAGCTTCTTCAATCACTAGATCAGACGGCACTCGATGCCATATACAAAAAGAGTCTTCTGACCACCCAGCAGTGGTCCGATGCTGATCTGGCAACGCTCCGGTCGCTGGCCAAAACGTTGGCCGGTTTCGATCGCGCTGGTCTGTCCACCGCTCTTTGCCCTGATGAGCTGGCGTGGGCAGTGTTCTTCGACCAGTCCACCCGCACCAAGAGTGCTTGGAGCGGGGCGTCGGCTCGTCTTGGCATGAGCCCGGTGATCGTCGATGGTTCGTCCACCCAGGTTTCCCACGGTGAGACCGCCATTGAGACCGGCGCCATGTTGGGAATGAACTCCCACGCGATGGGTATCCGTCACGACCTGATTCTCGGTGAGGGCAACACCTTCATTCGCGACATCACCAAAGGCATCGACGATTACCTCGATGCCACCGATAATCCTCGTTCGGTGCCGGTTGTCAACCTGCAATGTGATGTCGACCATCCAACCCAGAGCCTGTCCGACCTGATGTGGCTCGAGGAGAATTTCGGTGATGTGGCCGATCGCAACATCACTGTCAGCTGGGCCTACTCACCGTCATACGCCAAGCCACTGTCCGTGCCCCAGGGCCTGGTCACGTTGCTCACCCGCTTCGGTGCCAACGTCACTCTCGCTCATCCTCCGGGCTATCAGTTGATCGACGAGTGCATGGACGCCGCACAGTCCAATTCGGCCAACGGTGGATCCTTCCGAGTTGTCGACGACATGGATGAGGCCTTCCGTGGAGCCGACATCGTCTATCCCAAGAGTTGGGGCGCCCACGACCTCATGCTTGAGAGGGTCGGCGCGAATGCGGCCGGCGACAAAGCCGGGCTCGCTGCCATCGAAGAGCGCGCTCTCGCCCGCAACGCCGAGTACACCAACTGGATCTGCGACGAAGATCGCATGTCGCTCACCGCTGAAGGCGAAGCCCTCTACCTCCACTGTCTCCCCGCCGACATCGGCGCCGAGGTGAGCCCTGGGGTCATGGACAAACACAAGGTCAACGTGGCCCGCGAGGCCAACTACAAGGTGTACGTAATCATGGCCATGCTGGCCGGAGCCAAGGTTCCAGACATCAAGCGCCGACTGACCGAAATTGCTGAGGAGAACTGAAAATGAGCAACCTTGACGCCCGCGTCGCCGAACTGAGTGCGCAATACCTGCCACTCGCCGCCGAGATCCTGAAGGAATGTGTACGCATCCCGGCCGACTACGTCGATCGTGCGATCGACGATGACGGAGATCCCGAATGCGGACTTAGCAATCACGAGGGTCCGCGCCTCACCTACTTGCGCGACAAGATCATCGAGATCGGTGCCGTCAGATCACCCGAGGACGTCGACTTCGATGCCTACGGCAACCTGGTGTGGTCGGTCGAAGACCCCACCGATGGCATTCCTCGTGCCGAGAAGCGTGTCGTCTACTTCGATGGTCACAGCGACACCGTTCGTGCCCTGCGAGACAGCTGGAGCGAGAAGCTCGGCGGAATCGATTGCTACAACGGCATGGTCGACCCTTCAGCGATCGATCGCGACTACCTCCGTAGCGAGCTTGGTCATCTTCCCCCCGACGACGAATGGGACCAACTCATCTTCGGCCGTGGGTCTGCCGATCAACTCGGTGGTGTGGTGTCAGAGGTTGTTGCCACCAAGATTGCCCTCGAGCTGGCCGATGAAGGTGCGCTGCATGGCGTGATCGTGCGGGCGTATGCCTCGGCCTGTGAAGAAGACAACGATGGCGGTGGCCCGATGTACGTCATGCGTGAGGTGCTTCCCGGTGCCGGCCTCGAATTGATTCCCGATGTGGTGGTTCTCACTGAAGGCACCGGCGATGCCTACAAGGGTGCCCTTGGCATCTACCGCGGTCAGCGTGGCCGCATGCAGATCGAGGTCACCGTCACCGGACGCTCGTGCCACGGCTCGATGCCGTGGGAGGGCCTCAACCCGCTCGAACACGGTGGGGCGATCGTCGCCGAAGCTGCTCGTCGTTATCGCGAAGGCGATGGCTTTCTCGACGATCCGTTCCTCGGTGCGGGTAGCCGCACGGCCTCATGGTCGACTCTGGCAACGCCGAGCGATTGCGCCGTGCCCGACCGGTTCACGTTCCGTTTCGACCGTCGTCTCACCGTTGGCGAAGAGCCCGACCAGGCTCTGGCCGACATCGAGTCGCTCGACGCGGTGAAGGTCGCTCGTGATGAGGGCCTCACTGTCGACATCGCGGTGCCCGTCTACGACAAGACCACATGGCAGGGTTACGTGCTCGGCAACGAGCAGATCTACCCGGGATGGGCAACTCCGGAAGATCACCCGTCGATCTCGGTCGCCGAGTCTGTCTACAACGGCGTGATCTCGCCGAATGTGGTCGATGCTCCCGACGGTGGTCTTCGCACCAAGGCCCGTGTCGATCGTTGGATCTTCTCGACCGACGGCGTTGGGTTCCCAATTCGTACCGACAACGAATCAGTCACGGTCTCGCCCTCCAAGGAATGGATCCCGGCCGGCACCTATCACCATCCGGCGATGTTCGGAATCGGCCCGGGAATCGAACACAACACCCACAAGATCGGCGAGTGTGTCGACCAGCGCGAGCTTCGCCTCGTGGTGGCGTTCCTCGCCCGTTATCCAAGTGCCTACGCCGAGGCCACCGGCCGCGTCGACTGAATTTCAAGCCGACACTCTCGGGCTTCACTCAGGCTGAATCGTCAGCCCCGCGAAGCTCGAGGGTGTCGCTGAAGTGACAACGAACCATTCGTCCGGGCTCGATCTCGCGCCATTCAGGCTCATCGGTGTGGCATCGATCTTCGGCATACGGGCACCGCGTGTGAAACCGGCACCCCGACGGCGGCTCGCTCGCGCTCGGCATCTCACCCAGCAGCGGAATACGGCGCATCCCTCGTGAGGGGTCGATCGCCGGAATGGCCGACAACAGAGCCTCGGTGTAGGGATGGCGAGGGCGACTAAACATCTGCCCGGTCTCGGCCAACTCGACGAGCTGACCCAGGTACATCACGGCCACCCGATGAGACAGATGCGCCACCACGCTCAGGTCGTGAGCGATGAACAGGATCGCCACGCCGAGCTGGTCCTGAAGATCTCCGAGCAGATTGAGAATCTCGGCCTGAATCGACACATCGAGCGCCGACACCGACTCGTCGGCGACTACGAACGATGGATTGGTCACCAAGGCACGGGCAATTCCGATGCGTTGGCGCTGACCGCCACTGAACGCGTGGGGGTACCGGCGCAGATGCTCGACGTTGAGTTTGCATTGCAACGCAATGTCGCGAACCCGTTCCTCCAACTCGTCGCCCTTGCACAGCTTGTTGACGATCAGAGGCTCGGCGATGATGTCGCGCACTGTCATTCGTGGATTGAGTGACGAGTACGGATCCTGGAAGATCATCTGCATGTGCTGGCGAATGCTACGAAGGCCCTTGCCGGACAGCGTGGCCAGATCGACCACCTCGTTGCCGACATGAAAGTCGACGCGCCCGCCGGTGGGGTCGAGGGCGCGCAGGATCGAGCGACCGATCGTGGTCTTGCCGGATCCGCTTTCTCCTACCAAACCGAGGGTTTCGTTTTTGTCGATCGTGAATGACACGCCATCGACGGCCCGGACCGTGCCGACCTCGCGATTGAACATCCCGGCACGCTGGGCAAAGTGGACTTCGAGCCCCTCGACATCGAGGATGCGGGTATCAGTTGGCTGTGGCACTCGCCGCCTCCGCTTCTTTGTCGTGGAGGTGGCAACTGACCAGATGCGAAGCCGAGACCGCGATCGGATCAGGCATCGTCACTTCGCAGCGGCCGGCGATTGCTTGCTCGCAGCGAGTGTGGAACGGGCACCCTGGTGGTCGGGCCAACGGGCTCGGAATGTCGCCGGGAATGGCAGACAGGCGCTCGTTGAGCCGATCGAGTCGGGGAATGGCATCGAGGAGCTTAGAGGTGTACGGGTGTTCGGGATCGGTGATGATGTCGTGCACGGTGCCGGTTTCGACGATCTTGCCGAGGTACATCACGGCCACATCGTCGGCGATCTGTGAAATTACGCCAAGGTCGTGAGTGATGAAGATGATCGACATTTCGAACTCGTCGCGCAACTCGCGCAGCAGGTCGAGGATTTGAGCCTGGATGGTGACATCGAGAGCGGTGGTTGGCTCGTCGGCGATCAAAAGGCGAGGTTGGCTGGCGAGGGCCACGGCGATCATTACCCGCTGGCGCATACCGCCCGACAACTCGAACGGGTACTGATCGATGCGACGTGACGGTTCCGAAATGCCCACACGTTCGAGTAGATCGAGCGCCACATGACGCGCCTCCTGCTTGGTGAGGTCTCGGTGGAGTCGGGCCGCCTCCACAATCGGATTGCCGACTCGGTACGTGGGCGCCAGAGACGACATCGGTTCCTGGAAAATCATGGCGATCTCGCCGCCACGTATCTGATTCATACGGCGGTCGCGTCGCCCGATCTGCGCGATGTCGACGACTCCACCGCCTGTGGTCAGTTCCATCACCGTGCCAGAATCGATCTTTGCCGTTGAGGGCAGCAGCTTGATGAGGGCTCTGGTGCAGACGCTCTTCCCCGACCCGCTTTCGCCCACGAGCCCGACGATCTGGCCTCTGTCGACATTCAGGTCGATGCCGTCGACGGCGCGCACATCGCCGTCGGAGGTGTGAAACGTGACCCCCAGGTCGCGCACCTTCAGAATGCGTTCGGTGGAGCCACTCATGACGACTCCTGATATGGGTCGGCGGCATCTCGAAGCCCGTCGCCGAGGAAGTTGAAGGCCAGGATCACGATCACGATGAACGCTGCTGGGGCAAGTAGCCAAGGCGTCTGTTCGAGCACCTCGACCTTTTGAGCATCTTGCAACAGGACGCCCCAACTGACTGTGGGAGCACGCAGCCCCAACCCTACGAACGAGAGAACCGACTCGGCGAGAATCATGTAGGGAAACTCGATGGCGAGCGTGACCACTATGTAGCTGAAGAAGGTAGGGAGCATGTGCCGAGTGATGATCCGGAACGGGCCCGCCCCGGCCAGCCGAGCGGCCACGACAAAGTCTGCGTCATGAAGAGTGAGCAGCATCGAGCGGATGCGTCTGGCGAGAGTTGTCCACCCGACCAGCCCGAGAATGACGGACGTGAAGAAGAAGACCTTCTGGTTGGACCAGTCCTGGGGAAACGCAGCTGCCAGACCCATCACCAGAGGAAGTGTGGGAATCGATCGGACCACTTCGATGAGGCGCTGGATGAAGTAGTCGATCCAGCCACCGAAGAATCCCGCGACGCCTCCGAAGACGAGGCCAATAACGAATGCGGTGAACAACCCGGCAAGGCCGATGGTGAGCGATGTGCGGGTGGCAACCAAGATTCGGCTGAACTGGTCGCGTCCCAGCCCGTCGGTGCCGAGGAGGTGGATGAATCCGCGTGCCGATTCGGTCTCGATGATGGCGGGTTCGGCCGAGGATGCGTCGGCGGGAGGGGTTGTGGCCGCGGGAACGACCGCCTCCGTCGTGGTAGTGGTGGCTCCGCCGATACCGAGTTTGAGGCGGCCGTTTTCGTCGCGTTCTATCGAGGCGAACGGGTCGTTTGAGTCGGCGGCGCTGTTGCCACTGCCGGCGGCGTCGCCACTTCCGGATGAGCTGGAACTGGTACCGCTCCCGGAGCTGACGCTGGGGGCGGCCTGCCTCTCAACGGGGACTTGTTCGTCACCCACCCCAAACAGGTGGAAGTCGGAGTCGAACAAGCCGAGGAAGGTCCACTTCTTTCCGTGGACGAACCACCGGATCTGCTCGTTGGCGTCGAGGCCCGACACTGAGTAGGCGAATCCGTCTTCCACGCCGCCACGAATTGTGATCTGCGAGTCGATGTGGGGCCGAGCCGGGCCACCGTCCCAGATTCGCACCAGCTCGGGCGGGCCCTTGAGGTAGTTGGTATCGCGTGCCGTGGCTCCGTAGGGAGCCACGAAGTCTGCGAAGAACACGATCAATACGTAGAGGGAGAGAATTCCGGCCGAAACCATCGCCAAACGGTGTCGTTTGAACCTGGTCCACACCATCTTCCATTGGGTGGCTTCGGCTAACTTGTCGGCGTTGAGTGTGGCCTTGGGGGGCTTGGTGAGGGTGTCTGCAGCCACGTCAGCCCGCCAACTTCACACGCGGGTCAACCGCCGCGAGGACGATGTCGGACACAAAATTGCCGAGCACATAAATCAAGCTCATGATGAACAAGATCGCTCCGGCAACCTGCGTGTCCTGATCCAGCAGGGAGAGAATCAACAACTGCCCGAGCTCGGGCAACGCCAGCACCAAAGCCACTACCGGCGCATCCGAAAGCACGCGGTTGATGTCGAAGGCGAAAGTGGAAATAATCGGATTGAGCGCCTGACGCACCGGGTATTTTGCGATGAGCCTGACCTCGGGCACGCCACGGGCGCGGGCTGCGGTGACATAGAGCTTGTTGATCTCGTCGAGCATCATCGCGCGCACGGTTTGCAACTGAAACGCGAGGTTGGCGGTGCCCAAAACGATGACCGGCACCCACATGTGTCGAAGCAGGTCGAACAGTTTGGCGAACGACCAGCCGGAATGTTTGTATTCCGGCGAAAAGAGGCCGCCGACGCTTGAGCCGAAGTAGCGCACCGATACCCACAAGAGGATCAACGCGAACAGGAAGTTGGGTAGGGCCAGGCCGATGTAGCCGACGCCGGTGAACGTGTAGTCGGTGATCGAATAGCGGCGCACCGCCGAGTAGACGCCGATCGGTATGGCGAGCGCGTAGGTGAGAAACAGTGTGGCGAAGATGATGATCGTAGTGAGCAGCATCCGGTCGCCGATGAGCTTGTTGACGGGCGTCTCGTTGACGAGTGATTGACCAAAATTCCAGTGGAAGATGATGCCGCTGATCCAGTCCCACCACCTCACTAGAAACGGGTTGTTGAGGCCGAAGCTCTCGCGCACCGCGGCGATTTCTTTCAACGTGAGAGTGGAGCCGCCTTGGAATTTCTTGGCCAGATAGATGTCGGCGGCGTCGCCGGCAGGTAGTTCGATGATCCAGAAGATGATCACGGAAACAATAGTGAGAGTTATGACTCCCCCGATCAGTCGCCGGAGCGTGTATCTGGCCATATCTGCGTTGAACGCCTCTCGATAGCTGTGGCTGGTCGTGTAATGCAGTGGGGGCGAGATTGCGTCCGCCGGGCCCTTGATGAGCCCGGCGGACGCTCTCGATTACGAGACGAGACTGCGGTTGGCGAAACTAGCCAATATCAGCTTCGGTCGAGGAACCAGGAGTAGGTGTTGAACGGATACGCCCAGTAGAAGTCATAGGTGTGAATGGTGAACTCCGGATCGTTGTGGAGGTCGTTGCTGAAGACCGTCGGTGCGGGCTTCGAACCGATCGTGCCTATCTTCCACAGATTGTCGACGTGAATCTGCACTATCTGGCTGCCGAGTGCGTCGCTCTCAGGTGAACCAAGAGGTACCTGCTGGAACTGGGCAACGAGATCGATCAGCTTCAACACATCGGCCGGTGGATCGACCGGGTCGACACCGTTGTCGACATTTTGCGTGGCCGCCTCCCAATGAAGCGCCGGGCCAGGGTTGAAGAAATAGCCGAAAGGCGGGACCAACTGGTTGGTGGCACCCACGATGAACGCGCCGGTTGTGCCGTCATTGGCGTAGGCGAGCATTTCTTGCTCGTTTCGGGCTGCAGACTCGCGGTACTGATCGGAGCTCACTTGCTTGACGCTGATGCAGATGCCGACGTCCTTGGCGTAGCCGCGCATCAACTCGTGCATGTCGGCGGGTGAACCCTGGTCCGAGAAGTTGAGGTTGACGTTGATTCGGCATCCGTCAGCGCCCGGTACGAGTCCCATGTCATCGAGAAGAGCTTTCGCGCCTTCCGGGTCGTAATCGATGAACGCGTTGAGCTGATCGTCGCTCACGAAATTGACTGTGTTGGGGTCGGCTGGAGTCGACTGCTGGGGGACTCCCTGACCGAAGAAGATCAGATCGTTCATCTCATTACGGTTGAGCGACAGCGAGAATGCCTCACGGAACCTCACATCGTTGAACGCCGCGTTGAGCGCCGGGTCAGCAATGGCCAGGTTGAACGCATAGAAGACGTTGGTTCCGGCCGAAGGTGCGAGCTGCACCGTGTAGTTGCCGCTGTCCTGATTGTCGGACAGAACCGGGAAGTCGGCGATGGTGAGGGCCTGCGTCTTGTAGTCGACCTCACCGTTGGTGATGCGAAGATTCGTCACTTGGCTGTCTTCGATGAACAGCTCCGACATCTCGTTGATGTAGGGGAGTTGCTGCCCGGCGGTGTCGACCGCAAAGAAGTAGGGGTTGGCCACCAATCGTCGTTCTTCGGTTGATTCGTCGATAACGATGAACGATTCGAGCGTGGGGGTCCACACGTCTCCGGTTCCGGTCAGCCACGGTGAACCGACATCCTTCCAGTTCGACGGCGACCACATCTCGAGGATCTTGTCGGTACTGGTGACCGAACTGTTGTAGTCGGGGTGGAACTGCTTGAGGAACTCATCGGGCTGGAAGAACTGCACGAAAGTCGTGGCCACCGTTCCGAGGAAGCCCGGGGTCGGGGCGCCAAAGACGAACTTGAAGTTGAGATCGTCGATGACTTCGATACCGAGAGGCACGCCACCAAGGATGAAGTTGCTGCGGAGGTCGCCGGCGATGTCGCTGTTCTCGACCAGATCTTCAAGCCAGAACCTGACATCTTCGGAGGTAAACGGTTCGCCGTTCGACCACTTCATGCCCTCGCGCAGAGTGAACGAAAGCTCTGTGAAGTCGCTGTTGAACTCGAACGCCTTGGCGACGTTGGGGAGAATTGTGACGAGGTCGGGAGCGAACCTGACCAAGTTGACGTGACGGAACGACAAGAGGTCGGATGTGCCGGCTTCGTTGGCGCGTGACAGACCGTTGAAGATGCCGCCGTACGTGCCGATCGCTTCGCTGGGAGCGATGACGAGAGGCTCAGCTGGGAGACGATCGGCCACTGCTGGCAGGTCACCGGTGATGTGGGTGATTTGTGCTGCCAGCGCACCGATGTCTGGGTTCTCGCTGAACGACATCACGCATCCGGCGGCGGTCTCATAGTCGACAAGCTCGAACTGGCCCGGGTATTCACCGGCCAACTCCGAGGCGGTGGTGCCGGTGCAATTGCTCGGGCCGGCATCGGCTGTGGTGGTTGGCGCCGCCGTGGTGGTAGCCCCGGCTGCGGCCGCTGTGGTGGTAGTTGCGGCTGGTGTCGCGCTGCCTCCGCTA